>JAZBPE010000246.1:0-3025 GCA_036353345.1 Erythrobacter sp. | reverse complement strand
CTGGGTGAACAGCGGGCCGGAGACGCGGAGACCGCCGACCGGTTCCGCACCCGCGTCGGTGTGGATGGCAAGGCCCGCCCGCGCAAGGACGATCCCGAAGACCAGCGCCCGGTCCCCAGCGCGCCAGATCATGATGCACCTGATCAGGCGGAGCGCGATCAGGAAGTGGCGTAGGGTTCATGCAATCACTCGTTGCGCCCGGTAGCCAGGCCGAGCAGGTCGGCCGATTGCTGATAGCGGTCATCGCCGTGCTCGCGCTGCCCGCGCTGCCCTTCGGCATCTATCTCGCCTATCCGTTCGCGATCCTTACCACCTGGTTTCACGAAATGGGCCACGGGCTGACCGCCAGCATACTCGGGCAGCAATTCGAGCGGCTGGTGATCCTTGCGGACGGTTCGGGCTATGCACTGAGCCGCGTGGCGAGCGACCTGTCTGGCCCGGCGCGCGCATTTATCGCGGCAGGGGGGCCGCTTGGCCCGGTGCTGGCGGGAGCGGCGCTGATCATGGCCAGCGCGCACCGCGCAGCCTGGCGTCCTGCGCTGTGGGGTTTGAGTGCCATCATATTTGCTTCGGTGATTGTCTACGTTCGCTCACCTACCGGCTATTTCGTGTTACCGCTGGTCGCTGCAGGCGTTGCGCTGATAGCCTGGCGCGCTTCGCCAGGGATCGTGCGCTTCACTCTGCAATTTCTGGGTATTCTTGCAGCGATGAGCATGCTGCGCGACTTCAACTACCTTTTCACCGAGCAAATCGTGATCGAAGGTCGCCGTCAGCTTTCCGACACCGGTCAGATCGAAGCGGCGCTGCTGTTGCCGCACTGGTTCTGGGCAGCGCTCATTCTCGCGCTTTCGGCAACCGTTATCGGCGCCAGTCTGAAATATGCTCTTGCGGAGCGAAGACGACGTCGCCGGCCGCGCAAGCTGCCCTCCAACGTCGCGCAATTCCGGCGCAAACGTTAAAGCGCGTCAGGAGGCTATTCGGATCGTATTGATGCCCTGCACGCTTTCGCCGCTTTCGCCCGAAAGCCCGGTGAAGATCGTATCGATGATCTGCGCGAGCTTCGCTTCGGTCAGCTTGTCGCCAAGGTAGATGAAGCTGTCGGGCAAGGTGTAGGTGGAGACCATCTGGTTGATGAGCGAGAGCGTCTCGTCGATGCTTAGACTGGCGAAGTAGCCATCGGCCTGCGCGGCAACGATGATCTCGCAAAGATAGTGGTCGGCCAGATCGACATAGGAGCGCACCCGCTCGAAATTGGCCGCACCCATTTCGCAGACCATGGTGAAAAATTCCGGATCTTCGCGGTAGCGCTCACGCGAAATGACGAAGCGGCTGCGGAAGAACTCGTACATCTTGCGCGGCGGCGGCAGATCGGCTGCGCGCACCTCTTCCATCGCGCGCATACTCTGATCGAACCAGACCTGCGCAATCATATCGAACAGGTCGTCATAATCGGCGAAGAGCTGTTCGAACCGGCTGCGCGAAAGGCCACTTTCGGCCATGGCGGTCGCATAGGAGATTTCCGTACCCCGCTCCTTGACGAGATCGAGCACGGCCCGCGCGATCCGCTCACGCTCGCTTTTCCGGGTCTCAACGTTCAAGGCCATGTTCGGCGCCCTCCTCGCACGCGCCATATAGCGGACCAGCCCCGCAGCTTAAAGCAGGGCGTTACGCCTTTCGTGGGCTTTCATGTCACGTGTCGCGACTTTCTCCTGCGGCGACAAGCGCCTGAGCCTGCGCTTCGAGCACTTTGTATCGCTGATATTCCGGACGGTTGGCGCGCAGGAACGAAGCGATATGCGCCAGGTCCTTGCCAAAGCTATCGCTCGGCATGAAAGGCTCGGAAAAGCCGATGCGATGGCGGTCGGGATCGACCCAGGTGATGACAATCGGCACGTTCGCCGCTCGCGCGATATGCCAGAAGCCCGAGCGCCACTCGCCCTCGCTGCGCCGCGTCCCCTCGGGTGCCATGACGAGCGCCAGCCGGTCTGCTTTCGCATAGGCGTCCGCGACCTGCTCGACGTAGTTTGCGCGTTTTGTCCGATCGACCGGCACGCCGCCCATGTCGTACATGAACGGCCCCATCCAGCCCTTGAACAGTGTGTGCTTGCCCATGAAGCTGGGGGCGATGTCGAATTCCGCCGTCGCGCCAAGGAAGAAGACGAAATCCCAATTGGACGAATGGGGCGCGCCCACGATCAGGAACTTGTCAATCTCCTTTGGCAGGCGCCCGTTGACGACGCGCCAGCCCTTGGCCTTCCAGACTGCGAGTATCGCACCGCGCATGAAGCGCGAGAGCAGCGTGGGTTTGCGGGTCGGCATGAGCGCGTGGACGAGTCCTGATAGCGGGCAGAAGAAAGAGAGCGGCGAAGATCGCAACATCAGGCGATCCAGCACCCCATACGCTCTACATGCGGAATACGCCAAAGCGCGGATGTTCGGCAATCGGCGCTTCGAGTGTCGCGGCGAAGGCGAGGCCGAGGACATCGCGGGTCTGGACGGGGTCGATCACGCCGTCGTCCCATAACCGCGCTGTTGCGTAATAGGGGTTGCCTTCGTCTTCGTATTTCTGGCGGATCGGGGCCTTGAACGCCTCGGCCTCCTCTTCTGTCCAGCTGTCCGCGTCGCGATGAACGGTGGCTAGGACGCTTGCGGCCTGTTCGCCGCCCATCACGGAGATGCGGGCGTTGGGCCAGGTGAACAGGAAGCGCGGCGCGTATGCGCGGCCCGCCATGCCGTAATTGCCCGCGCCAAAGCTGCCGCCGATGACGACGGTGATCTTGGGCACACTCGCGGTGGCAACAGCGGTGACGAGCTTCGCGCCGTGCTTGGCGATGCCTTCCGCCTCATACTTTCCGCCGACCATGAAGCCGCTGATATTCTGAAGGAACAACAACGGGATGCGCCGCTGGCACGCGAGCTCGATAAAATGCGCGCCCTTTTGTGCGCTTTCGGAGAACAGTACGCCGTTATTGGCGAGGATCGCGACCGGCATGCCCCAGATATGCGCGAAGCCGCAGACGAGCGT
>JAZBPE010000245.1:0-15059 GCA_036353345.1 Erythrobacter sp. | reverse complement strand
CGCCATTCCGATCATCATCCAGTCCTACGGGATTTTCGCCGTCGCCTATGCTGCGGCGAAGGCGTGGAAGGTACCGCATAGCATCGCCGCGCCTTGCGCACTGATCGGCACCTCCAACTTCTTTGAACTGGCGGTGGCAGTCGCCATTGGGCTGTTCGGCCTGACGAGCGGCGCTGCGCTTGCAACGGTGGTCGGCGTGCTGGTGGAAGTCCCTGTAATGCTGTCGCTGGTGGCCTTTGCTAATCGCACGCGCGATCGCTTCCCCCAAGCCTGAGATCAAACGAACCTATGTCTCGTCTTCGCACCCTGTCCGATCCCGAACACCTGCCTGCGCTGCGGGCCGAGTATCTCCATCGCAATCCAGCACTCGGGCTAGGCTCCATGGACCCGCCACCCCGCATCCTGCTGCTTTACGGCTCGCTGCGGGAGCGATCCTTTTCACGGCTGGTGGTGGAGGAAGCGGCGCGCCTGTTGCAATTGTTCGGCTGCGAGACGCGAATATTCGATCCATCCGATCTGCCGCTGCCCGATCAAATCGCGGGCGACGACCATCCTGCGATTCACGAACTGCGCGAGCACTCGCTGTGGTCGGAGGGGCAGGTCTGGTGCAGTCCCGAGCGGCACGGCCAGATGACTGGGATGATGAAGGCGCAGATCGACCATTTGCCGCTCGCCTATAAGGGCCTTCGCCCGACACAGGGCCGCACGCTGGCGGTGATGCAGGTCTGCGCCGGTTCGCAGAGCTTCAACACGGTCAACACGTTGCGCGTGCTGGGCCGCTGGATGCGCATGGTCACCATCCCCAACCAGTCCTCGGTCGCCAAGGCCTATGAGGAGTTCGACGAAGCGGGCCGGATGAAGCCATCGGCCTATTACGACCGCATCGTCGATGTGATGGAGGAGCTGGTCCGCTTCACTGCCCTTCTGCGTCCGCACGCGGAGCAATTGGTGGACCGATATTCCGAACGCGTGGAACGCGATCAGCCGGTCGAGGCATTTGCGGACAAAGCTGGAATCGCTTCCGAGTGAGGCGTGCGGGAGAGAATCCTGCTGTCGCTTTCGGTCGCGCGGCTTTGCGCAACGCTTTTCCTGGCGGCAGTTCGGCTCCGATACACAGCCGATGGACACACACGGTGCAATCAGCCGTTTGACCATAATGGACAAGAACATCGATATGGTAATGAACACCCAGGGACGCGGGTCGAAGCTTCTTCTGGTTCACGGCTTGGGTGGAAACCGGCAGTCCTGGTCGCCCATCATCCCCATCCTGACCGAACGACGCGAAGTTATCACCGTCGATTTGCCCGGGCATGGCGACACGCCCGCCCGCTCCGACAGCGGGACTTTCACAGGCCTCGCCGACGATCTGCAGGAATACATCGAGGGTAACGGCCTTGCCGATGCCGACATCGTTGGGTTTTCCCTGGGCGGGCGGCTGGTGCTCGAAATGGCACGGCGCGGCTGTGCGGGAAACGTGGTCGCACTTAATCCGGGCGGCTTCTGGCGCGGGTGGGAGCGAACCTATTTCAAGTGGACGCTGACGGCTTCGCAAAAGTTTCTGCATACGCTCAAGGGACAGCTTGGAACGCTTAGCGGATCGTCGGTTTCCCGCACCGCATTGCTGGCGCAATTGTCAGCGCGGCCATGGGCGCTCGACAAGACGATGGTCGAAAAGGAATTGGTGACTTTCGCCACGACGCCCACGGTTGTTCCGTTGATAAAGGATCTGGCAGACGGCCCCGCTCAGTCAGGACCCGAAGCGCCCAATACGGGACGCGTCACCATCGTGTGGGGTGAAAGGGATCGCCTGTGCCCACCACGCCAGGCGCGGCGCGCGCGCGCCGCGTTCCCCCAGGCCGCGTTCCACTGCATCAAAGGCAGCGGCCATTATTCGATCTGGGACAAACCGAGAGAGGTTGCTGACATCATTCTTGCGGGGACGGGGCCAAACTAGGTCTGATTGTAGACCGATTGCCTACAGTGCGGTTTGGGGGCGAAATTCAGGCTAACCGGACCAAGGTTCCCTTCCTGCCCGCATCCTCAAGCCGCACGCTACGAGAGATGAACTTAGCGACTATTTCAGCCGCAGTGCGGGTATGCTCACTGACCTTCACACTCGTGAAAGCGCCGCCGCCAGCAACGGCCATCGGCAGCATGAGTTGGTGCTGCAGTGCCGCATAGAGATTATGAGCATAGATCGCTTAACGCCGACAGTATCAGACAATAAAATCGGCATGTTGCTCAGGTGCGCGAGTATCGTCGGCAATTGTGGCGAACGCACTGCTTCGAATGGGCGCCGATCGACCAGCCACCGCACCACGCAGCAGCATGCAGGCTGACAGGACAGGTGCCCTATCCCATCGAGCGTGCTCTCGTCGGAATTGCATCAATGGGTGCGCTCGAGACAAGAGCGGCGAGCGCCGTGCGTCGGTGCAGGTCGAGCTTGGCATAGATACGCTTTAGATGCGTGGCAACGGTCCACGGACTGATATCGAGCACCAGGCCGATTTCCTTGTTCGACAGGCCTTCGGCCACCAGAAGGCCTATCTCGGTTTCGCGCGGCGACAGTTCGGCGGTCTTGGCGACGAGCAACGCGTCGGGCGTGCGCCGCTCGCAGAGCGGGGTTGGGAGTGGATCAATCGGCGGTCTCGTCATAATCTCACTCATCCCCAATTACGCGCCTCGGTGCATCATCGCTTCACCCGCAAGAATTCGCGCGAAGTCTCAAGGTTTACAAACTCCAACTATCCGGTCCGGCGTGACCGGGCGCGCAACGGCACGACATTGCCCGATTCCATCGCGCCCCCGACCCTTTCGCGCTGCAACCCAAGTGACTCCGCGCTGGTCAGCCAGTCATCGGCCGGATCCACTATCTCCTCGAGATAGGTCTCAAAATCGACCCGGACATTGGACAAGATATAGGGTTCGGATAGCCAGCGCAGCATGCTCTTGCCCGCGACCGCCATTCGAGACCGCTGCGAGGTGACGGGTGTTTCGTTAAGATAGCGCTTGATGACTTCCTCCAGCGTATCCCAGGCGCCCGGCGCACCAAACAGATTGCGCACGTCGGGAGCTGCAAGGATTTGAAAGGCGCTTTCAAGCAATTGGTTCACTTCGGTCTTCAACACCAGGATATGACCGTAGCTCGCCTGCTTGAGCGAGTGTCTGAGGTCGAGCCCGCTGCGTCGCACCACCGCCATCGATCCAAAGCTATCGCGCGACCCATCGGGTCGGATGACCTCTGACACCCGCTTATCCTGGAAGAATTGCGAGACGCCGCGCGCGAAATTCGTAAACAGCATGTGGAAATCGCTGTTCGCCGGTGCCCCTTGGGGCGGACGGCTATCGGTATATCCGAACACCTTGCGGTACGCCTGCATGCGTTCGCGCCTGGTGTAGCGCAGCACCTGCTTGCGATCGTACTGATAGAGCATTGTTGCACCCGGACCTTCAGACAGGCGCACCGAGCCTGCGCGGAACAGCTCCTGCAGCTTGAGCACAGCGCGGAACACACCCATCCGCTCATGCTGGTAAATGAAGTAAAGATCCGCGATTGCAGCAAGACGTCGTCTCGCGATCTGATCGTCATAGGACGGGACGGGAGGCGTATATGGAACCTGCGAGATATCGGTAACACCCGCTTCCCCCAAACCGATCAAGGCGGCAAGCCCGCCATCGGCGGTATCGGGCCGATCGCGCTCGGCGGTATCGAGCACCTGAGCAAGTTCGCCGAGCTGGGTGTTGAGAGTCTCGGCATATTTGGGATCGTCGATCAGGGTTGTGCGGTTCTGGCGGACCAGTTCTTCCTTTAGCGCTGCGAGCCGCGCCAGCGTCGTCTCAATCTCGCCTAGCGTGAGATAATCCTTGGCCATGATCTGGGCTCCTTGTTTCTGTTCAGTCCGTTCAGGCGGCGGTGCGTTCGTGGTTTTGGGCGTCAAAACCGTCGGGGCTGAGGCGCACGATCCGTGCGACCGCCATGTCGATCAGCCAAAGCAACTCGCTCATCTCGCGGCGTCCCGGCGCAAAACGATTGTTGGGCACTTGCGGCAGAGGCGCGTTGAGGATTTGATCGAGCGCATCGCGATGGCGTTTGAACCGATCGCCATAGCGTTCAAGATCTCGCCGACCGACCGTCTCGATCTCTCGCAGTTCGGTCAGGCAGTGGCTTGCATCCTCTTCGATCCGCCGAAGCAGAGAAGAAACGCTGAGCGTCGATCCATCACCGCGCGAAACGAACATGACCGCCTGTTCGGCATCGCTCAATTCTACCGCGCGCAGCGCTGCCGCGGCGCCCTGTGCGCTTGCGGGGATGGCGCGAACGACGGTCTGCAATTGCGCGAGCACGCCATTCGATGTGGATTCGCCGAGCGGTTCGAGCACCGCCTCGATCGAGCGTAGTTGGGTTGCGACCAACGCGATCCCCTGTGTGTTCACGTCCTTTGTAAGTACCGAGACCTCGCAGTCGGGCACGACCGTGGTGGCGCAGCGCGGTCTATCGTTGCCGCCACGCAAAAAGTCGCTGATCTCGGAAAGGTCGGTATGAGGGATACCGCGCAGAACCAGGAAATCGTAGATATCCGCGCCTAACCGGCCCAATAGTGCGCGCGCACCTTCAGTATCGACACCATCGGGATTGGCGATATCGTTTTCGAGCGTTTCGAACCCGTCCCGTATGGCGGTGCGCACTTCGTCGATGTTGAGTTCGGAGGATACAAGCGTGACCGGGATGATCCGGTCGAGCGTGGCAAGGGTGCTTTTTCGCGCTGCGCCAATCGCCTCGCTCACCATAGCCTGCGCGCCGTTCAACTGCGAAGTATCGCCACCGCCCGCGCGACCGGCCGCTTCGGGATCGTAAAAATAGCGCGTCCCCTCTCCCTCGGGGCGTTCGCCGATCCGTCGCGAAAGCCCGGCTATGAGGCGATCGGCGGTCTGGCGCCTAGCTTTTCGATCGGTAAGGTTGGCATTGAGCGGAATATTGGTGGCGGCTGCGACTTGCCGCGAAAGATCGCGGGCGAAATCGCGACGCTTGGGATTTCTCCCACCCCCGCCGCCCGATCCAGCCCCACCGAGCGATGCCAGCGTGTCCTGAAGGGCGAGGATCGCTCCCCTCAGCATTTCGTCACTGCCCGGTCCGTCTCGATTGGTGTCACGCGGTGAGCCATGATCTGCCGCTTCGGTCTCTTGATCGCCAATTGCTCGCGCCCGCGTTTCGGCGGGAATATCAACCATCTGCTTGATTTCGATCAGATGGGGTTGCATTTCGCGGCGCTCGGTATGAAGTTTGCGCACCGATTGCGCGAAGGCCTCTTCACTTCGCTCCTCAACTTCGGCCATCGCTTCGTCTAGCGTCTCGAAGTGCTCTGAATTGGCGCTCATGATATGGCTTAGCCCGGCGGCCAAATCCTCCTTGAAATTCGAGATTCGCCGATTGCTGCCCCGGGCAGGGATCAACTTATCGATCGCATCGTGCAGCTCTTGCTCTTTATCGAGGCATATCAGGAACAACGGATCATTATCGAACTTGCAGGCTTTCTCCGCTTGGTCACCGCACAGCAGATCGCGGATCTTCAAGCCATTGTCCCGGAACGTTTTCAACGCGTTGATCAAAGTCTTTTCCGGTGTGGGCATGGTCATCTCCTCGTCAGCGCTTTGTAAAAATTGTCTGCCAGCCGGTCGGGCGGAGCGAGGCCGCGCGAAAGCGCCTCGCGCACAGCGGGAATAAAGAACCGTTCGGGCAGGATGCCGGGATCGGTCCCGGCGGCTAGGCGCTCGGCTGCTTCGCGCACGGTCTCGCCGTCCTGTTGCCGGAAGCGTGTGACCCCGGCGAGCGGACGATTGCCGTAGGAGGGATGCGGCTGGAAGCAGATTGTATCTACCGTGAGGCGATTGGCCTTCGGGAAGGAATCCTTCAGGAAGCGCGGCACGCGCGTGGCGACCGATGGCGGGTAGAGGGCGCTCCATGCGCGGGTTAGTTCGTCCGCCTCGCGAGGGAAACCGATACGCCGCACGAGCTCGATCGAGATAAGTGGGCGCAACAGCGAGGTCGGATGCGCGCCGCGCGGGTCAAAACGGGCGACACGTGCAGGCGTTTTCCCGACGACATCCATCAGCGAGGCGACATAACTTGGCCCGATTAACAGCACGCCGATGAGATCGGCATAGATCTCCTTGTGCCAGCGCGCCCAGACAAGGATCGCTTGCGGTGGAAGTCCGGCTTCGGTCAGCCGACGGGTGATAAGCCGCGGGAGTTCGGCCCATAGCTTAACGTCGTTCTGTATGTTGTGCCCCACTTCGTGCGGCACCGCGCCCAGAGCCCATGGATTGACCAGCCGATGATGCGGCAGCTTGACAAGCGGGAAGGGGTTTGCGCTCTTGCCAAGCTTGGTCAGCCGCACGCCGCGCCTGTAGGTCGCCGGGCCGTAGCCCGCCTCGACATAGGCAAACGGCGGCGGCGTGGGAATCGAGCGCGCTGCACCCAGTCCCATGTAGCAGGCTTGGTAACAATCGACCGCGATCCGATCCATCGCCAGCAGCATGTCTGCGAACGGACCGCCGCGCTGTTCGAACAGATTGTTGTAGAACAACCAGATCCGCTCGGCGCTGCGGGTGCGCGCGTGGCTGAGCGCCTTGGCTCTCAGGAAGGCACCAAGCCTTGCACGGTCGGGCCTGGCCAGCGCCCTTCCCGTTCGGTCCTTTAGCCGGTTGAGCGCCTCCGCTTCACGTTTGCGGGCGATCGCGAGGAGCGCGTTGACCGCTTCCAGGTTGGCAAGCTTCGGTGCCGCCGCGCCGCCGCCATAGTCGCCTTCGCGAAACGGTCGGTGAGACATCGCGTGTCGGCGCGCGCTAACAAGTTGGCCGCGCACCCAGGTGGCGAGCCTATCGGGCCTTCGGTCACGAGGCCCGGCGGGTGCGCGAGATAGGCTTGGAGGGCCAACGATATCGGCGAGGCGCTGCTCGCCGTTGTCGAGGATCCCTGTACCATCCATCACGCGGCTCCCTCTGCTCAGCAATCAACCGAAGCTGTAGCCATCGCGCTGCGAAGAACGGCCAGGGCCAGCACCACGACGCGTCATCCGGCGCGACGTGCGCTGCCGACTGCGATAGGGCTGCGCGCTGCGCCGGTAGTAGCGCCGATGGCGCCGCGCGTGATTGCGCAGGGCCGCTGAGCGCAGACGCTTGCTACGCGCCAGGGTGTTCAGGGTGCGCGAGAACACGACGAGCGCCACCTGCGCAGTCACCGGTCGTCCACGGATCGCCATCTTGAGCAGCGTCACTGCAGTCCTGCGCAGAGCGATGGGCGCCAGCCGAGCGATCTTTCGCAACCGGGGATCGCGTCTGGCACGAGCGATAAGCGCACGCACCTTGCGCACGAGTACGGGCAGCACGCTGCGACGCAGCCTTGCAGAAGCGCGCGCGACGCCGAAGCTGCGCAGCACCATCTGATCGGCTGCATCCATCGCTTCTTCATCGCTCTCAGCCTCGAACGCGTCTTCGGCAAGCGCTTCCATCTCTTCGATGTCCTCGCTCGAATATTCGGGTTCGAAACTGTCGGCGTCCTCCGGAATTAGCGCTCCGAGCGCCGTCCCGGCCGCGGCGCCGGTGCCAGTCGCAAGATCTCGCGCCCAGCCCGTGTCCTTCATCCAGCGGCCGATGCGGCCGGCCGTACTGTTCCTTGACCGCCCGCTAAGCCTGCGCTGCGTCCAATCGTACGCCGCACCAGCGCCTGCCCCGCCAAGTATTCCCCCGATCGGAGCTGCCCAGCCAAATTCATCGCTTTCGAAATCGAAGCCATCTTCTTCAAAATCAAACTCGTCACCCTCAATATCGAACTCGTTGCTTTCAAAATCAAAGGTATCATCCTCATTATCTGAAAGTTCGGCAGTCTCTGTGAAATCGAACTCGTCGCTTTCAAAGTCGAAAGTATTCCGGTTAGCAAACATCTCGTCCATTTTGGTTCTCCCTTCTCTGGTATCGAGTCGATTGTTCCGGCAGAAACTACAATACCATAAATCGAACGCCGATAAACGATAGAACTGGCGGTCGGATCAGCGCGATGCGCCGGCTGCGACCATCAACACAATCAAATCAGGCAAACTTTTCCGCCCGCATCACCGCCTTGCGGTCGAACTGGCGGCGCTTGACCTCGTTCTTGGCGACGGTCTTGGCGATTTCGCGCGGAGAAGAGAGCACCTTTGCGGTGTGCTTCATCATCACGCGCTTGGCAGTCTTGGGAGTGACCGGTTTGCCTTTGGCGGCTTTCTTGTTAAGCGTCTCGACCGTTCTGGCCTGGATTTGAGCGATTGCCTTGGTCAGCGGCTTCGCGCGCTTATCCCTGCGCATTACGGTGGCAAGCCGACCCGATGCCGATGCGATGACCGGCGTGACCTTCTTGACAGGAGCGGCCGCTTTCTTCGCGACCGTGCTGGCGCTGGCCGCTGCAAGTGCGGACGCATCGGTCGCGCTCGTCGCCTTGGCGGCGGCATCCACCATCGCTTCTGCGAGTTCCTCATCGTCAGAATCAAGCCCGAGGAACCGACCGTCACCGTCCATCTCGTCCGGGCTGTCTTCATCATCTTCGTAATCACCGCTCAGGGCGTCGTAGCCATCATCTTCCAAGTTGGAGAGAAGACCGCCAAGATTGCCGCCGATCATGGCGCCCGCAGGTCCGCCAAACGCGCCCCCGATCGCCTTGCCGGCAAGCGGAATCAGTTTCTTGGCAATGGGCGCGGCGATCTTCGCGACACGTCTTGCAAATTTCTTGGCGCGGCGGGCGAGCTTCTTGAAAAACTCATCGCCCTCAGCGTCAAACTGATCTTCGTATTCGAAGAAATCGTCCTCCTCGTCGCTGAAGTCGAATTCGTCTGACATGAGATCCATGTCATCAAACTCGTCGTACTCGTCGAAACTGTCGTCCTCGAAATCGAAGTAGCTGCTCTCGTCCATGACTTGTTTCTCCATGAGGCTTCGGGGATCGGGCCTCATGATGATCAGATTGCATCATGTGCGTAAGTCCCTTCGGCAGGGTCACTCATCGCGGCGACTTGACTCTGGGTTTTTCAATCATGAGCTGAGCGGAAAGGCGATGATAGGAAGGTAACCGCCGCAGGCGACGACCCCATTTTCATGAACACCGCCTTGATTAAAGGCTGCGGTATGTTTTTTGCCGCGCTTGGATCGTGAACGAAATTGGCTGCTTTGTTTGCATCCTAAGGCCAAAGCAAATTGTCCGTCTCCCGCCCAGACTTCGAACTCCCCCACTATTTCAGCGAGTGGGTATGCGCGGGCGATAAAGTGCTCCCGGCATCTCTGCTCAAAGATAAAACTTCGGAGTTATGATAATCAGCGATGTCTTTACGATTTGTCAAACTTGGGATGTTTTCTCTAAAAGTATGTCGTAAGTCAATGGCGGAAGTCTTTTGTCCACCCGCGTTGCAGCCATTTCTGCAGATAGCTGGCGGCGGTTACGATAGCCTCCTCTTGATTGGTGATCTTCGTCAAGCGTTCGCACACGGCGCCGAACGTGGCACCGCGAGCAATATCGCACAGTGCAGAGGCTTCCTGTCTCTCGATAATGACGAAGACCGGGCGTTCTTCCTCTCGCCAGACGATGGCTTGGTGGGGTGCCAACAACCGCTTGGGATTTGCACGCGGGGCCTGCCACCAGCGGAGAAGATCGAATGAGCATGGCACCGTCGCAAAGGGGGCAAGAACAAGTTGCACATTGCTCCAGTCTTCGTCTGTGAAACTTTCGGTTGCGGCGGCGAAATCGGCGGCTTCTAGCGGCTCGCAGTCCGGGGCGACGAACACCTCGTGCATCGCCCATTCCAGCGCGGCCAATTCACCAGCTTCCGGATTATCGGCAAACAGGTCGGTCAGCGTCTCGGAGAACCTCTCCCCGGCGTGATCGAGTGACCAGCTCGAAGGTGGCGTGGTGATGAAGTGATGCGCCGCCGCGGCGCGAAACGATGCTTCGCCGACATAGTCTAGCGTCCGCGGAAACGTCTCGCGCAAGGTATCGATCAGGGTCGTGCGGTAGGCATTTCGATAGATCGCGAAGCCATCAGCCGCGGACCGAAGGACGGCGGTGCAATCGCCCTCACCGGGATCACCCAGTCCGGCCAGGAAGGTGCGCTGCAGGCGTGCAAGGTTCATGCGGCAAGCCCCACGCTCGACGCCGCCACATCGCGGGCTGTATCCAACTCCTCCAACAAAATCGGGAGGGGCGGGATGTCTGCGTCGCGTTCGATCGTGGTGGCCACCGGACCCAACCGCGCGATGGCTTGCGCATACAGCGACCAGACCGCGCCGGGGACAGAGCGATCATGCGTGTCGATCGCGATCGGGCCCGGCGTATGTCCGGCGAGATGGATCTGCCGAACCCGCTCCAACGGCAGCCCGTCGAGGTAATCTGCCGCGTCAAAGCCGTGATTGTGACCGCTTACGACGATGTTGTTGACGTCCAGGAGAAGGTGGCATCCCGTCCTTTTGGCCACGCGGCGCAGAAACTCCCACTCGGTCATCTCGTCCTGCGGGAAGGTGACGTAGCTCGAGGGGTTTTCGAGGAGCAGAGCGCGACCCAAGGCGTCCTGAGCGCGGCCCAGATTGTCGCAAACGACGTCCAGCGCCTCCCGAGTAAGCGGCAACGGCAGCAGATCATGACTGTTGTGGGCCGAACTCCGCGTCCAACATAAATGGTCCGACATCCACAGCGGCTCGATCCGTTCAGCGAGCTGTTTCAAGCGCGCGAGATAGTCGAGATCAAGACCGTCGGCAGAGCCGACCGAGAGGCTGACGCCATGGAGGATGACCGGCAGTTCGCACCTAACCTGTTCGAGGATACGCAAGGGCTTGCCGCCATCGACCATGTAATTCTCGCTGATGACCTCAACGAAATCGACGGGGACGCCGCCGGCGAGGAAATCCTCGTAATGGGTCTTGCGAAGGCCGAGGCCGAAGCCGCCGAAAGGTTTGACTTCGTGCGGCATGCAAAAGCTCCGATCATAAAAAAGCGGGAGATGATCCGGGACGCGAGCGAGGCCATGGGGGGCATTGCGCTCAAGCCGCCGGATCGCCGACGTCGCAATCAGCCGATATCGCCAATCGTTCCGCCAAGTTGCAGGCATTCGCCAGCCTTCAGCGCCTTGAAGCCATGACCAGCGCACTCGTTCTGCCCCTTGCAGGCATGTTCGGTTGTCGCGCAGTCGGCCGTGCCCTTGCAGGCGTTGACGCCGTAGCAATGCACCGTGTCATCCACGCCGATGGCGGTGCCACGGCTCCCGGCGGGTGCTTCTGCGGCAAAGGAAGCGGTGGCGGTAAGAGCCATCGCAGCGGCGAGAGCGGCGGTAGCGGGTTTGCGTGCAATCATCGAAAGCTCCTGAGTCGGTCAAGCGTTGCCTGCGCGTCGTGACAAAGTGCGGCAACAAGGAGCCATTCGGGGAGCGGCGGCGAAAGGTTACACAACAAGAATTCGCCTGGCGCTGTAACCAATCACGTCGGGGCGGCGAATGTCCGGTCAGTTCCGGCATCGGGTCGGGACGCGATCAGGAGAAACATCATGTCCAGTACCAACGCCATCCGCTTTGCCGGCCTCGCGCTCGCAGTCACTGCCGCTACCGGCCTGACGGCCACATCGGCGACCGCCCAGAAAGCCGAAATGGAAAAGTGCTACGGTGTCGCCAAGGCTGGCAAAAACGATTGTGCCGCAGGCCCTGGCACGACCTGCGCCGGAACCTCGACCCGCGACTATCAGGGCAATGCCTGGAAGCTGGTAAGAAAGGGCACCTGCGAAGACATCGAAACGCCAAGGGGCAACGGCTCTTTGGAACCGATCGAGCGCTGAAACCAAAACGCAGAGCTTCGGGAGACGAGCGATGCAACAGGCAATTTCATCCTACGACCGGGTCATCAGCGTCCTTTCCGGGCGCGTCATGGAAGGCGCCGCGCTGCTCGTCTCCCGAATATCTCTTGCCGGAATTTTCTGGCGCTCGGGCAGAACCAAGGTGGTCGAAGGCACTTGGCTGGAGATCAGCGACACCACCCGTTTCCTGTTCGAGACCGAATATGCGGGCGTTCCCCTGCCGCCCGATCTGGCGGCCCATTTCGCGACCTATGCAGAACACGGCCTGCCCATTCTTCTCGCGCTTGGGCTGGGATCGCGCTTTGCCGCGTTCGGACTGCTGATGATGACGCTCGTCATCCAGTTCTTCGTCTATCCCGATGCGTGGTGGAGCGTTCATGTGGTCTGGGTGGCGCTTGCTGCGCTCATCATCTCGCGCGGCGGCGGCCTGTTTTCAATCGATGCGCTGCTTGCAAGGCGGGCGGGTAGTCATGCGCGCTGACGAAGGCACGCTCGCCGGGCTTATGGCTAAGGCGCAAGGCGGCGACAGCCGCGCATACACGGTCCTCTTGTCCGAATGCTCGACCTGGCTGACGCGCTATTATGCGAATCGCATCGCACCTTCGCAGGTGGATGATTTGGTCCAGGACGTGCTGATGGCGATGCACAGGAAACGCGCGAGCTACGATCCGGCTCGCCCGTTCCTTCCCTGGCTCGCTGCGATTGCCCGCTATCGCTGGATCGATGCGCTGCGCAAGCACTACCGCGCAGGGATGGATGACCTGCACGAGGACAGCGCGACTCAAGACTCAGAGGAGGACGCCGTGATGGCGCGCGTCAGTCTCGCACGCCTGTTCGTGAAACTCTCCCCGCCACAGGCGGAGGCGATCGCACTGGTGAAGATAGAAGGCCGCTCGGTGCGTGAGGCTTCGCAGGAAACCGGTCAAAGTGAAAGCGCCGTCAAAGTGAATATTCATCGCGGATTGAAGAAGCTTTCCGCGCTTATAGAAAAGGCAGAATGAAAATGGACCGGGCCAGCAGCTCCCTGATAGAAGATCTCGCCGCAGACCTCGAGCCGGTCCGCGCGTTTCGCGCGCGTGACGGCCTGCTGCTGACGGGCGCGGCGGTGGTGATAAGCCTTCTGATTGTCGCTCTCATTCACGGGTTCTGGCACGGTGCGATAGAGGGCACCGCCTCTCCGTTCTTCTATCTCGGCAACGGATTGCTGACGATTTTCGGATTTGCCTGCGCGGCGAGCGTGGTGCGAATGGCCTCTCCCAGCGTCGGCAACAATTATTCCGGTGCATACTGGATGCTCGCGATGTTAGGCGTCCTGCCGGTCGTCGCGCTCACCGGGATTGGCACTGGGGACCACGCGCATGATCTCTTTAAGGATCCCTATGGCCTCGAATGCGCGTTGCACGGTAGTGCTGTCGCGCTGGTGACGGCGGTGGCATTCACTGGGTGGCTGCGACGCGGCGCTCCGGTCAATGCGAACCGCGCCGGGCTGCTGACAGGCCTTGCTTCGGGCGCGCTCGGTGGCGCGGCCTATGGTCTCTCATGCCCGCTCGACACGCTGGGCCATGTCGCGATCTGGCACGTATTGCCGGTGGCGATCGCCGGGTTCCTGGGACGCATGGTGCTTCCGCGATTGCTGCGCTGGTGATGCACATCGAAGGCGGTGGAACCGCTATTGCGAGGCTTGAGATATTGAACGACATCGGTTTTTCTCATCAAAGTCACCGTATCCCAACTTTCAGGTTTAAGCCTCGTATTTGCCGCGCCAGTCACGAAAACCGCTCCTATTGGAGTGGTTGGACAGCACCGTGTCAAAAGGACATGGCACCATGGTCCAGGGCAAGAACACACGACACTAAGGCCTTATCCTCTGGTCATGATCGAAGGTAATGTCGTGGATGGCTCTGCACCACTCAGCTTTCCGCTCGGCCGTCTGTAGTGGCAGCGCGTCCCCTTGATATGGAAGCTCAACACCTAATCTGGTAATTCGTAATTATGCAACGGGCAGAATTCGATACGGTCGCATCGTGGGACCATCATCTTCCGAGCGGTTCTGCGAAGGAATTCGTCCGAGCCTACGTCGATGTTCGGTCCCGGCTTCGCGATCACCCGCAATCGGCATTCGACGCTCTTTTCTTCCGGCTCAGTGATGAGCCGGTGATGATAGAAAGCGAACAAGTCGATGATCGATGCGTCGCAGTGCTTTCAGGCTACGCACCAAAGTTGGTCTCTACTTTCAATCAGGTTCATTTCTGGCTGGTAACACTGTTTCGCGGGTCTTTGACCCGACTGATCGGGATTGATGCCTGGCAACACTCGGTGCCGTTCAAATCCCTCGATCATATTCCTTGGGTGCACCAATTGACCCGCGAACTGCTGCACGCCGGTAGTGTAGCGCAACGTAAGCTGATCTCTGATCAGGCCTTCTCGATCGCTGGAGCACGCCTGCTCGACGAGACGCTAGTTGAACCTGCCTTGTACCACATTCAGCAGGCTCGCGGGGTCATGTCGGTCGATGAACTTGTAGAGCGGACGGGCACGCACCGGCGTAAACTTGAACGCGCGTTCGCGGCGCGGTTGGGTGGTTCTCCGAACCTCGAGCTGCGAATGCGGCGATTTGAGCACACGCTGCGCCAGTTCCTCGATGATCCGAAGACCCGGTGGCGCGATCTCGAATTTGCGCCCTATTTTGATCAACCGCACTTTTTGAAAGAAGCGAGGTACTTTCTGCGTAGATCGCCCCGGGCGCTTGTGCTGAGCGAGAGAAACATGAAGTATCTGTTCTTCCCGCCTAATTGTTTCGACCCATGTCTGGCAACGGAAGTACCCGAGAAGATTGCGCAATGGCGTATCCATATTGAGAACCGAACAGATTATTTGCGCCTCCTGGCGGACCAAGTGTGCTGACGGCGCACAAGAATTGGCCGAAAAAATTCGTGCTCGAGCTTTCCGATAGCTCGATTCCCATGACTCTGATGCTGCATCCGAAGCACCAATCGTCGTGCCGGCAGTTCCACCTGATTGAATGTCGCGATCTTCCAATAAATGTAGGCCCGATCATGGTCTAAAGCCACAAGGTAAAGTGTCCTGATGGGGAGTGGTTTGCGTGAACTTGCCTGTTCGGTTCTGGCTGATTTCGACCGCGATGGTCTTTGCGACAGGCCATGCGGCCGCGCTTGTCGCGCAATCCTCCGCTCCGCCCAAT
>JAZBPE010000022.1:0-7795 GCA_036353345.1 Erythrobacter sp. | reverse complement strand
CGGTCCTCCGCGAACCGCACCGGAACGTCGAAAAGGAATCCGGCTCGCACTTCTGCGCCCTCGCCCGGCGCCTGGGTGAAAACGATGCGACCCTTTCCGGCCAGGGTCCAGTCGGAAAAGAGATTTCCGTCTACACTCACTACAAGTGTTTCGGGACGCGGACGTGTGATCGGCCGGATTTGCGGGTCAACTCCCGTTCCATAGGATTTGATCAGTTGAAAATCGGCCTTCAGTCCGTCCCCTATTCCGATAAGCTGGTCCAGCATCGTGGGTGTTCCGGACATCCCGTTCGAACTGTGGTCGAACGGGTCGCTGATCCTGAAACCGCGCGCCGGACCTCGGCGGGCGCGGAAGAATGCGATCAATTCGGAAAGTTCCGGTTCGGAACGTATGCCGGGCCCCACATCGAAATGTACCCGCGCATCCGACCAGAGCGAGTTTCGGCGCTCGTGCCCTGATGCAGTGACCGAGATCGAGGTTGAGAATTCGGGCGCGACCGAAGTGCCGCGACCCAGTGCGAAAGGATAGAGAACGTCGTCAAAGGCTTCCATGGTGTCCTCCTGCGTCCGGGGCAGCCTGGTGTAGCCGTCGCGATTGACCTGTGGCTGCGCCCAGACATAGCGGCGCGGAATCTGGCGCTCGATCGCTTCGTCCAGCCCCCCATCAATGCGCGCCCAGTATTCTTCGGCATCTTCGGCAAGAAGCACGAAACCTGCAAAATAGTCCTGATCCGATACGGGATATTGGAGCCGCTCATCGACAAAAACGTAGGCTGCTCTGCGCAAGGCATCGGCACCTCCCGTGAGCCAGTCGTAATCCTCGAGTTGCAACCGGTCGAAGGCCGGATGCGCCCAACCCACGGGGAGGTTAGCGCGATAAAGTTCGGGCATCGTGTCATCGAGTATCGTCGGCGTGAACGCGAGCAGCAGGACCTCGGAAAGCGACCCTGCGGCCAGCCGGATCGCCGCCGTAAGATCGGCCGTAGACTGGGCCAGGAGCGCACCAGCCTCGTCGAGGAGCGCGAGTTGGGACGGGTCGAGCGCCTCGCGCATATCGAAAATGACAGGCGGATCCCCGCCAAAGGCAGCCCGTGCCTCCTCGTCATAGAGGCAGATCTCACCCTGGGCAGTCGTCCACCACCACGGCTCGCCGATCTGAAAGCGCACCGGTTGAGACGTGTCTTTGAGGAGCGTGACGAATGCCGTCGCGCTGGAATGGAGCCACGCCATCGCCGCTGCGTTCGCCGGTGAGAGCAGAGTGGAAGGCGGTACCCAGCCAGTGAGCGCCGGTGCGCCGCTAGAGGTACGCTGTTTCCATGCTTCCGGGCAGAACGCATCGAACAACTCGTAGGAAATCGATGCGATGACCTCGAGGTCGTTTGCGCGGGCAAGTTCGAAGAAGTTGCGGTGCCACTCGATGGCAGGCTGGCACAATTCACCTTCGGGCACGACATGCAAGTCGTCGCCCTGGAGCGCAAGCCGCATGAAGTGGCTCATGCCGACATAGTGAACCAGATCCTGGCGATAGCCGAGACCAACCAGATTGCGCAGGATGCGCGCGGGCGCCTGATCGTAGGCGTCATCGTAGGCGGTTGCGAGCCGTTCGCCATGGACCGGCAGGCGGACGTCGCCGACTTCAAGAATACCGTGTCTCCCGTCCGCGAAGATGTCGGAGACTGTGACCCTTCCATTGAAACGTTCGGGCAGCGGGAGATCGCTACCCTGTTCATATTGCGGAGCCACCAGCGAAATGAACATCCTGTCGATATCCGCCGGATGAACCGGATCGCCCGGCAATGTGAAGCCGCTTTGGAGGCTCGAGAACGGCAGGGATATGAACGCGTCGGTTGGTTCGCCCACGGCGTAGTTCCAGAGGCGGACCAGCCAGACCTGCGGATTGCCCAGCCCATCGCGTCCTTCGATCGTGAGTGTGGGGCCGTTGATCTGGTCGAGCGCAATCACGCCTTGCGATTGCCAACGGAAACTCAGGGTGGTGTGGGAATAGTCACGGTTCGTCTCATAGGCGAGAAGCGGGTGGTCGACATCATCGACACTATCCCAGATCAGGCCGACCAGTTCGCCCTCATGGTGCAATTCGACGTCGATCTGCATCGAACCGGGCCCGGTCGTAATGACCGAAGCCATCGCAGGACGTGGGAAATTCACGCGCCAGAAACGAGGATCGAAGCGCTGGATGAAGCTCGATTCCTGAGCGCGGCGTTCGCGCGCAAGCCAGAATGCCATAATCTCAGGTTCCTGTCCTAGCGTTCCTGCAGGGCACGGCGAACCGCGCTCGCCACCTGGCGCGAGGAACGCTGCATCGCAGCGGGGGCAGCAGTGCCGCGTGGCGCCGCCAACTGGATCGCGACGCGCACTTCCCTGCTACGCGTGCTTGTGTCCTGGTTCGGTGCGATCCGCCCGGAGCTTGCCGGAACGAACAGTTCCGGCCCGTTTTCGCCGACCACATAACCGCGTCCGGGGGATACCGGGCCACCAGTGGCCCGGCCTGGCAAGCCCAGCAATGCACCGAGCGACTGACCCAACAAGCCGCCGGCCCCTGCTCCCAATCCGCCGAACAGCGAACCGATGCCGGAACTGATCGCGCGCGCTGCAATCGAGTCCATGGTGCGGAAGGCGACCTTCTGCAGGTCATCGAAACCCAGAGATCCGCGCCTTACCGCGGAAAGAAGTCCGCGCTCGAGCACGGACCCGGCCTTGTCGAAGCTTCCCACAAGCGACCTGTCGACCGAACCTCGCAGCGATTCCAGATCAGCATTGAAGCCGTCCGTCGCGGCGCGGACATCGATCACAAGCTCTTCGAAATTGTCATCCATGGCCATCGCGCTCCAACATGCTGGCTATCGTATCTCTCGCCGGACCGGACAGGCCCTCCTGCGGCTCATGCAATGCGCCAAGCAGTTCCGCCGGGGTGGAGCGCCAGAACTCGTCCGGTCGCCAGCCGAGCAATCGGCCCGCCACGCTCCAGCATCTTTGGGCAGAGACCGAGAATTCTGCCGACGCTCGCAGGTTCACGCCTGCCCTTGCAGCACTTGCGCGAGGATCGCGCGGACCGGTTTGGTCGTGGCGATCAGCCCTTGCTCAATTACCGCTTCACCGACCTCGTCGCGCGAGGGGCGCGGGTCGTCGGCGATGCAGTGCCACAGCAAGGCGCATACTTCGTTGATCGTGAGCGTGCCTTGCGAAGCCCGTTCGACCAGTGCGAAAAGCGAACCGACCTCCCCTTCGGCGGCAACGAGGTTCTCGAAGCTTGGCCTCAGGAGCACGGTTCGGTCGCCGAGATGCAGCTCGCATTCGCCCCGTATGCAATTGGCTGTGCGGGTCATAACGGCACGACCGGGCCGGAACTCTCGAGCTGGAGCGTGTAATTGCGCTCGCCGTTGAAATCGCCCGAATAGTCGAGCCGCTGCACGAGGAAACGCCCGCGCAGGCGCTCGCCATCCTCGAAGGACAGCTCGTAGTCGTCGAGTGTGCCTGCAAGGGCGTGGGCGCGGACCTGGCTTTCCGCAGCGCTGCCAAGGAAGATGCCTGCCGCGCTGACCGAGACCGACCGCGTGCCGGCGCCAGAGAGGAGGTCGCGCCATCCGCCCGATTGCTTGTGGGTGACGACCACCGGGTCCCCGTTGATCGACAATTGCGTGGTCCGCATTCCGGCAACGGTATCGTACTGGGCGGGGGTGCCGCCGTCGGCGATCTTGAGCAGGAAGGCTGATCCGTTCTGCGCTGGCATTGATTCTCTCCGAAGATGGGTGATCAGGTTTGAGGGGCGAAGATCCTGAACCGGAACTCGAGCAGGCTTCCGCGCAGGTTCGCTTCGCGCTCCTCGCTGCGGGCCCGTAGGAAGCGGATAGAGGCGAGCTCGAAGGCGGAATGGAACGGAGGCAGGTCAAGGACCCGGCGTTCGATCGCGGCAAGCAGGGGTCCATCGGCAGCAGGCTCGTCGGCGCGGCTTTCGAGTTCGAGCGCAATGCGCACCTCACGGCCCGGGCGGTCTTTTGTGCCCCAGTCGGCAGAAGCGCTGGCCGCGATGCCGAGCCATGGGGCGCTTGCCGAGACGGGAGCCTCTTCCGCGATCGCGTTGATCCCGGCGAGATCCGGGTCGGCGCGCAGCCATTCGATAAGCGCGGCCCGCAGGAAGTTTTCCATGTCATCCACCTCGCATGAAATCTGGCCAGAGCGATCGTGCGGATCGCCAATCGCTGTGATCCGCGGAGCGCGAGCGGCGCACGCGTTCGACGTGGCGCCGGGCCAGACGCTCCCCTTTCTCACGCAGACGCTTGACGAGGGCGTTGCCGGAAGCCGCAGCGGTGATCATGCAAGCCGCATAATCTGGAACGGTCGCCACAGCGCGCTGACGCTTGCGGGAGGGGCTGATGCCACCTTTTCCCCGCCCGTCCGATCACGGTCGCGATAGTAATGGGCGCAAAGCCGGATGATGCCTTGCTTGAGAGGGGCCGGGATTTCGTCCCAACTTGCACCCCTCCCAGCGCTTACCGTCAAGGCAATGACGGGTTCTTCGACATCGTCCTGCAATTCGAAAGTGCCGCAGCCATGGGCATCGACCGCAAATTCAAAACGCGATGGATCGATTGCGCTTCGGGTTTGGTCCTGGCTGACCAATTCGGCGCTCAATAGCGCGGTTACGGGACGGGAACGAAGCCTGTAGGACCCTGCGCGGGCGGGCAGACGTTCCTCGATCGACTGCCGGATGGGCAGCTGACCGGTGAAGGCCTCGCAAACCGCAAGGCACGAATGCAGAAGGTCGGTGAGCAGCGCGTCCTCGTTCGCCCGAGAAACTCCAAGCCAGCTCTTGAGCTCGTCGAGAGCGCTACCACTCAGATCGGCCGGCTCCACAATTCTCCGCTGCATCGCGCTCTCCCAAAATTGCTAACTGGGTCAAGAGGGTGTGCGCCCGCACCCTCGCGGCGAAGCGAGTGTCGCTTCTGTGCGAAGGAGCGGGCGCAGTTTTCCGGCAGGAGAGCGGGGGGGGACTTACCTTGCCGGATGTAACGGTGCCGCTGCGCGGCGATCCCGCATATGCGGATCAGGCCTCGATCTTGAGCAGCTTGATCGCGTTCGAATCGAGCACCTGTCCGCCGACACGTTTGGTCGCGTAGAAGTGGACGAAGGGCTTGTTCGAGAACGGATCGCGCAGCACGCGGGTCGCGCTGTGTTCCGCGATCAGGTAGCCGTGACGGAAGTTGCCGAAGGCTATCGGGAATTCGCCGCCCGCGACATCGGGCATGTCTTCTGCTTCGATCACCGGATAGCCGAGCAGGCGGTCGGGCTGGCCCTCGACCATGCCCGGCTGCCAGAGGAACGCGCCATCGGCGGTCTTGAGCTTGCGGACGGTCGCGAGCGTTGCCGAGTTCATCACGAAGCTCGCGCCCTGGCGGTGGCCCGACTTGAGCGAATGGATGAGGTCGATGAGCTTAGCTTCGGGCGCACTGTCGAAACCGTTGGCGTTGCCTGATCCGATATACTGGAGGGTCTTGAAGGCGCGCACACCGTCCTCCGCGGTGCTGGTGGGAGCGCGCAGGAAGCCTTCGGGCTGGTTCGTGCCGGTCCCATCGACGAAGGCCATGCCTTCGGCGCGGGCGAACTCGATCGCGATTTCATTTGCGAGCCAGGTTTCGAGATCGAAAGCCGCATCGTCGAGCATCGCCTGGCTAGCTGCCGGATTGGCGTAGAGATCACCGGAGGGCGGGGCAATTTCGGCGAAATTCGGAGCTTCGGTCCCGGGGCGTTGGGCCGTCTCGCTGACCCAGCCCGAAGCTGTGCCGCCGGTGGCAACGAGCTTGCGGTAGCCCGAAGTGCCGGTCTGGACCACCTGCGCGATGGCGCGGATGGGGCTGATCTCGACGAGCTCGCTGGCGATCATCTCGTCGATCTTTCGCGGCACCGCATAGCCGCCCTCGCCGGGGGTTGCGCCATTGATCGACTTGACTTCGGTCTCGCGGCCACGGCGCAGGTAGCCATCGACAAACCCCTTGACCTCGGCGCTTGCCTCGGCGGCCCCCCCGATCGCCGGTCGCGAAGCGGCGCGGGACACCTTGTCGAGCCGCGCCTTCACTTCATCGATGTCGCCGCGCAGGGCCCTGATCTCGGCTTCGGCTCGATCCTGGCGCGCGACGATATCGAAGCTCTGTTCCATCATGTCTTCCCCGGTTGCGGGGGCTGGAATGGTGTTGGTATCCATGGGGTAGTGGGCCTTTCTGTTGGGCAGTAAAAAGGCCGCCCGGCATGGCGGCCCGTCGGGGAAGTCGGGGGAAGGTGTTTCAGGAAACGAGGTGGACCCTTGCCCCATGCTGGAGCGGGTGAGTGACGAGACTGATTTCGAACAGGTCGATCTCGGCAAGGGCGCGCCCTGCCGCAGAGTGGCTGGCCCTTCGGGCGCGATAGCCGAAGCTGAGGCCGGAAACCTTGCCTTCGAGCAGCAGATTCGCCGCCCGGCTGGCTGGGCGATCAATGCGCGCAATTACGCGCAAGCCGCGGTCATCCTCCGCGATGGTCTCGATCTCGCCGATCATCTGGTCGGGCCGGTGCTGCCACAAGAGCGGGAGACGGGTCGATCGCGCGGCGAGCGTCGCGGCGAAAGCTCCTCGCCTGATCGTGTCGCGGGCCGCATCGGGAATGTCGAACAGGCCCGCATAGCCGGCAAACCGGATGGGCTGCATCACAGCAACTCCCAAACGCCGAGCCTTACGGCGATGCCAATCAGGAGAACCGCGAGCAGCCCGCGAATGGCCCATTCGACAAAGGCCTTCCAGGCGCTGGCCTTGGCATCGCGCCATGCCTGGAGCAGTTCGCGAAGCTCATCGAGGTCGTTCTCCGCGCCCGCATCGGCGAGGCCGAGCCGGTCGAGCACCCGGTCGGTCGCGAGTTCGGTCGTTTCCTCCACGATGGCGCGAAGCGTCACGAGGTCCGCCCCGGCATCATTGGCCTGTGCCATCAGGCTGGCGAGGGTATCCGTGCGGGTCATTGGTCATCCTCCTGTGCGGAAAAGCCGAGCAGTTCGCGCTTCTCCGCGCGGCTCAGGAAGTCCGCTTCGGACACCTGTTTCCAGAGTCTCTCCCGGTCCTCGGAAAGCGCCGTGATCCGATCGAGGTCGATCGCGATCGAGGCTTGCGGGAACCAGGGCGCCAGCCCTTCCTGCAAAGCTGAAAGGAGCTTTTGCGCGAGCGGCAGCAGGGTCAGGCGCCAAAGCGCGCGATTGGCCTCCCGATAGTTCGAATAGGTGTTGTCGCCGGGGAGCCCGAGCAGCATCGGCGGCACGCCGAAGGCGAGTGCGATCTCGCGCGCCGCTGCGCTCTTGAGCGTTGCGAAGTCCATGTCGGCAGGGGACATTGCCATCGATTGCCAGCGCAGCCCTCCGTCAAGCAGCATCGGTCTCCCGGCGTTCGCCGAGCCCGAGAATGCGGCCTCGAGTTCGCATTTGAGCCGCTCGAACTGTTCCTGGGTAAGTCCGGCTCCATCGCCGGTTTCATAGACCAGCGCACCGGAAGGCCGCGCGGCGTTTTCGAGCAAGGCGCGGTTCCATTCGGACGCGGCGTTGTGGATCGCGATGGCTTGTGCGGCAGCGGCAAGCGCGCTCGATCCGAAATGATCGTCGAGCGGGTGCATCGTCTTGATCTGAATGATGCCGGGCCAGCCGTCCTCGTCCTCGACCGGTATTGTGATCGGCTGGCTTGCCACCGAGTAGGTGTAGGCAGACGGCCAGCCATCCGGACCGGCCAATACCTTGATCCGGTCGGGCCGCAGGGCAAACAGCTCGAAGG
>JAZBPE010000244.1:0-16772 GCA_036353345.1 Erythrobacter sp. | reverse complement strand
CTGGGTATGGGGCACGGTGCCGCGCTATCGCTACGACCAGCTGATGCGGCTTGGCTGGAAGGTGTTCCTGCCGATGAGCCTGGTGTTTGTGGTTCTGATCAGCGGCTACCTCATGGCGACGGGGCATTTCGGATGATTGAAGGCTTGATCCTTGCGCTGCTCACGTCTCAGCCAGATGAGCTTTCGGATGCTGAAATTGCACGGAAACGCGACGAGTATGTCGAAATGTCCAATTCTGTCTCGGGACGAGCCGGAAGCTGCGCGTTGAAAGATCCTGATGGGACAACATACGAGGTCACGTTCGAACAAGCTGCTGGCCGATATTTTGTCAAAGGCGGCTTCGAACGGTACATCAAGGGGAATACCGTCGTTGACGGCATGTCTTTGGATGACGAGCGCTTACTCCAAGCGCGACAGGAGCCGGTCCAAACTCGCGCTTCTTTGGACCAAACGGGTTTGTTCGAAACTGACAGCTTGGATTTTCTCGAAAAGAGCGACCGGTCGTTCCGGTTCAAAACATTGGACGGTTATGCGACTGTGACAATGTTTGTCGGCCCGAAGTCATTCGACAGTGAGATCAATCCAGTCGCATTGTCTATCTTTACACAACCACCACCACCAGCCAGACCGTCCGATTCTTCGGAGGTCGGCCAGGATCTATATGAGCCACCCTTGCGTCCATCTACGCTTGCTGGGTTCTGCAAGATCGAGAGCAAGGAGCAGTCGCCTCTGACCTTCGAACAAATCGAAGAGATTGCGAGAACTTTGTAATGACAACCGCAACTCAGCTCCTCAAATCCTTCACCCTGTGGGAAATCCTCAAGGCGCATGCGCTGACCTTGAAGTATTTCTTCAAGCCCAAGGTGACGATCAACTACCCGTTCGAGAAGTCGCCGCTTTCCCCGCGCTTTCGCGGTGAGCATGCGTTGCGCCGCTATCCCAATGGCGAAGAGCGCTGCATCGCGTGCAAACTGTGCGAGGCGGTGTGCCCAGCGCAGGCGATCACGATCGAGAGCGAGGAGCGCGAGGACGGCAGCCGCCGCACCACGCGCTTCGACATCGACATGACCAAGTGCATCTATTGCGGCTTCTGCCAGGAAGCATGCCCGGTCGATTCGATCGTCGAGGGTCCGAACTTCGAATACGCTACCGAAACCCGCGAGGAGTTGCTTTACGACAAGGCGAAGCTGCTCGCGAATGGTGACAAATGGGAGCGCGCCATCGCCGCCAATCTTGAAGCGGACGCACCCTACCGCTAGGGCGACGCGACATTCACGAACGGGCAGGCGAATCTCATCGCCCAATCGCCGCAAATCGCGGTGCCCGGCCAGCCAATTGGGATCACATTGCCGGTCTGACATTTTCGGCGCTCCGGCGCGCGAGGGGCCTCAACCGAACCATCACCGCCATGCTTCAGGCCATCGCCTTCTACCTGTTTGCGACCATCGTGATCGCCAGCGCGGTCATGGTGATCATGAGCCGTAACCCGGTGCACAGCGTGCTATGGCTGATCCTTGCCTTCTTCAACGCGGCGGGACTGATGGTGCTGGTTGGCGCGGAATTCATCGCGATGCTGCTTGTCATTGTCTATGTTGGCGCGGTCGCGGTGCTGTTCCTGTTCGTGGTCATGATGCTCGACATCGACTTTGCCGCCATGCGCGCAGGCTTCATCCGCAACTTCCCGCTCGGCATCGCAATTGCGGCGATCCTGCTCGCAGAGCTGTTCCTGGCATTGGGCGCTTATGGCGCGGGCGGGCTGGAGCTGGGTCGCCCCGATGGTCTGGCGGTAGAGCGCAAGGACGTCAGCAATATCGAGGCGCTGGGTGCGCTTCTCTACGGGCGCTACATCATCCTGTTCGAGATCGCCGGCATCATTCTGCTGGTCGCGATGATCGGCGCTATCGTCCTAACGCATCGCGAAGCCAAGCCGGGCGCGCGCGGGCGGCAGGATATCGGCCGCCAGATCAGCCGTCGCCCCGAAGAGGCCACGGTGATGAAGAGCCCGGAATATGGCCGGGGGGTTGAGCTGTGATCGGGATCGAGCACTATCTCGTGGTCGGCGCGATCCTGTTCGTGCTCGGCGTGCTGGGCATATTCCTCAACCGCAAGAATATCATCGTCATCCTGATGGCGATCGAGCTCATCCTGCTGAGCGTCAATCTGAACCTCGTCGCCTTCAGCGCCTTCATGCAGGACCTGACGGGCCAGATCTTCGCGATGATGGTGCTGACGGTCGCTGCGGCGGAAGCGGCGATCGGTCTTGCGATCCTGACGATCTATTATCGCGGGCGCGGCACCATCGCGGTCGACGATGTCAATCGGATGAAGGGATAGGGGGTAGCGCATGAACCCGATCCTTATCATCGTCTTCGCGCCCTTGCTGGCGGCGATCATCGCGGGGCTGGGCAATCGCGCGATCGGCAATGTGGCGGCAAAGTCGATCACGACGGGCGCCCTGTTTCTCTCCGCCATCCTTTCCTGGCCGATCTTTCTCGGCTTCCTGAACGGCACCGCCAGCGCCGAAGTCGTGCCGGTGCTGCAATGGGTGCGCTCGGGCGATATGAGTTTCGACTGGGCGCTGCGCGTCGATGCGCTGACGGCGGTGATGCTGGTCGTCATCAATTCCGTCTCCGCGCTCGTGCACCTCTACAGCTGGGGCTACATGGAAGAGGACCCGGACCAGCCGCGCTTCTTCGCCTACCTTTCGCTTTTCACCTTCGCGATGCTGATGCTGGTGACGGCGGACAACCTCGTCCAGATGTTCTTCGGTTGGGAAGGCGTGGGGCTGGCAAGCTACCTCCTCATCGGTTTCTGGTTCAAGAAACCCAGCGCAAGCGCGGCCGCGATCAAAGCTTTCGTCGTCAACCGAGTGGGCGATCTTGGCTTCATGCTCGGGATTTTCGGCACGTTCCTCGTCTTCAACACGACCTCGATTCCCGAAATCCTCGATGCTGCGCCGGGCATGAGCGGTTCGACGATCTCGTTCCTCGGTTTTCGCGTCTTCACGATGGATATCCTGGCGATCCTCCTCTTCATCGGAGCGATGGGCAAATCGGCGCAGCTTGGCCTTCATACCTGGCTGCCTGACGCAATGGAGGGACCGACACCGGTCAGCGCGCTGATCCATGCTGCAACGATGGTCACAGCTGGCGTCTTCATGCTGTGTCGCCTTTCGCCGATGTTCGAAACCGCGCCAACCGCGCTTGCGATCGTGACCGTCGTGGGCGCAGCCACGTGCTTCTTCGCGGCGACGATCGGGACTACGCAGTGGGATATCAAGCGGGTGATCGCTTATTCGACCTGCTCGCAACTTGGCTACATGTTCTTCGCCGCCGGGGTCGGCGCCTATGGTGTCGCCATGTTCCACCTGTTCACGCACGCCTTCTTCAAGGCGCTGCTGTTCCTGGGTGCGGGCAGCGTGATCCACGCAATGCACCACGAACAGGACATGCGCTATTACGGCGGTCTGAGAAAAGCGATCCCCTGGACGTTCTACGCCATGCTGGCGGGGACGCTGGCGATCACAGGTGTGGGTATTCTAGGCGTGTTCGGGTTCGCCGGATTTTATTCGAAGGACGCCATCCTCGAAGCGGCCTGGGCGCGCGGCACCGGTCTTTCGCAATTGGCCTTCTGGGCCGGGACGATCGCTGCGCTGCTCACAAGCTTCTATAGCTGGCGGCTCATGTTCCTGACCTTCTGGGGCAAGCCGCGCTGGGCCGAGAGTGAGCATATCCAGCACGCGCTGCACACCGATCATCATTACGCTGACGACACCGTCCCAGCAAAGCTTGAGGATGCAAGCCAGAAAGGCCCGCATTCCGTGCCCGATCCCGATCATGGGGAAGGGACTGGCGGCTACCACCCGCATGAAAGCCCGCTTTCGATGCTCATTCCGCTCGGCGTCCTTACCGTCGGAGCGGTGCTGGCAGGCTACGTCTACAAATATCCCTTCATCGACGGCTCTGCCGACGCGATCGATGGCGCATTCTGGGGCGGATCGATTTTCTTCAATACCGAGCTGATCCAGGCGCTGCACGCCGTGCCGCTATGGGTGAAACTCGACGCGACGATCGTCATGATCATCGGATTTTTCGCGGCCTATGTCGCCTATATCGCGCGGCCCGACATTCCCGGTAAGTTCACTTCCGCCTTCTCCGCGCTGCACAATTTTGTGTATCGCAAATGGTATTTTGACGAGCTTTATGATGCGCTGTTCGTGAAGCCGTCTTTCCGTTTCGGCCAGCTTTTCTGGAAGGCGGGCGATGTCGGGACGATTGATCGCTTCGGTCCCAATGGGGTAGCGGCGGCGGTGCAGCGCGGCGCGGCGGCGGCGAAGTCGATCCAGTCGGGCTATCTTTACACCTACGCGCTGATCATGCTGCTGGGCCTGATCGCCGCCACCACCTACGCGCTGCTGTAGGGCGAGGCTGGCGATGGACTTCCCGATCCTCACAGCCATGCTGCTGGTGCCGCTCGCGGGCGCGATTGCCTGTCTGATTGTTGGCGGCGCTGCAGCGCGTGTCGTCGCACTCGGTGCGACGCTTGCCACCTTCGTGCTCGGCGTACTCCTGTGGGCGAATTACGAGATCGGCGGCGCCCAGTGGCAGTTTACCGAGCGAGCCGAGCTTTTCTCGGACTTTTCCTACGCCCTCGGGATCGATGGCATTTCGCTGATGCTCATCATGCTCAGCGTCTTCCTGATGCCGATCTGTATCCTTGCCAGTTGGGAGGCAGTGACGAAGCGGGTCAGCGAATACATGGCCGCCTTCCTCCTGATGGAGGTCCTGATGATCGGGATTTTTGCTGCGCAGGATATCTTCCTGTTCTACATCTTCTTCGAGGCGAGCCTCATTCCGATGTATCTCATCATCGGCGTGTGGGGCGGGGACAATCGCATTTATGCGAGCTACAAGTTCTTCCTCTACACGCTATTCGGCTCGGTGCTGATGCTGATCGCGATGCTGTGGATGGTGGCCGAGGCGGGCACGTCCGACATTCCTGCCCTTATGGAATATCCGTTCGAGGCAGGGCCGCAGACCTGGCTGTGGCTCGCCTTTTTTGCGAGTTTCGCGGTGAAGGTGCCGATGTGGCCGTTCCACACCTGGCTTCCCGACGCGCACGTTCAGGCGCCGACCGCAGGTTCGGTAATCCTCGCGGGCGTGCTGCTGAAGTTGGGCGGTTACGGCTTCATCCGCTTCAGCCTGCCAATGTTCCCGCAAGCAAGCGCCGATTTCGCCTGGCTTGTATTCGCGTTGTCGATGGTCGCGGTGGTCTACACCTCGCTGGTCGCCTTGGTGCAGGCCGACATGAAGAAGCTCATCGCCTATTCCAGTGTGGCCCACATGGCGATCGTTACCGTGGGCCTGTTCGCCTTCAACGTGCAGGGGCTGGAAGGCGCAATGATCATCATGCTCAGCCACGGTCTTGTGTCCGGCGCGCTGTTCCTGTGCGTCGGCGTCATCTACGATCGGCTGCATACACGAGAGATCGCGCGGTACGGCGGCTTGAGTATCAATATGCCTTATTATGCGATCTTTTTCCTGCTGTTCACCATGGCTTCGATCGGGCTTCCGGGTACCAGCGGCTTTGTCGGCGAGTTTCTGTCACTGGCGGGCATTTACCAGGCCTCCAGCCTCGTTGCGCTGATCTGCACCACCGGCATCATCCTTGGCGCGGCCTACATGCTCTATCTCTACCGTCGGATCGCCTTCGGCGCGCAGGTGAACGATGACGCGGCCGCGATGTCCGATATCCGCCCGCGCGAATGGGCAATGCTCGCGCCGATCGCCGCGGTGGTCCTGTGGATGGGCGTCTACCCGGAAAGCTTCCTCGCGCCCATGCGTGCCGATATCGCTGCGCTGGATGCGCGGATCGCATCGGCCGCGCCGCGCAGCGATGCCAACCTGGCCGCCGGGACACCGCGCGATACGAACGCCAATGCTGTCGATTATGAAGGGGGCGGGGAGCACTGATGGATTTCGCTGCATCCTTCGCGCTCGTCCTGCCCGAGTTGGTTCTTGTCGTGACAGGCCTGGCATTGTTGCTGGTAGCTGCATGGGCCGGGGACCGGCTTGCACGGTCGGTCGCCATCATCGCGGTCAGCGCCCTGTTCGGTGCGGGCTTTCTTCTGGTTCCTGGCTTGCATCTCGGGACCGATGGGGCGGGCACGCTCGCTTTCGGATCCCTCATCAAGGTCGATAGCTTCGCGCTCTTTGCCAAGGCGCTTATCTACCTCTCGGCGATCGGCTGTCTTGTTGTCGCGCCCGCCTTCTTCAACAGCGAGGCGGCAGGGGTGGAGCGTGGTTTGCGCGCGGAATATCCGGTGCTCGTGATCTTCGCCACGCTGGGCATGAGCATCATGGTATCCGCCGCCGATTTCATGACGCTCTATCTCGGGTTAGAGCTCAACAGCCTAGCCGCCTATGTGCTCGCCTCCATCCTGCGGCAGGATCAGCGTTCGGCCGAGGCGGGGCTGAAATACTTCGTGCTGGGCGCGCTGGCCTCCGGCATCCTGCTTTATGGGATGAGCCTGCTTTACGGCTTCACGGGCAGCACCGATTTTCTCGCCGTGCGCCTGGCACTTTCAGGCGAGCTTTCGACCGGCCAGCTTTTCGGCCTTATCTTCGTGCTGGCAGGGCTCGCCTTCAAGATCAGCGCCGTGCCGTTTCATATGTGGACGCCCGACGTCTATGAAGGCGCGCCCACTCCCGTCACGGCCTTCTTCGCCACCGCACCCAAGGTCGCCGCGGTCGCGCTGACCGCTCGCGTCGTGTTCGAAGTGTTTGGCGGTCAGGTAGCCGCATGGCAGCAGATCGTCATGTTCACCGCGCTCGCTTCGATTGTGTTTGGCGCGCTGGGGGCAATCGGGCAGGAAAACCTCAAGCGCCTGCTTGCCTATTCCTCGATCAACAATGTCGGGTTCATCCTGCTCGGCCTCGCGGTCGCCAATGTCGCGGGCGCGAGCGCCATGCTGGTCTATCTCTTCATCTATGTCGCGATGAGCCTTGGCAGCTTCGTCGCTCTGCTGATGCTGCGTGACGAAGGCGGCGATTTGTATGAGACGTTCGCTGACATTCGCGGTCTTGCCGTCACCCGTCCAGTCATCGCGTGGAGCTTGCTGTTCTTCATGTTCAGCCTCGCTGGTATTCCGCCGCTTCTGGGCTTCTATTCGAAGTTCGTGATCTTCCAAGCCACGGTCGAGGCCGGTCTCATCGCCTTTGCGGCCATCGCTATCGCGGCAAGCGTGATTGGAGCCTTTTACTACATCAAGTTCGTGAAAGTGATGTTCTTCGATGAACCCGCTGGCGTGGTAACCGGATCCAGCGGGACGGCACATTGGGTCGTGCTCCTGCTAATGGCTGCGATCATCTCGCCGCTCGGCTATCTGCTCACGCCGGCGCTGACCGACCTTGCCGACAAGGCGGCGGGCGCATTGTTTTTTGCGGTGTGATTAAGTTCATCGACGAAACCGGCTCGACCAATGCCGATTTGGCGCGCCGCATAGCCGAACACGATCCGCCAGCGGATGGTGATTGGCTTGTCGCGCGGCGGCAGCTCGCGGGCAGGGGCCGTCAGGGACGCGAATGGTTCGACGGGTCAGGCAATTTTATGGGTTCGACCATCATCAGGCTGCGCGAGGGTGATCCGCCCCCCGCCACGCTCGGCTTTCCAGCCGCGCTCGCTGTGCATGACGTTGTGAGCGAGGCGCTCGATGCACCGGAAAGAGCGCAAGTGAAATGGCCCAACGATGTGTTGCTGGACGGCGGCAAGCTTGCGGGGCTCCTGCTCGAACGGCACGGGCAGTTCGTCATTGTCGGTATCGGCGTCAATCTCGCGCGGGCACCTGACATTCCCGGTCGCAGGACCGCAGCACTGGCCGATCATGTGCAGTCCATGCCGCTCGAAAGATTCGCCGAACATCTTGCGCGGCGCTTGGCCGTGCAACTGACGGCCTGGCGCGAGAACGGGCTCGCGCCAACGCTTGCTTTATTCACCCAGCATGCGTCTCACCAGTCCGGCGCGCATCTCACCGTTCACGATGCCGATGGCAGCCGGATCGGTGGCACCTTTGCCGGGGTCGACCCGTCTGATGGCGCGCTGCGGCTGCGCTTGGCTGATGGATCGGAACGTGTCATTCGCGCGGGCGACGTTGACTGAAGGGATATGAACGATGCTGCTCGCCGCAGATGTGGGGAATACCAATGTCGTTTTCGCCCTGTTCGACAAGGATGAGGATGGCGGTTACGTCTCGCGGGCACGCTGGCGGATCGCCACCGATGCGCGCCGGACGGGCGATGAATATGCGGTCTGGCTGCTTCAGCTCCTCGCTATCGAGGGTTTCACACGCGAGGATATCACGCAGATCATTTTCGCCTCGGTGGTTCCGCGCGCCGATCACAACCTAACCGTGCTGGCGCGGAAATATTTCGGCATCACGCCCCTCATAGCTGGCGAGGGCGCGGCGCGCTGGCAGTTCGAGATCGACGTCGACCAGCCCAGCTCCCTCGGCGCAGATCGCGCGCTCAACATCCTTGCCGCTCACGCGAAATATGGCGGCGACCTGATCGTGGTCGATTTCGGCACGGCAACGAAATTCGAAGTCATCGACTTCAACGGCGCCTATAAGGGCGGTTCGATCGCGCCGGGGATCAATCTCTCGCTCGATGCATTGGTGGGCAAGACTGCCAAGCTGCCGCGGATTGCGATCCGCGCGCCCGACAATGCCAGCGTCATTGGCCGCAACACCGAAGACCAGATGCTCATTGGCGTTTTCTGGGGCTATGTCGCGATGATGGAAGGGCTGATTGCGCGTATGAAGGTCGAGATCGGCCGCCCCGCAAAGGTGGTTGCGACCGGCGGCCTTGCGATATTGTTTGACGAAGCAACCGACATTTTCGACGCGGTCGATGCCGACTTGACGATCGAGGGGCTCGCGCTTCTCGCACAACAGGCGTCACGCGAAGAACCCACCCATCACTGACATGACCGGAACATCGTGAAAAAGAATTACAAGCCTGAAAACGAACTGCTTTTCCTCGCGCTCGGCGGATCGGGCGAGATCGGGATGAACGTCAATCTCTACGGTTGTGACGGCAAGTGGTTGATGGTCGATCTCGGGATGACGTTTTCGGGCGGCGAATATCCGGGGGTCGATCTGGTTTTCGCCGATCTGGAATTCATCGAGGAGCGCACGAAGGACCTCATCGGTATTGTCCTGACGCACGCACATGAGGATCACATTGGCGCGGTGCCCTATTTCGCCGGTGATCTGGGCGTTCCGCTGTATGCGACGCCTTTCACCGCCGATCTGGTCGGGCGAAAGCTCGCCGAAGCGGGTCTGTCAAAGACGGTCGAGCTGAACATCATCGACCACGAGGAAGCTTTCGACCTCGGCCCCTTCTCAATGCGCTACGTCCCACTCGCACACTCGATTGCTGAAGGTAACGCGCTGCTGATCGACACGCCTTACGGGTGCATCTTCCATACTGGCGATTGGAAGCTCGACGAGGACCCGATTATCGGCGAACCCACCACCGAAGAAGATCTGCGCGCGATGGGCGATAGCGGCATCCATGCGCTGGTTTGCGATTCGACCAATGTCTTCAATCCCGCCCCGTCCGGTTCGGAAGGTGCGGTACACAAAGGGCTGATGGAAGAGATTACCGCGCATGAAGGCAAGCGTGTGCTCGTCACCACCTTCGCCAGCAATGTCGCGCGGCTGCATACTTTGGGCGAAGTCGCACGCGAGACCGGGCGGCAGATGTGCATCGCCGGGCGCTCTCTCGATCGTATTATCGAGGTGGCGCAGAGCAATGGCTATTTGCAGGACTTCCCCGATACGATCGATTTCGACACCGCGATGCGGCTGCCGCGCGGCGAGGTGCTGATTCTGGCGACCGGCGGGCAGGGCGAACCGCGTGCAGCCCTCTCGCGGATCGCGGACGATAACCATCCGCTCGAACTCGTCAGTGGCGACGTGGTCCTGTTTTCATCGCGCCAGATCCCGGGCAACGAGATTGCGATCGGCAAAATGCAGAACCAGCTTGCAGCCAAGGGCGTCGACATGGTGACCGATCGCCAGAGCTTCATTCACGTGTCGGGCCATCCCGGGCGACCCGAACTCGAAGCACTCTACGAATGGCTGCGCCCGCAAGTGCTGGTTCCGGTCCACGGCGAGATGCGGCATATGCGCGAACAGGCGCGCCTGGGTCGCGAAAGCGGTATTCCGGAAGCCGTCATCCAGAAGAACGGCGACATCGTGCGGCTCGCTCCCGGCACTGCGAGCAAGATCGGCGAAGTGATAAGCGGGCGACTTGTCCTCGATGGTGACATCATTGCGCCCGCCGATGGCGAAGCGGTAGCAATGCGGAGGCGGATGGCAGGCGAGGGTGTGATCGTGGTCGCGCTCGCTCCGGGCCATGCACCGGCCATCGAAGTGCTCGGCCTGCCGCTTGACGAGGATATGCCCGATTTTCTTGAGGAGACACGCGGGGACATTCTCAAGGCCGTCGGCAAGCTCAGGGGGCGCGAGGCCAAGGATCCTGCCGCTGTGCATGAAGCCGCCCGGCTTGCCGCGCGTCGCGCCGCCCGCCGCTGGTCTGGCAAGAGTCCGCAAGTGCGTGTGCTGATGGTAGGGCTGGAGGACGCCGCGCGCTGATGCAATGGACTTCGATCCTCGCGATCTATTTTCTGATCTGGGTCATGAGCGCTTTCATCATGCTGCCCTTCGGCGTGCGCACTGCACCCGATGAAGGCCTCCGGGTCCAGCGGGGACACGCCGAAAGTGCGCCGATCAATTTTCGTCCCGGCAAGCTGGTCATTCGCGCGACGCTCATCGCGGCGGTGCTGACAGGATTGTTCGTGCTCAATTTCGAGAACGGGTGGATCACCGCCGCCGATCTCGACATTCTGCCCGAACCGCCGGCACGAACCGCGACTCGCGATTGAAGCCTGGCGACTACTGACGCCTCGGATCAGCTGCGGAAGCGCTCGACCGCTTGCGCGAGGGCAACGTAAAGCTTGCCGATATCAGAGCCGAGCAAGGTGACGGCGAGCGCGTGGCCTTCGCGGGTCGACAGGACGCCCCGCAGCATTCCTTCGAAATCCTGGATATAGCGGCTGACATTGGCCTTGAACGTATCATCGCGCTGGAAAAGTTCGCCAATTGCGCGGGCTTCGCCAGTGTCTACCAGTCGCACCGCCCGGCGAGCGAAGATACCACGGTCGCCCTTCAGATAGGCGTCCCAGGCAGTATCACTCACATCGCTCGAAAGGGCGCCCGAAATATCGATCGCGTTTGAATTGAGGCTGTCAGTGATCAGGGTCATGCGCCGTGCGAAATTGCTGCCGGTTTCTTCCTGCGTTTCTTCGCGGGCATCGGCTATCCGGCGTTCGAGGTTGAGTGTCAGTTCGTCAACCCGCGTCAGTTCCTCGCGCAGATGAGCGGCCGTATCCTGTCCGGCCTCGGCGGCGCGGGATGCGGCGGACTGCAGCTGTTCGATCGTTCCTGCGCTATCAGCCACGAGCGCGCGTTCGAGTTGCCTGACCGCTTGTTTCGACAAGTTGTCTGCCAGTGCCCCTACGCGTTCCCGCGTTCCGGTTTCGAGCGCTACGAAGGCCGTCCTGGTCGCCTGTTCGAGCGCGTCAAGCGCATCGCGCAAGGTGCCCTGCGTCTCGCCGGCATAGGTCTCGCCCGCTTCCACAAGGCGTGTGAAACCGCCTTCGAGCCCATGGAGTTTGGCGAGCGCTTCGTCACATTGTGCCGCAAGCTTGTCTTGCAGACTTTCAATCGAGCGATCGGTCGCGCCGATTGTATCGCGCGTTTCGGTGAGGAAGGCGGTAAGCCCGTCAGCCTGCTCCTTGGTCGTCCCCATCGCGCTCGTGATTGACTCGGCGCGCTCTTCCACGTTCGCAAGTCGGCTTGCCGCTTCCGCAATGGCCTGAGGCAAGTCTTCACGGCTATGCCGCGCGCCGGCCTGAATGATTTCAAGCAACCGGATACCCGCATCGGTCAGCGCGCCGATCTCGTCCTGCGTTTCCCGCAGCGAGGCGCGTTTTACGGCGAGATTATCGTCCAGCGCATCGAGCCCTTCACCAAGCGAAGACCGAGTTGAGGTACCCTGAGCCTTGACCTCACCGATGAGGGCAGACAATCGCTCGAGCTGATCGTTCAGCGCCGATCCTTGCGCGACCATAGCTTCAAGCTCGCGCTCCTGCGCTGCATGGCGCTCTGCCAGCGCGGTATCAAGCGCCTTCAGTCGCGCAGCGAAATGCTCGCCGGCTTCCTGCTCGCGCGCTTCGAATGCATCCTGGCGGTTCTGCACCTCTTCGAAGAATTTCGCATCGCGAGCCAGCAGTTTCTCGTCGAACTGAGCCGCCTCATCGTGAAGTTCCGCGAGGCGGCGACGCGAGGCTTCCAACGCGCGTTGGTCCAGGCCGTCGAGGTGTTCCACCGTCCTTGTAACGTCGGCGGCGAACCGCTCCTTGGATGCGGTAAATTGTGCAAGCGCTGCATCCTCAGCCTTGCGCAGCCGGGCGGCAATGGCCTTCGTTTCGGCCTGCAGGACATCCGACCGCTCGCCCAGCGCACCAAGAACGCGCGCTTCGGTTTCTTCGACGCTGTCGCGATAGGCACCCGTCTCATCGCGCAGCCGCTCGAAGCGTGCGGACACGAGGTCGCCGATCTCGTTCATGCGCGCATCGAATTCGCCGAGTGTTTCGCCGATCCGCTCGCTCAGCGCTCCAATCTGGTTTTCGCTGGCCTTGCCAAACTCGCCTAGCCGTTCGAAGCCGGACGTGAGCCCGTCGAGCTGTTCACGCGCCGTTCGTCCGGCATTGCCGATCTGGTTCGAGACATCGCGCGCCGAGGTTGCCAGCACCGGCAATTCGTCGCGCAGAGCGCTCATATTGCCGAGCGCAGTCTCGCTCGCCTTGCCGATCGCTTCCACCTGCGCGCCATTGGTGTGGATGAGACCCTGCAACTCCTCGGCCCGTTCGGACAATCGCTCACTAGCCACGCGACCCAGCGATTCCAGCTCGAGCGACTGTGCGCCAAGAAATTCGCGCGCAAGGCTGAGTTCGCGATTTACGACAAGAAGGCGGCCTTCAAGCTCGCGGCTCTCTTTCGAAAGCAACGCAGCGGTCGCAGTGAACCGTTTCGCTTCCGCGCGTGAATGGCGCATTGTGAGCAGCCAGATGACGCATACCAGCAGCACCGGAACCGACCACTCGATGATCCAGCCTGTCCACACCGCCGGCGCCATATCGGGTGCCTGCGACAATGGGATCCGCATCGCCCACAGATAAAGCCCCGTCCAACCGAACACCGCGCAAATTGCAAGGGCGGCGGGCAGCCAGCCGAACCGGCTTGATCGCGCCCGTTCGACCAGAACGTCATCCTCCAGCCAGGCGTCGGTTTCCTCACTCATGCCAGCGGACCGAACGCGGCCTTCATCCAGGTCCGCCCCGGGATCATCGAATGTAACGAGCGCGTTCTCCGAAGGCTTTGCCGCCTCTTCGATTTCGCTCTCTCCACGCGCGCTGCGGCGCACGGCCCGGATATGGTGCCCAGCTGACATGCAGGACCTATACCACGCGCGGCGCGCCGATAAACCCCGCATTAATCATGCCTGTTACGGTTTTGAACCGAAATTGAGCGGGTATGGTGGGTTAGTCGCGCAAAAAGGGCGTCCTGTAACTTTTGCCGTTGTATCGCACCGGCACACAAGGCGGCCGAGACAGGATTTGTGCGGCTCTGGGGCATATTGGCGATTGCGACTGCTAGCGGCCGGGATCTGGGCTAACGCCGCCTTAATTTTGTCGGCGCAGAACCCGGCGCGAGCTTTGAACCTTATGCAAACCCCTGGTCCCCTTTCAGCCGAAGCGCGCTTGCAAACCGAGCTTGCGCATGGCGACCGTGCGCTTAGCGCGGTTGCACCGGTGCTCGGGCATATGCTGGAGACGACCGGGGCAACCATGGTAAGCGATGCGGTGGTCGCGCGGCTACGCGGCATGCTCAGCCATCTGGCGACGCAATTCCTCGATCTGGTTGCTGAGGCAAACGAGCGGCACGCCGATCCGGAGCGTACGGGCAAGGGATCGCCGCCCAACCCCGCCGCGGTCGACCGGGTGGCCCAAGCGCTAAGCGGCGACAGGGCGATCCTGAACCACCTCTATGCACTGGCGATGGAAGGCCTGCTGACGGAACGGCTCGAACAGCGCGCCGGGATCGATCCGGTTCTTAGCGACCTGTTGCAGGACTTGATCGGCGCCGACGACGATGCGGTCGCACAACTCGGCATGCGTACCCTCGCGGCGCAATCGCGCTTTCTTCAAACGCAGCGGCGAATGCAATTCTCGCTTGAGGAGCTTCCCGCAGCTCTGTTCTCTCGTGTGCTCAAGCGGTTTGCTGGCACGGCCGAAGCCGATGCTGAGCCTGAAGCACTGGCGGCCGCGATTGGCGCGCTGCGTCAGCACTATGACGAAGGGGCCACCCGGATTGCGCTGTTGACGCGGTTGCTATCCACGATGGGAGCGAACCGGAATCGGGCGCTCGATTTCGATCATGCGGGCCTGGCGCTCTTCGCAACTGGTCTTTCAGCGCTAACGGGGCAGCCACGCGGGCTGGCGGTGCTCGCTTGTCATGAGCGGCAGGGCGCCCGCCTCGCGCTCTCGCTACGCGCTGCCGGACTTGCTCCCACCGCGGTCGAGCGGCAATTCCTCGCGATCGAGCCAACCCGGCGCGTGCCCGACGGTCTCGCCGAGATTGCACCCGAACGCGCCGCCAGCCTGCTTGAACTTGACCGGGGAGCGGGCGATACGATCGCCCCATGAGCCAGCAACAATTTCTTCTCGGGGCCCGCGGTTTTACCGACGCGCATGATCATTGGCGCGATGCTGACGCGACGCTGGCGGATTTGCAGCGTGCATGTGGGGGGACAGTTCCAGGGAAAGTCGCGATCCCCGAACTGCTCGATCTGACGCGGCAATGTCGCACGGTCGGCCTGAGGATAGCGCGCGAGTTCAGCGCGTTCGACGGAACCCATACGGTGAAAGGCTTTGCCCGGCTCCTTCCTGTCGACGATGGTTGCGAAATCATGATCGAGAACTGGCGGCTTATAACTCTCGAACCAGAAGATCCCGCTGAACAGCAGGCCCGCCGAGACGCGATTGACCGGGCCGCGGCTGAGGTTACGGCGCGTCTCAGCGCTGCTGGGCAGCTGCAACATATGGCCGTCGCGGCGCGAGACGCGGATACCCTGCAAGAGGCCGTGGACGCAGCGCCCGGCCGCGCATGGCATGATTATGTGACGCTGGTGGACCCGATGGACGAGGTCCGAAACGCAAAAACGGCAGATGGCGCCCGGGTGCGTCTTCCCGGCTCGCAGCGTTCGTGGCGGGCGCGTGTGCTTCCGATCGGAGCATCAAGTCCCAGTCCACGCGCTTTTGAACTGCTTCTCATAGCCGACGAGCCGCTCCCCCTGGAAAACGCGCCTTCGGAACGACAGAACGAAAGCGCCTCCGGCCGATTGATCGGGAGCGCGCTTGCCTCTGCGTTGCAACAGCCGGTTACGCGTATCGTGTCGCACGCCGAAACGATCCGCCTGCGCCTCGCTGGGCCACTGCAGTGTGAATACAGCGAATATGCCAGCCATATTGCAGAAGCTGGCGGGCATCTGGCGCACATGCTGGGCGATCTCGCCGATCTCGAAATTGTGGAAGCGCCCGGGTTTGCGCCAGTGCGTGAGCCGGTCGATCTTGTGGAGGTCGCACGACAGGCCGCGATGATCCTTGGCGTGCGCGCCGGAGAGCGCTCGATTACCATTCAGCCATCGGCCGTCTATGAAACCGTGACTGCTTGCGGTGAATATCGGCGTGTGCTTCAGATCGCCATCAATGTGCTCAACAACGCCATCGCCTATTCCCCCGGTGGCTCGGAAATTATGGTGGACGTTGAAGTTATCGCAGGCGCGGCGACGCTGACGGTGCGCGATCAGGGCCCTGGACTGACCAGTGAGGAAGCAGGCCGAGTGTTCGAGAAATTCGAACGGCTCGGCCGGGAAGGAGAGGGGGAGAGCGAACCCGGGTCAGGGCTTGGGCTCTATATTTCGCGCCGACTCGCGCTGGCCATGGGCGGGACGCTCGACGTGATCGATCCGCTCGACACCGATAGCAATGCCACGCGCAAGGAGCGAAGCTACGGCGCGCAGTTCCGACTCACACTGCCGCGCGAAACGCCATAAGCCCCATTTGATCGACCGCCAGCCGGGTGCGTAGCGTTCCGGCCGGCGGCAAAGCTTGCGGTTCTAGCGTTTCTCGACCGGCACGTAATCGCGCTGAACCGGTCCGGTATAGAGCTGGCGCGGCCGACCTATGACCTGCGCCGGGTCGCCAATCATCTCGTTATATTGGGCGACCCAGCCAACCGTGCGCGCAAGCGCGAAGAGCGCTGTGAACATGGTGGTCGGAAAGCCGATGGCAGAAAGGATAATCCCTGAATAGAAATCGACGTTCGGAAACAGTTTCTTCTCTTTGAAGTAATCGTCGTTCAGGGCCATTTCCTCAAGCTGCAACGCGGTTTCGAAAACGGGATTGTCGACCTTGAGTGCATCGAACACCTCGCGCACCGTCTTTTGCATGACCGCTGCGCGCGGATCGTAGTTTTTGTAAACCCGGTGGCCGAAACCCATCAGTCGGAACGGGTCGTTCTTGTCCTTCGCGCGTTCGATATAATGCGGGATCTTGTCAGGCGTCCCGATTTCGCGCAGCATGTT
>JAZBPE010000243.1:0-25545 GCA_036353345.1 Erythrobacter sp. | reverse complement strand
GCCTGCTTCGCTACGCCCTACAGGCTCCACTACGCAGCCCATTGCTTCAACCGCGCTGATGCGCAAAATAACCGCCCGGCTCTAATCCCAGCTGGGGGAAAGCTGGGGGTCACGTCAGACGGCATCAGGATCGCCGCCACCCGGGTCGCGCGGATTGGAGAAGAACTGGTCGCCGGCAACTTCCGCGTTGAGATAACTGAACGTCAAGTTGACAAGCCAATCGGGATCGGGCCGGATAACGGACTCTAGTTCCACACCCCAGATATCGGCATCGATAGTATCATTAACTGAGGTACGGGCGACGATGCGGCTAAGCTGCAACCCGCTATACTTATAGTAGAATGCAGTAGCGTTTAATTGCAGTGCGCCATTCGCAAAGGTATTTTTCGATCCGATTTCAAATGCGTCGATGGTTTCTGATCCGAAGCTTTCAGCCACATCGAAAACGGGCGAAAGGGGCGGGTTGATACCCCCGGATTTATAGCCCCTGGCATAAGATGCGTAAATCGAATTGTCAGGCGTAACTTCGTAGTCGAGCACCGCACGCCCGGTTATTTCATCGAAACCTACTTCTCTAAATTGCGTTAGCTGCTCACCTGGCGTACCAGGATCGGCATCAAAAAGACCAGAGGGACCGGTTAAGGGAGTGATCGGGCTGTCGAACGGCTCCCCGTCATTCGCGTAAGGATTGAGGAAGCTAATCAAGGTCGTGCGCGCAGTCACGTCTTTCTTGTCGTCGTTATACCGCAAACCTCCGGTGAAGGTCAGACGCTCGGTCAGGTCGACGTAGATCTCCCCGAACACACCGAAGCTCTCAAGATTAGCCTCGAGAGAATTGTTGCGGTACATGGATGTTGCGAAGTAGGATGGCGGTGCACCGCCTGCCAAAGTACCAAACGATCCCAGAATGGCACTGGCGTAGTCAAGCGCGAATGAGTTTACATAGTAACTGTTGTCGGTAGTCTTGGACTTTGCATAGATCCCTCCGAGCAGGAAATTGAATGCTCCGTCGAAATCACTGGAAAGGAGGATTTCGCCGCTCCAGGATTCGCGTTGCTCTGAAGACCTGTCGAAGGATAGCGGCGTTTCGCCGCACAATACATTACCTTCGAACGCGCCCCTGTTCCCATCATCGTTATCGGAGGTGCACAATACGCCCCCTGGGCCATTGGGGATGAGAGCCTCCACAATCGGGGTAAAATACGCCGACGAACCTGGCACGAACGCCGGTGCAGGTGCGGGGAGGCCGGTAGGCAAACCGTTGGCCGCGAAGCCGGACAACACGTTCAAGGCCGTAGCAAAGCCGGTACGATCCTGAATGCCCAGAAAGTAGTCCTGCCGGGAATCGACTTCGGTGTCCTGATAAAGACCGGTTGCAGTCAGTGTCATAGCTCCGATGCGCTGCTCGAGACGGGCCTGTAGCTGCACTTCATCGGCAAAATAGAATGGAGTATACGCCGTGTTTACCGTGCGCACATCGTCGGGCTTATCGAATCCTGCAAATGCGTCGGGGCCGTACAGGCTTCCCAATCCCAGTACTGAGGGAATTCCCTGAATAGCGAAGAACTCTTGCGAACTGAGCGTTGCGCCGACTGTGGAATTGGCATTGGTGATGTCAAAGTCGCGGCGATTGTTCAGACAACCCAGCACGCCGAGCGGGTCACGCTGGCAGGCCTGCTTTTGATTACGTAAACGGGTGTCATCTTCCCTGAAATAATATGCCATGAAGTCGAGAGTGGTATCGGCACCGGGTTCAAAACGAAGAGAACCACGAACAGCGTACATGTCTCGGTCGTCGACATCCGAATTGTCGAAAAGGTTTGTGGTGTAACCGTCGCGATTCAGAAAGAATCCGGCTACCCGAACGCCGATAGAATCGCCGATCGGGACATTGACCATCCCTTCGGCCTTGATGCTGTTGTAATTCCCATACTCGAACTCTCCGGCCGCGCCGAAAGAACCGAGGTCAGGCTTGGCTGTCACAAGGTTGACAACACCCGAGGTAGCGTTGCGGCCGAAGAGGGTGCCCTGCGGCCCCCGTAGGACCTCAATTCGCTCAAGGTCAAAATATTCTGTTTCGAACAGCCGGGTACCAAAAAGAGGGGAACCATTGATATGGATAGCCGTCGCTGCGTCACACGTCACACCAACACAAAGATCGCCGATACCACGGATGGTGAAGGACGACCCGGTGAAGTTGCCCTTCGAAAATGAGACGTTCGGGAGCGTCAATTGAAGGTCAGCAGCGTTTTCGATCTGCTGGCTTTCGAGAGCCGTAGCATCGAAGGCACTGACCGCGATCGGCACCTCTTGCAGACTTTGAGATTGGCGTTGGGCCGTAACGATGATTACGGATCCTTGGGGTTCCGCCTCATCAGTTGTGGGATCCTGCGCTAAAGCCATCTGCGGCCAAGCCAAGATGGCCGAAGTGGCGAGCACCATCGCTCTCAGTGTCATATAGCATCCCTTCCCATCTCTTCAGTGCGACGATAATTGGCTCCGCCGCTTACTGCAAAATGGGGCGACCTCGAGGGTCGCCCCTTAGTCTGTGGAGAGGAGAGGGAGAGAATTAGCCCAATCCCCGTCCATGGGCATATACATCCGCGTGATATTAGTAAAGCGCCTTATCTTTTGACCCCATGGGCCACGATCCAGATCGCACGCGGAGTGAACGTTTGCTAAAGATCAGCAATGGTTGGCGCGCTAAGCGAGTTGCTCCCGATAAAGCTTTTGCCCCAGCTGGCATCGAGACCAACGAAGCGTTCGCCGTGCCGACGGCGACAATAGTTCGGATATAGTACAAGATGAATATGGACGCCCTTTGCCCCCATCTCGCTGGCCTCTGACCAGGAACCAGCCTCTTAGTATGGGGGATCTCAGAGGCTCCAAAAGGCCAGTACCGCCCGAAGCGCAGCGACGAACGCGAGCGGCTGATCCAGCATGAGATGATGGCGTGCATCGGGCACTGCAACAATTGGTATCTTTCCCCCTCCCAGTTCCCGGATATAGCGGGCGGAATCGCGATCAAAGAGCTGACTTTTCTCGCCGTACACAATCGCTTTGCGCCCGGGCGCATCGACCAGCCTCTGGCCTACTGTCAGCCATTCGTCGGGCTTGTTGCTGCGCCGGAACACTTCGGGAGAAAACTTCCATGTCCACTCCTCGCCATCGCGGCGGAGAGAGTGATAGGCCATGTAATCCATCAGGAACGGCTCACCAACTGCCTGCGGCGGCGACAGGATATACCTCTCGCGCGCCGCTTCGTAGGTCGGGTAGCGTCGCACCGGTTTGTCAGGATTACCCGACCCGGGGCTCGATCTGCCCATGGTCCAGTATTTCTCCAGCTTTTCGGGCCGCATCACCATGAGATCGCAGACAATAACGCCGGCGAAGGCATCCGGCGATTGGGAAACGGCGGTCAGCGCTGCACCCGAGCCGAAGCTATGGGCGATGATCGTCGGTCTGCTTCCATCCGCAAACAAATCGAGCGCTTCGCTGATCTCGACAAATTCCTTTCCCCGCGCAGCTATATCGGCCACGCCGCGCATCTCGCTATCGCCCATACCGGCCAGATCGAACGCCACCACGTCGTAGTCTTCGGCAAGGTACGGTGCGATGAAGGCAAAGCAGCGGGCATGGGCGAGAAAACCGTGAGTCATGAGCAATTTGGGCCGGTCACGCCTGCCCCAGCGAAGATAATGCACCCGCGCGCCACCAACCTCTACGAAGCCTTCCTCACGGGGCACGCTCAGCGCCCAGGCGAACCATTCGGGTATATCCGCCCCGTCGCCGGCCCATACGGGATCAATATCTGTTGACCCGTCGTGGATTGGTTTCATTTCATTCATTTCGGCGCAGTCTCCATACCGGATAGTGTATTCCTGATAAAACCACGATAATCGTGCCGTGCGACATCGTGGCATAGATCGGCGTAACCAGATACGCTGGGGAAATTGATCAGTTGTCGGGGTTTGCCGGGAATATTGGCGCCCATGTACCACGATTCAGCCTTGGGGAAGAGCGTCATCGACCCTACTTGGGCGACCATATCGGTCCAGCTTCGCTCGGCCAGCGCATCGGCTTCGAAAAGGCCGATCCTGTTATCGCGCAGCCAGATCCGGAAATCGCAGATCCAGTCACCCTGGATTTCGGCGCTTGTCGGACCGTTGGAAAAGCCTGAAGGGCTGAGCGGGCCGTAGGCGAACAGCATGTTCGGAAATTGGGCGACGGCCATGCCCAGATAGGCTTTGATCTCACTCTTCCATGCTTCTGCCAGCGCCAGCCCACCGCGGCCGGTGATGTTCATGTCGATGAGCCCGCCACGACCGGCATCGAAGCCGGTCGCGAAGACAATGAGATCGCACGGGATCATGCCAGTGGCTGTTTCTATCCCGGCCTCGGTGACGCGAGTGATCGCGGTGTCGTTCAGATCGACCAGCGTAACATTGTCTTGTGCGAAGATCTCGTAATAATTCTGTTCGAGCGATGGTCGCTTGGTCCCGAAGGGATGTGGCGGCTCATCGGGAGCGAGCTTCTCGGCAATGGTCGGGTCGCAGATCCGCTCGCGCACCTTGTCACACCAGAACTCGTAGGCGTGGCGATTGGCGTCCTCGTTCGTCAGTATGTCAGCGAAATTATGATACCAGAAGCGCAACCCTCCTCGCTGCCACAAATCCTCGAAATGCGTAGTCCGCTCTTCCTCGGTCACAGCCAGGGCCGAGATGTCCAGCGATTGGCATTCGAAACCGCCACTTGTCGTAAGCCTTTTGTGGAAGACAGCGGGATATTCGGATTTTTCGCGAAGCTGACGATCAGCGTCCAGTTTTTCCTGCCGCATGGGAAGGGCGAGAATCGGGGTTCGCTGAAAAAGCGTCAGCTGCTCCGCGCAGCTTGCCGCCTCCTGCGCCACCTGTACGCCGCTGGCACCCGTGCCGATCAGGGCGATCCGGCGGCCGGAAAGGTCGATGCCTTCCTGCGGCCAGCGGGCGGTATGGCACCATTCGCCTTCGAAATCGCTAAGGCCCAGGATATCGGGAATGTAGGGTTTCGAGGCGAACCCCAGGGCCGGCAAGAGGAAACGCGCGCTTACTTTTCCGCCATCGTCGAGCTTCAATCGCCAGCAGGCGGTGTCTTCATCGAACGGCGCGCTTTCGACCCGTGTTTTCATTCGCATTGCCGGCCAGAGGTCGAGCGTATCGCAGACGTGGAGGAAATAGGCGCGCAGTTCTTCCCAGCCTGGAAATCGTTCGCTCCACGTCCAGCTTTTCCATACTTCCGCAATGGAAAATTCGTAAAGTGGAACCTGGGAATCGACCCGTGCTCCCGGATAGCGGTTCCAGTACCAGATTCCGCCCGGCTGCTCCGCTGCGTCTACCAGCAGAACATCGAACCCCGCCTGACGCAGCTTGTAAAGCAGGTATATTCCGCTGAACCCGGCCCCGACGATTACGACATCATAGTCAGGAGGGGGCGAATGGCTCACGAGGCCCCGGCACCCGCTTTCGCGATGTCTTTAGCCGTAGTATAATCCGCCTTGCCGTTTGACGCGCGCAAGGCGGTTTGCGTTGGGCAAATCGCCTTGGGCGTTTTGTAACCTGCCAGTTGCTGGCGCACGTGATCCTTGATCGCTTGCGCGTCGAAGTCCGCATCCTGGGTCAAATGCACCACAGCGGTCACCGCTTCGCCCCATTTTTCGTCAGGCACCCCGACGACAAGCGCGTCGGCAATGGCGGGATGGGTTTTGAGCACTTCCTCCACCTCCTCGGGGTAAACCTTTTCACCTGCGGTGTTGATGCAGACGCTGCCGCGGCCCAGCAAGGTCAGGCTTCCATCGGATTCCACCCGGCACCAGTCGCCCGGGATGGAGTAACGCACGCCATCGATCGTCCTGAAAGTCTTGGCCGACTTTTCCGGGTCCTTGTAGTATCCTGTGGGGATTGCGCCCTTGCGGGCAATAAAGCCGGGCACGCCGCTCCCCGCCTCGACCTTCCGGTCGTTCTCGTCGAATACGTCGCAAAATTCCCCGATCCCGAATTTCGCGGTGTTGGTGCCGCCCTGTGCGGTCGTCACCGACAAGCCGTAGCCCAGCCCTTCCGAAGCGCCAAAACTGTCCATGAGGATGACCTGGGGGATATGTTTGCACAGGCCCGCCTTTACCTGTTTACTCCACATGACGCCGGACGAGATGATCGAAATCAGGCTGCTCGTGTCCCAGCGCTTCGGGTGGGCGTCCAGCGCCTGCAGCATGGGTTTGGCAAAAGCGTCACCGACAATGGCGATGCTCTGCACCTTGTGCTGGTCCACCGCATCCCACAATTCTTCCGCGTCGAAGGATGGATCGGACAGCGTGACGATGGCCCCGCCCGACATGAGCGTGCCAATAGCAGTAATGAACCCGGTTCCATGCATCAGCGGGCACGCCGGCAAAGTGATGCGCGCAAGCTCGCCCTGCTTCACCAGGGCCACCATTTCCTCCATGGTCTGGGGAACCGGACCCAGCAGCTTTTGCGCGTCGAGCTGAGCCTTGCGCATATCATCGTGTCGCCACATCACGCCCTTGGGCATGCCGGTGGTACCGCCTGTATATATGAACAGCAGGTCATCGGGAGAACGCTCGATATCGAGAGGCGCGCCGTTACCTTCTACAAGTTTTTCGTAAGGAAGCGCGAAGGAAGCGATCTGCGAAGCATCGCCGATTTCTACAAATGTATGAACCTTGGTCAACCGTTCCTTCAGTTCAAGAATGCAGTCGCGGAACTCGGAACTGTAAACAATTACCTCGCTATCGGAATCGTCGAAGATGTAGAAAACCTCCTCGGGACGGTAACGATAATTGATGTTCACGTGCGTGAGGCGGCCCTTGAAGCACGCGGCCATCAATTCCCCGTATTCGGAACGGTTGCGCATGTAGAAGGCTATCTTCGCCCCGTCGCCTGCACCTTGCGCGCGCAGATTGCGCGCCAAATTGTTCGAACGCTTCGACATTTCGGGCCAGCTAATGATCCGGTCGCCGTGAATCAGCGCCGGAGCATCTTCCGGGACCGCAGGTTCGATTGCATCAAGGATGTCGCCAAGGTTCCAGTCGATCACGTATTAATTCCTCTCTCCTTGGTGGCCACGATTTTGTCGGTAGCGTGCGCCTAATTCATCGTCTCATGCGACCTGCGTCCACCCCTGCAAGGCCGCTGCTTCGGCCCGGACCGCTTCGGGACTTCCCAGAACCTGGCGGTCGAAACCGATTCGCTTGAACCAGAAATGCAGACCTAGGAGATCGGTAAAACCCATCCCCCCATGCACCTCGGTTGAGGTTCGGGCGACAAAACGGTGGACTTCGCCCGTATGTGATTTGGCATGGCATGCCACCAGCGAAGCCTCGTCGGGCGTCGCATCGAACGCATGGGCGGCATACCAGACCAGCGAACGGCATGGTTCATGGCGGGCAGCCATTTCCGCGCACATATGCTTGACCGCCTGGAAGCTGCCGATCACTCGTCCGAACTGTTCGCGCTGCCCGGCATAGTCGACCGCTTTTTCGATCATAGCCTGGCCCGCACCGAGGCTATCGGCGGCCAGGAGCACCCGGCCGGCGTCCCGCAGGCGCCTGACTGTGGCCCCACCATCGTCCGCGAGAGCCTCGCCCGCTACGCCAGAAAACCGCAGCTCCCCTACGCTCCGGGTGCGGTCGATCGTTTTGAGAGCAACCTTCTCCAGACCCGCAGCATCGCCAGCTACGAAGTGCATACGACCGGCGGTATCGGCTACCAGAAACGCGTCGGCTTCCAGGAAGTCGAGCGCGAACAAAGCCGTTCCGTCGAGCTTTGCGCCGTCGAAGTCCACGCCTGCCCGGTCCCGGATCTCCACCGTTTCCGCGATCGCGACGGCGATTTGCGCCTCGCCCTTCGCTATCCTCGGCAGCCAGTGCGCCTTCAACTCCTCGCTACCGCCCTGTGCCAGCGCAAGGGGTGCCAGTACATGGGCACCGATAAAAGGCACCGGCGCGACGGCATAGCCGAGCTGCTCGGCCACAGCGGCGGCATCGAGCATTGTCATCCCGAGCCCGTCATGTTGCTCGGGAACCATCATTCCCCAAATGCCGATTTCGCCCAGCGCCGAACGCACGTTGTCGCTGAAGGGAACCGAGCCCTCCGCGCATTCGCGCACATGATCGAGCGGACAAGTATCAGCAAGAGTGCGGCTGATCGCGTCGCAGAGCATCTCTTGGTCTTGCGAAAGTCCGAAATCCATCAGGCGGCTCCCTTATTCTGCCCGCTTGCAACGGCCGTCGCCTGTTCGACGGCGGGAGGCGTTGCGAACTTGGGTTCGCGCGGCATTTCCAGCCCGCGTTCGGCGATGATGTTCTTCTGGATCTGGGCGGTGCCTCCACCGATGATCAGACCAAGCTGGAACATGTAGTTCCACTGCCAGGCACCGTCTTCGCGCTCGCGCTCGCTTCCGTGATAGAGTATGCCCATCTCGCCCATTGCGTCGATCGCGAGCGCGGAAATCTGATGGGCGAGCTCACAGCTCTGCAGCTTCACGACAAGTTTCGCCATGCCGCCGGCATCCCCCCTAAGGCTGTTCGACAGGATGCGCATGCCGTTGAATTTCATCGCCGCGACTTCGGCTTGCAATGCAACCAGCCGGTCACGCAGAACGGCGTTGTCCATTGCGCAACCCTGGCCGATGCGTTCTTTTTGCATCAGCCTGACCAGCGCCTGGAGCCGGTTTTCCAGTGCATCGGGGTCGCCCAGCATGCCACGTTCATGGCCCAGTGTGGCATTGGCCACGTACCACCCCTGCCCGCGCTGCCCGACGATCTGATCCAGGGGAACCCGCACGTCGGTAAAGAACGTTTCATTGAACTCGGCATGACCGGTCATGGTCTTGAGTGGTCGGACCTCGATCCCTGGTGTGTCCATCGAGAAGATCAAGTAGGAGATGCCGCCGTGCTTGGGCGCGTCCGGTTCGGTCCGAACAAGGCAAAAGATCATGTCCGCCTGCTTGGCCGTGCTGGTCCAGATCTTCTGTCCGTTGATGACAAAGTCGCCATTTTCGACGCGGGCGCTGGTCTTGAGCGCGGCGAGGTCCGATCCCGCTCCAGGTTCCGAATATCCCTGACACCAGACTATCTCGCCATTTAGGGTCGGCTCGATCCATTGCCGTTTCTGGGCTTCGGTTCCGAGTTCCAGCAGCGTGGGAACGAGCATGGAAATGCCCTGGTTCGCAAGGCCTGCGGGGATGCCAGCGCGCGAAAATTCCTCGGCAATGATCCGCGATTTCAGGATGTCCGGCTCGGCTCCGTATCCGCCGTATTCCTTGGGAATCGTACGCGCCGTGTAACCATGCAGGATCAACAGCTTTTGCCATTCGACGGCTTCGGGGGAAGGGCGCGCGGCACGGCCTTGGCCATCGGGTGCGCGGTGACCGTGGGTTTGCAGGAACTGGCGCACTTCCTCGCGAAACGCGTCATACTGGGGTCCGTAGTCGAGATCCATCTTGGTCTATCCTTCTGCGCGCGCGATCGCGACGGGTCGGAATACTGGCAGGCGAAAATCTTCGGAGATCGGCTCGAAATCCAGCGTGACCGGCAGATCGAGCTCAAGCTCGTCGAGCGCGCAATCGACCAGCCGGGTTGCCATGCGCACTCCCTCCTCCAGTTCCACCACCGCAGCGATGAAGGGAATCTCGCCGGCGAAGGCGGGATGCAGTGCCTGATGGGTCACCGTCCAGGAAAACAGCGTGCCATTGCCGGTGCTACGCTCCCACGACCATTCAGGAGAACCGCATCGGGCGCACATATAGCGCGGCAAATGCCGAAAACTGCCGCATCCTTCGCACTGCTGGAAGTAAAGGTTGCCGTCCTGACACCGGTTCCAGAATTCCTGCTCCACCGGATCCTGCGGGCGCGGCTTTGGCTTGGCTGGTGCGGCCTGCGCCGAGGGGCGCATCTTGGGCGGCAGATCTTTCTCGTCGCTCACGCAAACCTCCTCAAAATCGCTATACTGCCGTCACCCAGATCGCCCCAGCCGGTCACCAGGCCGGTCTGGGCGCCTTCGACCTGCCGCTCCCCACAATCGTGGCGCAACTGACGCACCGCCTCGACGACATGGTTCAGTCCCCAAACATGGGCCTCGCTCAGCAGGCCGCCATGGGTGTTGACGGGATAGCGCCCGCCCAGCTCGATCTGGCCATTCGCGACGAACTCTGCCTGTCCACCTGGTTCGCAATAGCCCAGGGCCTCCAGCTGAAGGAGAACCACGTAGGTGAAGCAGTCGTAGATCTGCAGAAAATCCATGTCTTCGCGATCGACCCCCGCCATTTCGAACGCGCGCGGCGCGGCGTAGCTCAGGCCGATCTTGAAGGGGTCGGGACGCGAAGGGATATCGTCGGCGGGGTAAGGATGCCCTTCAGCCGCACCGGCGATGCTCACGGGAACATGCGGCATGTCCCTGGCGCGGTCTATTCGCGAAACCACGACTGCGCATGCCCCGTCAGTCTCCAGACAGCAATCGTAGAGGCGAAAGGGTTCGGATATCCAGCGCGCGGAATGGTAGGTTTCGGCATCCAGTTCCCGGCCATAAGTGAAGGCCTGCGGATTCATCTGCGCATGGCGACGGCACGCCAGTGCAACGGCCGCCATCGCTTCCGGGCCGATATCGTAAATTCGGGAGTGCCGGGTGGCGAGCCAGGCATACATCTGCACCGGCAGGAACACGCCATACGGAATGTAATAGCCTTGGATCGTATTCGTCAGGGTGTTCATGTTCATCGGCCGCGTCGGCGGTGCGCCAGGCTTGGGCCGCAAGGCGGAATAACCGTTCCACCCGAGCGTCACCAGCACATGGTCGCATAAGCCGCTGGCAATTGCCATCGCGGCGTTCTGGAGTGCCGTGGTAGGGCTCGCCCCGCCCATGTGGACCGTAGAGGCATAGCGCAGAACTTCGATACCGAGGTTAGCCGCCATCTCTTCCGAGGTGGTGTAGATCGGCGGAGGAACCATGCCGTCGATATCCGACGGCTTCAGCCCTGCATCTGCTATGGCTTTGCGCGATGCTTCCAGCATCATGTCGACCGCGGTTTTCTCGGTGCCTTTCACGAAAGCGGTTTCGCCCACTCCGGTGATGGCCGATTTGTCGCTTAAGCTCATGCCTGCCTGACCGCCTGGTAATCGCGTTCGAGCTGTTCGGAAAGAGCGCGCACCCTCTGATAGGTCTCCGGCGGACGCAGTCGCAACTCGCGGCGGACATCCTCCAACGGACGATCGAGATTTTCTTCCCAGTAGAAGGTGGTCAGATCGGCTGCAGCCCGGCCCCGGCGCCACGCTTCAAATGCAGCGCGCGCCACTGGCAACTGGGCAGCTTCCAGTTTCATCTTGGGAATGCCGACGCCCAAGATGAAAGCGATCCCGTGATTATAGAATTGCGCGTTTCCGAAGGACAGCACGCACAATTCGCCCAGTGCGTCCCTGCCGTATCCGGCGACGTCATGAAACAGGTCATGCGAATCGCGAAGGCGCCGACGATAGAGGGAAACATCGGGGTCGCCGAGGTCCTCCAGACCTCCGGCCTCGCTGGCTTCCGCCAGACCTTCTGCTGTCAGACCCTCCCCGTAAACAAAATCGAGGTAGGCTCGGCCAAGCGTGCCAGACGCACAGGTCGCAAGGCGTTTGCGATCGCACAAGGTTTCAAGTAGGTCGGCCCGGTCGGAAGCGATACGCCGCCCATCGCTCGACTTCATGAAGCGATTGAAATTCCGATAATAGGAATTGCCCGACAATGCCTTGACGATACGGAACACCTGCGCCGTATCCTCCTTGTCGGCAATCAACTGCCTCATTGCCCCAGCGCTCTGAGAGGCTCTACGGGGCGGCGCAATTCATGACCTTTGGCGTAAGCCATCTTCTTGCCTCCTGCGCTTCACTTGTAGATACCAGCGGACGCCAACGCCTTCTCGGCTCCATCGACCAGGTCGCGCATCACTTCGGCGGCAGGCCGGATCGAATCGATCAGGCCGATGCCTTGCCCCGCGAAGCCGGGGATGACATCCTTGCGCTCTGCCTTGATCCCGGAGGCCATGACCGGGCCGGAGATCATCGACTGATAGGGCATCGGCAGAGGCTCCTTTCCGGCCTGCACCCAGGCGTCGGCCCATTTGTTACGGATCATGCGCGCCGGTTTGCCGGTAAGCGATCGACTAACGACCGTATCGGCATCGCCGCTTTCGGTGATCGCCTCTTTCTGGAAGCGCTCGATGCCCGCTTCCTCGGTCGCGAGAAATGCCGTGCCGACCCACGCGCCCTCTGCCCCCAGCATCATCGCAGCGGCAACACCCCGGCCATCCGAGATACCGCCGGCCCCAAGGACAGGAACACGATCGCCAACGGCGTCGACCACCTGGGGAATCAAGGAAATAGTCCCGATCGGCGAGTTGTGACCTCCGCCATCGTGCCCTTGCGCGACGATCATGTCGATGCCCGACCCGACGACCTGTTCGGCGTGCTTGACCTTGCCGATCACCGCCATGACCTTGGTGCCATTGGCATGGAGCCGATCCATCCACGGTTCAGGATTGCCAAGGCCGGCAGCATAAACCGGCACCTTTTCCTCGATCACCACTTCCATCTGCGCCTCAAAGAATTCCTTCGAGAACAACTGCGGGCCGCCCTTGCCCATTTCAGGCGCGCCCGCCGCCCGCATGGCGGCGGCAGCATCGACCTCCGGAAGCTCTTCACGATCCATGAAGTCGCGCGCGAACTGCTGATATTCACCCATCAGATCCATGGGATTTTGGGGTGCAGCACCGCTTTGAGGGGCAGAGCCGCGCCTGACCGACGCGGGGAGCAGCGTATCGACACCGAAAGGTTTGTCGGTCAATTCCCGGGTCTGGCGAATCCAGTCACGCAACTGATCGGGCGAACACGCCGCGGCACCCAGGACCCCGAGCCCGCCGGCATTCGAAACCGCAGCCGCCAGCGCCGGAACGCTCGCTCCGCCCATCCCGGCAAGCAGGATCGGGTACCGGATCCCCAGCATTTCGCATATTCGGCTCTTCAACGCCATTCTTCCTCTCCAGCCACTTGCCTAAACGCACACTCAAACTATTGAAAATTCTACAGCTGCCCCCACCGCACCCGCTGCGAGACCAGCTCGGGGCTGCGCTCCGAAAGATAGACGGCAGAGCCGGCCACCAACCGGCTCATTGCTTGACGGGCCGCGGCGCTGTCGCCAGTCCGCACTGCCTCGAGCACCCGCACCAGAAACTTCATCTGCACCGCCCGTTCCTGTGCCGAATATCCCAGCGAATGGGAAAACTCGCGGGTCAACAGATGCATCGCAGAGGTCAGCAAACCGAACAGCGGATTGCCGCTCGCCCAACCCAACAAGTCGTGAAATCTGCGATTAAGTTCCTCGAATTGATCAGAGGCTTCATGATGCCTCAATTCCGCCAGACACCCTGCCAACGCGCTGAGATCAGCGGTAGTTGCACGCTGGGCTGCATACCCTGCGACATCGGGAGCAATTGCTTCGCGCAATTCAAGCAAACCACGCAAATCGGCTTCCATGAAATGCAGAATCAATGACAAACTGCTTGCAAAATCGCCGGTCTGCGGACGGGCTACGACGGGACCTCCACCACGGCCGAGCTGGAGATGGATGACCCCTTGCAATTCCAGGAACCGCAAAGCCTCCCGCAAAGTTGCGCGCGCAACCTCGTAACGCGCGAGCATTTCATCCTCGCGCGGAAGCCTGTCACCCGGGTTATGGCGACCCGCCTCGATGTCCCGCACGATGCTTTGCGCAAGAGAAAGGGCACGCTTGGCCTTCTTCACCGCTGACATCCGCCACTCATCAGCACACCCGCACCTCTCGAATAAAAAGTATAAGGATATTAGCAAACCTTCGTTGGATCGGCACACTATCCGATGGGATTGGTGTCTGCAAGGGACTAAAAGAGTATACGATTTATTGACTGCACGAGATGTCTCCCTTAAGGATGACTGAAGGCCGATCAGGCCTGAGATGTAGAAGGAATAGTTCTTATGGACAGCCAGATCGCCGAGCCGGATGCCGCGGCGAGGATCGCGTCAATTCCGATCGAGGAAATCGACGTGGCCCGGCCAAGCCTGTTTCAGAACGATACCATCGGTCTATTTTTTGACAGGTTGCGCGCCGAAGAACCTGTCCACTACTGCCGCGAGAGCTATGTCGGCCCTTACTGGTCCATTACCAAGTTCGACGACATCATGGCGGTGGACACCAATCATAAGGTCTTCTCTTCGGAAGCGAAGCTAGGCGGAATTGCAATCCAGGACATGCATTCGGTGGAAGGCGCGCTCGAACTTGAAATGTTCATAGCGATGGACCCGCCCAAGCACGATCAGCAGCGCAAGGCGGTGACTCCGGCAGTGGCTCCGTCCAACCTGCAACTGCTCGAGCCGATCATCCGCAAGCGCGCGGGAGAGATTCTCGATGAACTCCCGATTGGCGAAGATTTCGACTGGGTGGATAAGGTTGCGATCGAGTTGACGACGATGACGCTGGCAACCTTGTTTGATTTCCCTTGGGAGGAGCGGCGCAAGCTGACGCGCTGGTCCGATGTAGCAACTGCGGCACCTGAAACCGGGATCGTCGAATCCTACGAGGCGCGGCGCGAAGAACTCATCGGTTGCGCGATGTATTTCAAGACTCTGTGGGACGAACGGATAAACGAGGAGCCGAAGAACGACCTCATCTCGATGATGGCTCATTCTCCCGCCACGCGCGACATGCCGTTCCTCGAGTTTCTCGGCAATCTTATGCTGCTGATCGTCGGTGGAAACGACACAACACGCAATTCCATCAGCGGCGGCGTGCTCGCCTTGAACCAAAGCCCGGACGAGTACGCGAAACTCGACGCGGATCCTTCGCTCATTAGCAAAATGGTTCCGGAAATCATCCGTTGGCAGACCCCCCTCACTCATATGCGCCGCACCGCGCTGGAAGATTGGGAGATCGGCGGCAAACAGATCAAGAAGGGCGACAAGGTGGTGATGTGGTACCTGTCAGGCAACCGCGACGAGAGTGCTATCGAGCGCGCGGACCAGTTCATCATCGACCGCAAAAATCCGCGCCATCACCTCTCATTCGGCTATGGCATTCACCGCTGCATGGGAAACCGGCTCGCGGAACTGCAGCTGCGGATCATCTGGGAAGAAATTCACAAGCGCTTTTCCCGGGTCGAGGTTACAGGTGAACCAGAGCGTCTTTTTTCAAACCTCGTCCGCGGAATCACCAGGCTGCCGGTGCGGCTCCGCGCCCGCTGACTCTCGAGATCGAAATGCGGAGTTCAAGATGATCAAAATTACGTTCGTGGCTAGCGATGGTGAGCGACGGGAGGTCGAAATAGAAGAAGGCGAGACAGCCAGGGAAGCGGCGCTATACAATGACGTGCCGGGTATCGATGGCGATTGCGGAGGGGTATGTGCTTGCGCGACCTGTCATGTGCATGTCGATCCCGAATGGATCGACAAGGTGGGTCGGCTTATGCATGATGGAATGGAGGCCGACCTCTTGCAGTTCGCCGAAGGCACCACTGAATACAGTCGCCTTGCCTGTCAGATTCCGATGAAGCCGATGCTGGATGGATTGGTTCTTCACCTACCCGAACAACAATACTGACGGAGGGATCCTCGTCCCCGTAGCCTACATTCTTATCTGTCTTTCCTTGATTCTTCGAGAAAACACCCATGGCCACACAAATCGAGCCCGCAACCCAGACCGACGAAGACGCCTTCCGCGCGGAAGTGCAGCAGTTTCTGGCGGACAATTTTCCCGCCGAACTCAAGGGCCAGTCGAACGCGCTGGCCGGCGTGGACGGCCCCACCAATGAAACGCCGGCGCAGACCAAGTGGCGCGAAGCCGTGGGCGCGCGCGGCTGGGGCACCCCCACCTGGCCGAAGGAATACGGCGGCGGCGGCCTCACCAAGGCGCAGGCCAAGATCATCGACCAGGAATTCGCCAAGGCGGGTGCCTACAACCCGATCGGCGGCATGGGCGTCATGATGTTCGGCCCGACGCTGCTCGAATACGGCAACGAGGCACAGAAGCAGGAGCATATTCCGCCGATCTGCCGCGGCGAAATCCGCTGGTGCCAGGGCTATTCGGAACCCAATGCCGGCTCTGACCTCGCGAACCTCCAGACCTTTGCCGAGGACAAGGGCGACCACTACCTTGTCAACGGCCAGAAGACCTGGACCAGCGGCGGCCAATGGGCCGACAAGTGCTTTGCAATTGTACGAACCGACAAGAGCGACAAGCACAAGGGCATCAGCTTCATGCTGATCGACATGGACAAGCCCGGTGTCGAAGTTCGCCCGATCACCATGATCAGCGGGACCAGCCCGTTCTGCGAAACCTTTTTCACCGACGTGAAGGTCCCGAAGGAAAACCTCGTCGGCGAGGAAGGCCAGGGCTGGACCATCGGCAAGCGCCTTCTGCAGCACGAGCGCACCAATATCTCGGGCGGCGGCAGCCTCGCCCGACTCATGGGCCAGAGCCTTGGCGATATCGCCAAGAAGTACCAGCCGACGGGCGCCGACGGCGAACTCGCCGATGCGGTGCTGCGCGACAAGATCGCTGATTTCGAAATCCGCTGGAACAGCTTCCTGCTCACCGCGCGCCGCGCGATGGAAGAGAGCAAGGCAGCTGGCGGCGTCTCCGAAATCAGCTCTGTGCTCAAGAAGCTCGGCACCAAGCTGAGCCAGGAACGCAGCGAATTGCTGATCGAAATCCGCGGGTTGCAGGGCCTCGGCTGGGAAGGCGACGGCTTTTCGGACGGCGAGCTCGGGGCCGTGCGCGCGTGGCTCTTCGGCAAGGCGACCACCATCTATGGCGGCTCGACCGAAATCCAGAACAACATCATCGCCAAGCGCGTGCTCGGCATGCTCGACCACCAGTAAGAGAGGGGAGCAAGGACAATGGCCGTTCTCAACGAAGAACAGGAAATGCTGCGAGATATGGCGCGCGAATGGACCGTCAACGAAAGCCCGGTCACCGAATTCCGCAAGGTCCGCGCCAGCGGCGAGCCCGAAGCCTTCAACCGCGACGCCTATGCGACGATGGCGCAGATGGGCTGGGCCGGGGTCATCATCCCCGAAGAGCATGGCGGGTCGGACTTCGGCTTCCTGTCCGCGGGCCTCGTCGTCGAGGAACTCGGCAAGACGCTCACCGCCAGCCCGCTGGTGATGAACACCGTCGCCGCCTCGGCGATCGTTCTTGGCGGCAGCGACGAGCAGAAGGCCAGGTGGCTGCCCAGGCTGGCGAGCGGCGAGGCCATCGCCACCCTCGCCGTCGACGAAGGGCCGAGCCACGATCCTGCGAAGATCGAGACCAGTGTGTCCGACGGCAAGCTGAGCGGCACCAAGGCCTTCGTCCATGAAGCGCATGGTGCGGACCTGTTCGTCGTCGCGGCGAAGGACGGGCTTTACCTGGTCGAGAAAGGCGACGGCGTCGCGCTCACCACCCGCAAGCTGACCGACCAGCGCAGCCATGCCGACGTCACCTTCGACGGCGCGGCGGCGGAGAAGCTCGCCAATGGCGGCGACAACCTGCTCGATGACGTGCTCGACCGCGCGCGCGTGCTCACCGCAGCCGAAATGCTCGGCATGGCGCAGCAAGTGTTCGACGACACGCTCGACTATCTGAAGCAGCGCGTGCAGTTCAACCAGGTGCTGGCGAGCTTCCAGGCGCTGCAACACCGCATGGCGGACCTCTTCGCCGATCTCGCCCAGATGCGCAGCGCGGTCGAGGCGGGCCTGCAAGCCGTCGATGCCGGCTTCGGCGTGGCGCGCGCGGCGACCATCGCCAAGGCGGAAGCCAACCGCGTTATGCACACCATGGCAAACGAGGGCATCCAGCTGCACGGCGGGATCGGCATGACCGATGAGTACGACGTCGGCTTCTATCTCAAGCGCGCCCGCGTGCTGGAGCAGAGCTTCGGTTCGTCGAGCTGGTTAAAGGACCGATTTTCCAAGCTTTCTGGCTACTAGAAACCTGCATGTAGTGACCTGCATGGCATTTTTGCCACATGCTTGTCGACAATGTGAAATAATCCGTCAATTCATCTACCAAGTCTTGAAATGAAACGCGCTTATCGGCATCGTTTCTAACATCGACTAGTGCCTAGGATGGGGCACATTCTTAGAGGAGAGGCACATGAAAAGATTTCCATCACGCCACCATTGCGCCCTTGGTGCATTGGCAGCGGCACTTGCCTTCACACCGACAGCCGCCTTCGCCCAGGATGTTGGCGAACCCGATGCGGATCTGGTTGAAGGGGCCGATGTCGAAGACCAAAACGTAATCATTGTTACCGCGCAAGGGCGATCGCAGGTCTTGGCGGATGTTCCAGTCGCCGTGTCAGCTGTTTCCGGAGAAACCCTCCAGAATTCGGGCGCCAGCGACATACGTGAGCTGAACCAGGTTGCACCGTCCCTGCTGGTGTCTTCCACCGGCAACGAAGCTAACGGTTCCGCGCGTATTCGCGGTATCGGCACGGTCGGCGACAACCCTGGTCTGGAAAGTTCGGTCGCGGTTTTTGTCGATGGAGTCTATCGCTCTCGTTCGGGAAGCGCCCTGAGTGAGCTCGGCCCTATCGACAGGGTCGAAATCCTTCGCGGTCCCCAAGGTACTCTGGGCGGGCGGAACTCATCGGCAGGCCTGATCAATATCTACACCGCACCGCCCGAGTTCGATTTCAGCGCATACGGGGCCTTCACTTATGGCAACTATGATGCGATCCGCGTCGAAGGTGGCATAAACGCTCCGCTTGGCGACACCGTAGCTGCGCGTGTGGACGGCGTGTATTTTGAGCGCGACGGCTTCTACAACGATATTACCAACGGCGGGACGATCAACAATCGCGATCGTTATCTGGTCCGCGGTCAGCTCCTGTTCGAACCCAATGACGACCTGTCCATTCGCCTTGTCGGGGATTATTCCAAAAAGGACGAAGCGTGCTGTGCCGCGACGTTCGTCCAGCCCGAGTTTGCTCCGCTTGCACGGATCAGCGCTGGATTTGATCCCTTTACGAGGCCATCGGATGGGGCCGCCCTGACGAGTACCGCAAATCCGATCGTTCCCGTGTTGCTTGCGCTTGGGCAGGATCCGCGTGCCCTCACCCAGGATACATTCAACCGCGACCTGTACCCTACGCCGGGCAGAAGCTATGAAGGCGAAACCGAAGACTACGGTATTTCGGCTGAGATCAATTGGGATTTCGGGAACGTCACGTTGACGTCTATCACGGGCTACCGTGAATATGCCAACAGCCAGGGATCTGACACCGATTACACTACTGTCGATATTCTCTACCGCGCTCCGACCGAGAATGCTCTTGCTCGAGACTTTGAAACATTCACTCAGGAACTGCGCCTTACCGGTGAGGCCTTCGATGGCAAACTCGATTGGTTGATCGGCGCGTATTACGCCAATGAAGAACTGCAGGTGCGTGACAATCTGCGGTTCGGCACCCAGTACGGCAATTTCGTAGCGTGCCGCATCGCTATCGCGATCAACCCGGCTTTGGTCAATCCGGGGGCTTCCAATTGCCTGGGTGCCAACGTGGCGGCATTGGACGGTACGCTGACCGGAAGCCCGGCATTCGGCGCTGCAACCCCGGCGATCCTCGCAGGTATCAACAACCTTGCAAGCATCAGCGATTTGGGAACGGTCAGCGAGGTCTACAATCAGACGAGTGAGAACTTCGCGTTCTTCACGCATAATATCTTTGCGATCACGGATACGCTCGATTTGACGCTGGGGCTTCGTTATACAAACGAAACCAAGGACTTCGACGCAACTTTCCGCAACGACAACACGGTTTGTCCGACAAACCGCAATCTGCTCGGAGGCTTTCTGGGTGTTCCGACTTTGGCACCTCTGGCCGGTGGTATCATCAGCCTTTCCTGCCAAGGCAATTCGACATCGGAGCTCGATGGAGTTTCTCTCGAAGACTCGCGCGAAGAAGAGGAGTTTACCGGCACGGCTATCCTGAGCTGGAAGCCAACTCCCGATCTGCTAGTCTACGGTTCGTATTCACGCGGCTACAAGGCGGGCGGTTTCAACCTCGACAGGTCTGCACTGTCAAATCCGCTTGCGTTCGATCCGGCCAATATCTCGGCAGCCGCGCTGCAGTTCGATGAATAAACAGTCGATGCATATGAGATCGGCCTCAAATACTCGACACGCGAGTTCGGGGTTAGCATTGCAGGCTTCCGGCAAGAGTTCAGTAACTTCCAGTTGAACACGTTCAATGGGGCGTTCTACATTGTGCAGACGGTCAATAGTTGCGATAGCGATCTCGGCGGGGCCGACAGAGACGCAAGCGCGACAACCGGTGCATGCTCTTCCGATGAAGTTGCACCAGGTGTGATCGCTCAAGGTGTCGAGATCGAAACCTATCTACGGCCCGCTCGTGATTTGGATATTACCCTTGGCGTCACCTATTCTGATACGAGCTTTGAAGACAATCTTATCGGGGACGATACCGGGGCACCGCTCGACCCCGCACTACGCTTGCTGCCAGGCGACAACCTGTCGAATGCACCAGAGATCGTGGCAACATCGTCGCTTACGTGGACGCCGCCAATCGGCGACAGTGGGCTCGAAGGCCTGGTCTTCGTGAACGCTCGTATGGCTGGTGATTACAACACCGGCTCCGACCTGCTCTTCGGCAAGGAACAGGACAGCTTCGTCGTAGTGAACGGGCGTGTGGGTCTGACCAATATTGCGGATCGCTTCGCGATCGAGGGATGGGTCAATAATTTGTTTGACGTTGGGTATACGCAGGTGGCCTTCAACACGCCTTTCGTGGCTCCGCAACAAACGTTCTCCGCTTTTCTTGCGGAACCGCGGACTTACGGCATCACCGTGCGCGGCAAGTTTTAAACTTACTCGCTAATTGCAAGAGGGTTCGGCGCTTCGCTGTGTCGAGCCCTCTTTTTCGAACTTTTATTTGCTCACGACTAGGTGGCGTCCGAACAAAAGTTCCGTGTGCTCAATATCGTCGATGATGTGATAGGGAGAGGCCGGCAGCGGTGTTCGCTGCATGAATCCCTCTTCGCTGGGCTACCAGCCGCCGGCCCCACAAACAATCTTGCCTCGTCCTGCCATGCTGCCTTACGCTGCGCTCCAGGCCGCCCAGCAGGGCGACCCCAACCGCCGGAACTCTAACTTAACCGGTGGACCACCCTGATGGGGCAGGTCAGGTGGAAGACTACAACCGAGAGAGACCGCCCTCATCCCTTGGCTACGCGACACCGGCGGCGTTCGCCGCCGAACTAGATAAGCAATGGCCTGCTTCGCCACGCCCTACGGGCTCCGCTGCGCAGCCCATTGCTTCAACCGCGCTCATACGCATCAACGCAGCTCGGCTCTAATCCCGGCTGGGGGGAAGATCAGGGGGTCACGTCACTCATTGGAAGGCGGCTATCGCGACGCAATTCGCTCTGAAAGTCGTGGGACTATTTTGCAGGTCTTCGAGGAACAGACCTGCTAATTTTCGCCCTGCAGTTAGTTCCATTAGGATAACGCTGTTAGCATACGTAGGCACCGCGGCCGCTAGCCAAAAGGTTGCCAGTAGGACCGTATACACGTGTTTCAGCGACCGAGATATTTTTACCGATCTTGATTATTTTGCCCGATGCTACGAGTGGTCCCGAGGTTGCCGGGCGGTGGTAGTCGACCCTCAGATCGGCGGTCGCCTTGGCCCCTGTACCTTGCGACAATAAGGTGTAGAGCCCGGTTAAATCGATCAGAGAGGCGAGCACGCCGCCATGCGCTGAACCGATTGCCGGGTTTGACACGATCTCGTCGCGCCAAGGCATCTCCAGTTCAAGCTGCTCGTTCGAGCATGACCGTAAAGTGAGGCCAAGCCACCGGTGAAACGGGGCAATCTGCAGGATCTCTTCGAGGCGCTTAGGATCGATCCTTGTCAGATTATCGGTCATGTAACGGCTCCCTGCGGACTGTGATTACGCTTGAGAAAATCGAGTATCGCTGCCGAAAAGGCATCGTTGGCATCGCCAACCACCATATGTGTTGCCTCTGCGATGTCGGTGTATTCAGCGTGTGGAACAAGTTCGAGCAATTGCGCGACCGCGTCTTCGGAAACCAGATCGCTCGATCCGCCGCGAATAATATGCAATGGCAGCGAAAGCCTGCTGGCTGCATCGTTCAGCGCATCAAACTGGCGTTCCTGATGAGCCGGATCGCTTCGCTTGGCTAGTGTGATGTTGCGGATAAAGGCCGGATCCCAATGCCAGTAGTAGCGGCCGTCTTCCTTCTCTCGCAGATAGCGCCGTAAGCCCTTGCCGGCTCCGCGCTTGCGGCGATGTGGCATGTAGCGCGCGATGACCTCTGCCGCTTCGTCCGGTGAAGAGAAACCGGTCTCCACGTGCTCCTCCATAAAGCCGACTACGCGCATAACGCCCCCCGTCTCCATACGCGGCGCGATGTCGACGAGAGTGAGCGACGCGAAGCGGCCCGGCGCAAGGTGTCCTTCGGCGATCAGTCCGGCCAACCCGCCAAGGGAGGCCCCGACGAGCGCTGGCTTGCGGTCCATTTTTGAAGCGATCGCAACGAGATCTGAAGCGAAGTCGCGCGTTTCGTAAGCGCCCTCGGCAGACCATTCGCTGTCGCCATGACCGCGCATATCAATTGCGATCGGACGAAATCCCGCATTGGCGAGATCGGCTGTGACACGTTTCCATGCGTGACGGGTCTGGCCGCCCCCATGCGCGAGCAAGACCGGTAAAGCATCGGCATTTCCGGTCGCTTCGGCTGCTATGGAGATGCCACCATTTCCCCCGATATGGAAAGTTTGCGACTGCATACCGCAACCTCATATTGTAAATCGATTTACAGTAAACGGCTTTATTTCCTGATCCGCTATGGTAGGTTGCCCTAGATGGCTGCCATGACGGGCTATGACGCGGATACAAAGGGGGGCAAGTTCCCTCACCGATACCGATCGGCTGTTCTTTCTTATGGAGGAAGTGACCCGGCGTTTGCGCAGGACCGCCGATTCTTCGGTTGAACAATTCGGGCTCACGCGGACGCAATGGAGTATATTGGCTTATCTTTCGGAGCCCAGGCATGACCCAGACAGAGCTGGCTCGGGAACTGAAGCTAGAGCGCGCTAGCATCGGCCAGACTATTGATCGCCTGGAAGAACTTGAGCTGGTGGAAAGACGCAGGCGCGAAGAACGACAGGCGCGTTTGGCGGGTTCATTTACGCCCTGCCGCAATCGAGCTACTTCCCAAGATGCGAGTAGAAGCTGATGCAATGTATGCTCGCTTGCTCGGGGGGATCCGTTTTGGGGAACTGGAGCGCTTACGCGGATCGCTGGCTAGGATGCATGACAATCTGGGCAGCGAGCCATAATCACTCGAAATCGAGCCCATGCCCCGCGTTCACGCCCGCGTTTGCCCTTCAGGGGGTCTGATGCTCAGATGAGGGACGCCGAGCGCATGCGATCATAACATCCCGGCAGTCGTGGCAGGCGAGGTGGCCGGAGCCCCCGCACTCACCCAGCGCCGTTCGGTTCCTTATCAGCTTGAGCGACCATCGGATTCAGTTTCTGCTGTAGCGTGAAATCAGCGAGTGTTTGCATGGCGGCACTGCTAGCGAATATGGTTGACGCTGAGCTTGAACACGCCAGGCATGCGCGAGCCTTCCAAGATAGCGCTATGGATAAGCATATGCCGAAAGATGAGATACGTGATTACGCCCCCAACGAAAAGGATGACATCCTTTATTTGCTAGAAGAGGTGAACAGGACCGCTCGGCGGACCTTCGACGCTCTGATCGTGGGGCTCGACCTCAATCAAACACAATGGCGGATCATCGCGTCCTTGTTGCGAGAACCTACGCTAACACAGACCGAGATTTCTCGCCTGCTCGAGCTTGAATCGGCGACGATAGGACAGGCTGTCGCAGTTTTGGTTGAAAAAGGTTTGATCGAGCGAGAGCGGGCGGCGCACGATCGAAGGGTTTGGAACCTCCACCTCACCGAGCAAGTAAGAACCATCTGGCCGGAACTGCGCGAAGCGGCTGATCGACTCCACGAAATTCTCTGGAAGGGAATGTCTGCGCCTCAAATCGACCTCCTGCGTACGATGCTTCGAAAAGTTGCGGAGAATCAGAAGCAGGCTGACACTTGCGAAGAAAGCCGATGAAGCATGATCTGGAAAACAGTGTCGGTGAACTGACGCGGCTAGCAGAACTCGGTCAGATTTTCGCCCGGCACGGTCTGAAAAATCTCGGAAGCTTGCTTGGCTTTATGCCGGTTTCGGAGAATGAGCCAGATACCGAGGACTTGCGTCCTGCATCGGTGGTGGCGCTGTTGCGCGATGTCGGCCCTGTCGGAATAAAGCTTGGCCAGCTCCTGGCGACCAGAAGCGATCTGTTTACACAACCCTGGATTTCCGCGTTCGGCACTCTCCACGACCAGGTGGAACCGCTGCCGTTCGATAAGATCGAACCGGTGATTGTATCGGCTTGGGGCAGCGACTGGGAACGTGAATTCGCCGCTTTCGAGAGAAACCCGATCGCCTCAGCCTCTATCGCGCAGACTTATGTCGCAACCCTGCTGGACGGAAGCGAGACTATCGTGAAAATCCGCCGACCCGGCATGGCGTCCAGGATCGAGGCGGACATGAGGCTGTTGACACGGCTCGCGGGCCTCGCCGAGCGTCGGTCAAGCGACATTGCTCGCTATCGACCCGTGGAATTCCTTCAGACATTCGCCAAGAATTTAGCGCGGGAGATGGACCTGGCGGCAGAAGCACGTGCCTGTGAAAGGATTGGCGGTTATCTGGAGATGCTTGGGGTGAAGACGCCCGCGATCCACTGGGAACTCACAGGCTTGACGATCAATGTGCAGGAAGCCCTGGGCGGAAAGCCCGCGTCGCGGCACCCGGCAACTGATCCGGCAGGGAATGCCCAGTTCGCGAAGCGCTATGCCGATGCAGTGCTACGGATGATCCTTCTCAATGGAGAGTTTCATGGCGACCCGCATCCCGGCAACGTCTTCTGGATGGAAGGGAACCAGGTAGGCTTCATCGATTTCGGCTCGGTCGGCTTTCTCAGCGGCGCGCGGCGTCAGGAAATCGTCCGACTGATTTTCGCTATCGCGAACGGACAGATAGACAAGGTGGCCGATCTGCTGCTCGACTGGGCAGGCAATCCACTCGTGGATCGCGCGCAATTGGTGATGGACCTGGATGAGCTGATCGCGGAATTTAGCGGCACAGCTCTTGCCGGGATAGAATTCGCGGCAATTTTCGATCGGGTTTTCGGATTGTTGCGCGATTATCGCCTCGTATTGCCGCCCGACCTCGCTATTTTGCTGCGCACCCTGCTGACCGCAGAGGGCTTCGTTCGCTCTTTGGCGCCGGACTACAATATCGCCGAAGAAACGAAGCCGATCGTGATGCAATTGTTTGCCGAGCGATTTTCGATCGGAGCCGCGCGGGATCATTTGGCCAAGGTCCGCAGTGGCCTGCT
>JAZBPE010000021.1:0-4349 GCA_036353345.1 Erythrobacter sp. | reverse complement strand
CGGAGGCGATCGCGTCTCTCAACCCGCTCGAATACGACTTCAAGCACCTTGAGGCGCCGGTCTTCGATATAGGCTAGCCGTCTAGCCTCGTTGCGCCGACGCGCTTCTTCTTCCGCACGGATGCGGTCTTCTTCGGCCCTTCTGTCATCCTCGCGCTTGGCAGCGGCCAGAACGGCAAGACCAACGGCGATATCGTTCGCCATGTTTTCCACGCGCTGGATTTTGGCATCATTGAAGGAGCGGCGGAGAGCTGACGAGTATCGCAGATAAAGATCGAACTCGAACGATACCTTGCCGGTCGGTGCGTAATCCCACTCTGGCCAATGGCTAAATGTGGAAAAGCTCGGGACGTAATCCCAATCGTTCCGTGCCCAGCGCCGCTCCCGCCGTTTTCGTTCCTTCTCTTCCTTCGCCAATTCCTCGGGCGTGGGCTCGTGCTGCGACCGCTTAACTGCCTCCTTTAGATTGAAGGGGACAATCACGTTTCCGTCCGTGAACGCGGCGCGGTCACCCTTGCCGCTGAGATCAAAGCCTTGGATCTGTGCTGCCGTGACTATTCGGTTGAGCGATAGCTCGATCCGATCGATTGAATCCGGCGCGATCTCTACGTCGATCAAGCCGGACTGAGCGAGCCTCACCAATCCCCGTTCGTCGGGCTTTGCCTTGCGCAACTTGGCCATCGATCGCGTTACGATGGAATGTTGCTGATCGACCTTTTTTGGATCGAATGCCGAGGCCCGAACGCGGGCCTCTTCGCGCATTTGCGCGACGGAATCGGGCTCGTGGCGTAGCTCTCCGCCAGCGATGTTGATCGTATCGGAAATGCCCGACTTCAGCTTGGGTAGCGGTGTTCGTTTGACCTTCTGGCCCGCTGCATGTTTTGCCCACCATCCCAGCGGAGGGTTGGGCACATCGTGCTTGCGACATATTTTGTGCAAGGCGACGTCAGAAAGACCGAATTCCTTGGCCAAGTGCGTCATCGGCTTGGACCAGACGAGCTCATAGAACTCGGAGCGGGTGAACTGACGTGCCATGAGCTAACTTCGCCTGATTGCGTCCAACCGTTTGTTAGGCGTCATCATGAGCAACGAACTCCGCCCTTGCGGGATCGTAAACGTGCTGCGTGACAGTACCGTCACTGATCCGCGACACCAATTCGTTGATGATCGAGAGCGGGACAAGGAACCACTCGCGCGGCTGTACAGTTTTGCCAAATCGATCGCCTGCTGAAAGATCAAGGCGGGCAGGCCCGAGCGCACGATGGATCAGCCGTTCGAGCTTGGTCCGGTTGATGTTGAAGAGCTTGTACTCGGCCACGACTTCGACGTCCGCGAGCATGAAAGTCGGATCGTTACGCGCGTTGGCAATCCGGCTGAGGACCGGTTGCCCTGTAACGCCGATCTTATGGATCAGCTCGCGATGCTCGTCGACATAGGGATGCGACGATTTGCTGCGGAGTACGTAGATCGTGCCGCTCTCCAGATCGTCGGGCTCAGCGGTGTCCCCAAAAAGTGGCCCTGCGCTTTGCTCGCTCACGCGCCTAGCGGACTCGTCCCGATAGAGCGACTTTTGGAATGAGCGTGAAAGGACCGTCGCCTCGGTTGCGTTGTCATAGATGATCCGGACACGGCGATCAGCGCGCTCATACTGAGTAGTGAAAGAGTCGGTCGAGGCGGCGATGTAGGCGAGTTGCCCGCCGACGATGAAGAAATTCCCCGGCTGGATTTCGGCCAGCGTGACCTCGGAATTGCCGAGCGCCTTGGCCTGTCTGCTACCGGCCTTCAGATCGACCTGCACAGCCTCGAACAGCGGCTTGAACTCTGTGAAATCCTCGCACCTCTCACGGTTGGCAATCTCTTCAGCCGCTCTCTTCTCGGCCCGAGAACTTACATGCCGCAGCTTTGTAATGTCATCTTCGGAGCCCGGTTGGATTCCAAGTTCTGCCAGAAGTGCAGTGTCGTCTAGTTCGTCCGATGGTTTCCCTACCGGCTCGGCTGCCTCCAGAATGCCGTCCAGGTCCATGCTCGCCAGGAGTTCTTGCGCTTCGGGAAGTGCGCGCAGCCTCTCAAGGCGGACCGCATATAGTCGCTCAAAAATGTCATGACCCTCCCCATGCCTGGGGAGCCGTCCATGCTCTTTGACGAAACGCTGTATGTCCTCGAATCCCGCTATGATGCGTTCCTGAAGCGGGGTCAGCTTTCGAACCGGCTCGGGTGCTGTTTCGACGCCAAGCTCGGCCAGGAGTTCGAGGTCACTCAGTTCAGCCATTGCTGACCTCTTTGGTGGCGTGGCGTTGGAGGAAAGCGATGCCCTCCGCCATCTTGCGTTCCCAAGCATCTTGAGAAGTCAGCGACGGCAGCCGTCCGCGCTCCCGCTTGAATTCCAGCGCGCGCTCGGCAAGTGCGCGCGCTTCATCGTAGGTCAGTTTGTCCTTCTTTGCGTTGATGACCGCCTGAACCTGCAACAGGGTCTTTGCATCCATGGACTTGGCCAAGACAGCAATCGTTGCCTCGAACGGATTGACCCGGTCGATGAGATCGATGTCGAGATCCGTCACGCTGAGCGCGAACCTGCGCACGCCTTCTATGAAGGCGGTATTTGCCTTGATCTCGCCATCACCATCGCTTGTCAGCACAGCCTTGGCTTGCTGGGTCAGCGTCATCGCTGCAACCGCTTGCTGGCGGACCGCTTCCTGATCGTGTTCGCTCAGTTCGGGGTACTTTTCCCGAATGATCTTGCCCATCTTTAGCTGGGTTAGCTCTTCTGGAACCACGTCGGGGTCGAACACGCCGCGTTCGACGACTGCCTTGTCCTGCACAAAGGTCGCAATGACCTCGTTGAGATCCTCGCGGCAGATACGCGTTGCCTCGACGCTTTTGGTCAGTTTGAGCCCCTTGATCTCGAAATGCATCTGGCCGTGATCGTTCACGCCAAAATTGGTCTCACCTTCCTTGTATCCCCCAGGCCCGTAGTCGAAGTCCGGTTTCGGCCCTGCGTCCTTTGGAGTGAAGTCGAAGCGGGGCGCGAGCACCTGCTCCATGAGCAAGCTCGCCGCAATCGCCTTGAGGTAATCGTTGATCGCGTCGACTACGAGCGGGCTGTCCGCAGCGGGTTCGGCGATCAGATTGGTAAAACGAGCGCGGGTCTTGCCCGGCGCATCACGGGTTGCCCGGCCGATGATCTGGATGATTTCAGTCAGGCTGGATCGATAGCCGACCGTCAGCGCGTGTTCGCACCAGATCCAGTCGAAGCCTTCCTTCGCCATGCCCAGCGCGATGATGATGTCGACGAAGTCGCGATCCGACCGCGCATCGGGTGACTTCAGGGCTGCGGCGACTCGGTCGCGCTTGGCAGAATCGTCGTCGACCAAATCGGCAACCTTGATCACGTTCCCGGCAGCCGTTTTGATGAGGTGGAACCCTGTCTCGGGATCGATGCCCTGCCAGTCGCCGAGATGGTTCATGATATCCTCGGCCTCGCGATGCTTGTCCTTCAGGCTCTCGCGCGAATTGACCGATGGGATGTGGACGATGGTCTTCACCGTCGGATCGAGCAGCGCCGAAATTTTCTCGGTGTAAGGCCCGGTGTAGAAGCTGTAGCCGATATCGAGCGTCTTGAGATACTCGTAGCCATTGAGCTGCTGGTAGTAGGTGTAGGTAACCGTCTCGAACTTGGATTCGTCTTCCGGCGCAAGCACCGGAATCGCATCGCCACGGAAATAGCTGCCCGTCATCGCCACGACATGCGCCTTGTCGCGCCCGATCAACTGCGCGAGCTGCGCGCCGAGACGGTTGCCGGCATCGGCGGAAACGTGATGGAATTCGTCGATTGCGACCAGGCGGTTGTCGAATGCTTCCGGTCCGAGCTCGTCGAAAGCGAAGCGGAAGGTCGCATGAGTGCAGACGAGCACCTTTTCATCGCTCGCAAGGAACTCGCCGACCGCCTTCACCTTGGACTTCGCGACCTTGGGATCATCGGCACCCGGCGTGTTGCACAGGTTCCATTGCGGGGCGACGTTCCAGTCGGTGAAGAAACCGTACTTGCTCAGTGGCTCGCTGTTAAAACTCGCGCCGATCGAGCGTTCGGGGACGCAGATGATGGCTTGCCGGACATTTTGGTTCGCGAGCTTGTCGAGCGCGATGAACATAAGCGCCCGCGATTTGCCTGAGGCGGGCGGGGACTTGATCAGCAGATATTGCTCGCCGCGCTTCTCATAGGCTTGCGCCTGCATAGGGCGCATGCCCAGCTCGTCCGACTTGGCCGACGCGCCGGTCTGGGCGGTCGTGAACGATACGGCGGGAATGATCTGATCCTTGGCGCTCATTTGAAAAGCTCACTGTGTGTTCCGG
>JAZBPE010000242.1:0-2242 GCA_036353345.1 Erythrobacter sp. | reverse complement strand
CGCGCCACGACTTGAAGCGGGGGCTACCCGCGCTATAGGTCCGACGAGTCATGAAGGATTTCGATACAGTGACACGCGCAACCACCCTCCTGCCGCCCCGGCACCGTCGCACTATTGCGAAAGCCGCGCTTGCGCTCCCCGCCTTTATGGCGCTGGCGTCGTGCGGCGGCAGTGAGCGACCGACCACCGAACTGCAATCCGCACAGCTCAACACGATCGGCGTCAATGCCTATCTATGGCGCGGCGCGCTCGAAACGCTGAGCTTTGCGCCGCTATTATCGGCGGACAGCGCAGGCGGTGTCATCGTGACGGACTGGTACGCCAACCCCGCCAATCCGAATGAGCGGGTGAAGGTATCGGTCACTATCCTTGATCAGGACTTGCGCGCCGACGCGCTGCGCGTCGCGGCGAGCCGGCAGGTCGCGCAGGGCAATGGCTGGGTCGAAGCGCCGGTTCAGGCCGCGACCGTTCAGAAGCTCGAAGACATCATCCTGACCAAAGCGCGCGATCTCAGGCGCAAGGCGATCGCGGGCTAGGCGCGCCTCTGCGCCGATCCTACCGCGCTGCCCGGTATACCTATCGTGACTGACACCCGCTTCGATCCGTCGATTGCCGACGGGCGCTGGCAGCGCGCGTGGGAGGAAGCCGCCACGTTCACCGCGAACAGCGCTTCGACCAAGCCGAAAGCTTACGTGCTCGAGATGTTTCCCTATCCTTCGGGGCGCATCCATATGGGTCACGTGCGCAATTACACGATGGGCGACGTCCTCGCGCGCTATCATCGCATGCGCGGGCGCGAAGTGCTGCACCCGATGGGCTGGGACGCGTTCGGCATGCCGGCGGAGAATGCCGCGATCGAGCGCGGGGTGCATCCCGGCGAATGGACGCGCTCCAACATCGAAGGGATGAAGGCGCAGCTCAAGCGCATCGGCTTCGCGCTCGACTGGACGCGGGAGTTCGCCACCTGCGATCCCGAATATTACGGCCACGAACAGGCGCTGTTCCTCGACATGTATGAAGCGGGGCTGGTCTATCGCCGCTCGAGCGAGGTTAACTGGGACCCGGTCGATCAGACGGTGCTTGCCAACGAACAGGTGATCGATGGCAAGGGCTGGCGTTCGGGCGCCGCGGTCGAGAAGCGCAAGCTCGACCAGTGGTTCCTGAAGATCACCGACTTTGCGCAGGACCTGCTCGATGGTCTGGGCGAGCTTGACGGCTGGCCTGACAAGGTCCGGCTGATGCAGGAAAACTGGATCGGGAAGTCGCAAGGGCTGGAATTCAGCTTCGATCTCTCCAACGGGGAACAACTGGCGGTCTACACCACCCGCCCCGATACGATCTTCGGTGCGAGCTTCTGCGCGGTCGCCGCCGATCATCCGGTGGCGCAGGGCATTGCGACAAACGATCCGCTAGCCGCCACTTTTATCGAGGAATGCAAGCGCGGCGGCACCACCGCAGCCGAGCTCGACACCGCCGAGAAGAAAGGCTTTCGCACCCAGCTGACCGCGCGGCATCCGTTCACCGGCGCGCCGCTGCCGGTTTTCATCGCGAACTTCGTGCTGATGGATTACGGAACCGGCGCGGTGATGGGTGTGCCCGGCCACGATCAGCGCGACTTCGAATTCGCGACCAAATACGAACTGCCGATCACCCGCGTCGTCGCCGCCGATCCATCGCAGGCCGCTGCGCCGATGGCTAGCGAAGCGGAAAGCGGGGACGGCGTGATCGTCAACTCCGACTTCCTCGACGGCAAGAGCGTGGACGAAGCCAAGGCCGAAGTCATCGCCCGCGCCGAGAGGGGCGGCTGGGGCGAGGGCAAGACGGTCTGGCGGCTGCGCGACTGGGGCATTTCGCGCCAGCGTTATTGGGGCACGCCCATCCCGATTATTCACAGCCCCGACCACGGCCCGGTGCCGGTTCCCCGCGATCAGTTGCCCGTGACCCTTCCCGAGGACATCGATTTCGACGAACCCGGCAATCCGCTCGAACGCCATCCGACCTGGAAGCACACAGTGTGTCCGATCAGCGGCAAGCCAGCGCTGCGCGAGACCGACACGCTCGACACTTTCACCAATTCCTCATGGTATTTCCTGCGCTTCGCGTCGCAGCCCGACGATGCGCCCTTCGACCCGGAGGAGGTCGCGAAATGGCTTCCGGTCGATCATTATATTGGCGGGGTCGAACATGCGATCCTGCACCTGCTCTACGCCCGCTTCTGGACCCGCGCGCTTGCCCGGATTGG
>JAZBPE010000241.1:0-3210 GCA_036353345.1 Erythrobacter sp. | reverse complement strand
CGCGACCACGATCACTGGGCGGATCGAAAGCGCGGTGGGCCGCGATCTGCAATTCATCCGGATCAATGGAACGGTCGTCGGCGGGCTGGTCGGGATGACGCTGCACTTTATCGTGAGCTTTGTGTAGCGGAGTATCGGCGCGGCGTATTCGGTTGAGAGCGTGCGCGGGATACTGAGATATCTATCCGCCTCGCGCGCCCGTGCGATCGGTGATCGTTACTCCCTTATGATCGGTAGAAGGGGGCGCGATATTCCGCTCTCTCTCACTTGGAGGTAGGCGGCACATCGAGCTGGGCACGCTCGCGATTGCTTATGATGCGACTATCGGACGTCAATGGAGCGCCCTCGTTTTGCGCGACGCTGGATTGCGTCCCGTAGATTTGTGGCTGGCCGATACTTACGAGGTATCGGTCAAGGCTTGCCGCGGCGATCCACGGTGCTTCTTCATGGCCCAGCTTCATCGCGACCATCGCAACATGATGGGCGCGCAAATAATGCTTCGCCTCTTTGCCGTGTTGGAACAGAAAGGCCGCATGATAATAATCCTGCGCGGTGTGGAGCGCCCCAATCTCTAGCAATCCCGAAACCCGTTCGAGCCGCTGGGCGTCGCCGACGATAAACTCCTCCATTAGATCGGAGTCCATGGAGACACCATCGAGCTGGCCCGACTTCATCTCGGAACGCAAGCGCTTCCGAACCTCTTGGTCTTTCGCAAACATTTCAGCCAGTTCGCGATTGTCGGCGATTTCAGTTTTCGCTTCTGACTTGATAGCCTCCGCAATTGTATCCTGCGCTATCAATAGTCCCGGCACCGCTGCGATCGATACCAGCAACACGACCTGCAGAAAACCAGCCCAGCCAGTTGGAGTTAAACGCACCTGCGTCGGAGTGCTGGCGCTGGATCCGCCATGTTGACGGAACATCACAAGGTTCAAACCTTTTCGGTCAGCTCCGGCACGGCATTGTAGAGGTCAGCGACGAGGCCGATATCGGCGACCTGAAAGATCGGGGCGTCCTCGTCCTTGTTGATGGCGATGATGACCTTGGAGTCCTTCATGCCGGCGAGGTGCTGGATCGCGCCCGAAATGCCGATGGCGATATAGACTTCCGGTGCGACGATCTTGCCGGTCTGGCCGACCTGGTAGTCGTTGGGCACATAACCCGCATCAACCGCCGCGCGGCTTGCACCGATGGCGGCGCCAAGCTTGTCGGCCAACGGATTGATGATCGTGTCGAAGGTCTCGCTGTCCTTCAGCGCACGGCCGCCCGATACGATGACCTTGGCGCTCGCCAGTTCGGGTCGGTCGCCGCCATCGGCTACTTCGCGGCTGACAAAGCTGGAGATACCCGCATCGCCGGGGCCGTTGACATCCTCGACAGCAGCCGACCCGCCTTCCGTCGCCGCTTTCTCGAACGCGGTGCCGCGCACGGTCAGCACGAGCTTGGGATCGGAGGACTGGACTGTCGCGATCGCGTTTCCGGCGTAGATCGGACGCGTGAACGTCTTGTCACCTTCAACCGAGAGAATGTCGGACACCTGCATCACATCAAGGCTGGCGGCGACGCGCGGGGCGATGTTCTTGCCCGAAGTGGTCGCTGGCGTGAGAAACGCATCGTAGCCATCCATCAGCCCGACAATGAGCGGCGCGACATTCTCGGCCAGGCCCTCGCCATAGGCCGCATCATCAGCCTTCAGCACCTTGGCAACCCCGTCGATCTTGGCTGCCGCTTCGGCCACTGCGCCGCAATCGTGTCCGGCGACGAGCGCGTGGACTTCGCCCATCTTGCCCGCTGCGGTGACGACTGCGAGAGTCGCGTCGTTGACGCTTTTGTTGTCGTGTTCGACCAGAACTAGCGTGTTCATCATCGTCTTCCTTATCCTTGTCAGGCCGGGCCGCGATCAGGCGATCCCCAGCTCCTTGATCTTCGCCACCAGCGCATCGACATCCTCGACCTTCTCACCAGCCTGGCGCACTGGCGGTTCGCTCACATTGGTCGTTGTGAGGCGCGGCGTAATATCGACGCCGTAATCGGACGGCGACTTGGTATCGAGCGGCTTTTTCTTGGCTTTCATGATGTTAGGCAGTGACGCATAGCGCGGCTCGTTCAGGCGCAGGTCGGTCGTAACGATGGCCGGCATGGTGAGCTTCACCGTCTCAAGCCCGCCGTCAATCTCGCGCTTCACGGTGACGGCGTCGCCATCGATCTCGACGGTGTTTGCAAACGTGCCCTGCGGACGGTCCATCAGCGCGGCGAGCATCTGGCCGGTCTGATTCGAATCGTCGCTGATCGACTGCTTGCCGAGCAGGATCAGACCAGGCTGCTCTTCCTCGGCAATGGCCTTGAGGATCTTGGCAACCGCCAGCGGTTCGACCTCGGCACCCACTTCATCGTCAGTCTGAACGAGGATCGCGCGGTCGGCACCCATGGCGAGCGCAGTGCGCAGCGTTTCTGCCGCCTTGGCCGGGCCGATCGAGACCGCGACAATCTCTTCGGCCTTGCCCGCTTCCTTGATCCGGATCGCTTCTTCGATGGCGATCTCGTCGAACGGGTTCATGCTCATCTTGACATTGGCAAGATCGACGCCCGAACCGTCTGCCTTGACGCGCGGTTTGACGTTGTAATCGATCACCCGCTTGACGGGGACGAGGATTTTCATGGGGCTCGTGTCCTTTCCCTTGGTTCTGGCCGAACGCGCCAGCATCGGGCGGCGTTCCTGAAAGCTTGCCCTCCTTCTAGCTCGCGTTTACGTAAACGTCAAGCTGATGGGCCTGTCGCACGTGAAGCCAGAAGCGGCGACAGGCGCCGCCCCTGGCGAAATTCTAAGCCGTCTGCTTCACCTCAGCGACGATCTTCTTCGCCGCGTCGCCCAGATCGTCGGCGGAGACGATCGGCAGGCCGGAATTGTTGAGGATCTCCTTGCCCTTCTCGACATTGGTGCCTTCGAGCCGGACGACCAACGGCACGGAGAGGTTCACGTCCTTCGCCGCCTGGACGATGCCGTTGGCGATAACGTCGCACTTCATGATGCCGCCGAAGATATTGACGAGGATGCCCTCGACCGCAGGATCCTTCAGGATGATCTTGAACGCTGCCGTCACCTTTTCGGTGGTCGCGCCGCCGCCCACGTCGAGGAAGTTGGCAGGAAAGGCGCCATTGAGCTTGATGATGTCCATCGTTGCCATGGCAAGCCCCGCGCCGTTCACCATG
>JAZBPE010000020.1:0-24043 GCA_036353345.1 Erythrobacter sp. | reverse complement strand
GCCACTCCGGTGCGCAATTGCGGTTTGCGGTCGAGCCCGCCTTCGACTTCAAGCCGCTCGCGATATTCATCGCGCTTGGCGTGGATCGAGGCGATGACCGGACCCATCGCCACGCCGATATCGACAAGAACGGCTTCGGATAATTGCAGTGAGCTTTCGAGATTTTCGGGGACCGCGTGGCTCGCTCCGGCGCGATACATGGCCGCAGCATGTTCGGTGTCGCGCGCCCGGGCGACGATGAGAATGTCGGGATGTTCGCCGCGCAGCCGTTGAACGAGGCGCTGTGCCAGGATCGGCTCGTCCATTGTCAGGACCACGGCAGGCGCCTGCTCGATGCCTAGCCGCGAGAGCGCATCGCCGCGGGCGGCATCGCCGAAGCTGGCGCGATAACCCAGCCGCTTGGCCTTGGCGATCAGGTCAGGATCGGAATCAAGGATGACATAGGCTTGTTTGTGCGTGGTCATCATGTCTGCGACCAGCCGTCCGACGCGCCCGCCGCCGATGATGATGGTCCGCGCCTCGTGTTCGTCCTCCTCGGGAAGTTCCGGAAGCGCCTCGACCCGGCGCGCGATGATCCGACCAAGCCGTGCGAGCAGGGGTGTGACGGTGAGACCGATCGCGGTGACAGTCTGCCAGAACTGCGCGGTTTGGGTGTCGATTACGAAAGCGCTTGTGGCAGCGGCGAGCACGATCAGCGTTGTCTCGCTAGGGCTTGCCATCAGCACGCCGGTCTCGGCTGCGGTGCTGCGGCGCGCACCCATCAGTTTCAGAAGTACGCCGGTCACCACCGCCTTGAAAGTAAGGACGCCGACTACCGCGCCCATGACTGTACCGAAATTGGCCCAGATCGCCATCAGATCGATGCTCATGCCGATCGTGATGAGGAAGACGCCGAGCGCAAGGCCCTTGAAGGGCTCCATGATGCTCTCGACCTCGGTGTGGTATTCGGTTTCGGCGATCAGCAGCCCGGCAATCAGCGCGCCGACGATCGGCGACAGACCAGTCGCGGCGGTAGCAAGGCTTGCGCCGATCACGACAAGCAGGGAGGCGGCGAGGAAGAGCTCAGGGCTTTTCGTGCGCGCGGCCTGGCTGAAAAGACGCGGAAGGAGGTACCGGCCCGCGATCAGCAGCACGACGATTACGAGACCGCCTTGCAGCAACGTCGTCGTCAGCCCGCTCACCCCGTTCTCAGTAGCGTTGGGGGCAAGGGCGCCCAGGATGAAGATGATCGGGACGATCATGATATCTTCGAACAGCAGCATCGAAAGCGCCGCTCGCCCGACCGGGGAGCGGGTGCCTGAGATCGGCAGCACGATGGCCGTTGAAGAAAAGGCGAGCGCGAACCCCAAGGCCAAAGCGGCGGTGGTCTCCATGCCGCTGAATTGGCCGAAGAACACCGCCAGGATCGACCCGATGATGAGCAGTTCGAGGCTGCCGAGCCCGAACACGAGGCGCCGCAATTGCCACAGGCGGTTGAACGAAAGTTCGAGCCCGATAGCGAACAGTAGCAGGATGATCCCGAAATCGGCGAAGGGTCCCAAACGTTCGGGATCGGATATGGTGATGTGTCTCAACCATCCGACATCCTCTACCAGGGTGCCAAGCCCGTAGGGACCAACGAGAATGCCGATAAGGATGAAGCCGATGATCGGCGTGATGCGAAAACGGGCGAAGACCGGAATCACGATGCCCGCTGCGCCGAGGATGACCAGCGCATCGGACATTACCGGGGATAGGGTCAGTTCGCCAGCCATGAGCGCACGAGTAGCGTGCCGCCCCGCTTAAGTCGATCATACTCCGCGCGTTTTGGCGTCGCTAGTTGTGGGCGGTTCGCCCAGACCAGCGGACGGGCCCGCTCAGCCGCCACCATGCCCGCGAGCGCCGGGGGCGCTGGCAGGTGGATTATCGATCTTCTCCCCCAGCGGATCGGAAATGTTGCCCACCCGCTTGTCCCATTCGATCCGGTAAAGGTCGAAGCGCCGATCGGCGAGGTTCTGCACCGTGCCTTCCGCGCGTGCCCATTGCAGATCGGCCAGGTTCACGTCGCTGATCGTCAAGGTCTCCACATTTTCGGTCGCCTCGGCAGCGATCCCGTCCCGGGCGAAAGGAAAGTCGCACGGCGTAAGGATGCACGATTGCGCATATTGAATGTCCATATTGGCGACATTGGGCAGATTGCCCACATTGCCGGAAAGGACGACATAGCACTGGTTCTCGATCGCGCGCGCCTGCGCGCAGTAGCGCACGCGCATGTAGCCTTGGCGGCTGTCGGTGCAGAACGGCACGAAGATAATCCGTGCGCCTTCATCCACCAGGCGCCGTGCAAGCTCCGGAAATTCGCTATCGTAGCAGATGAGGACCCCGATCGGCCCGCAATCGGTAGGGATCGCATCGATGCTATCGCCGCCCTTGATGTTCCACCAATAGGCTTCGTTCGGGGTGGGGTGGATTTTCTCCTGCGCGTAGATCGAGCCATCGCGCAAGCAGACATAGGCGACATTGTGGATGTCGCCATCGGGCAGTTTGGTCGGGTGCGATCCGCCGATGATATTGATGTTGTAGTTGAGTGCCAGTTCCGAAAGCGCGCGGCGGATCCGCGGCGTGTATTCGGACAGGCATTCAATCGCCTCGAGCGGTGAAAGCTCGTCTTCCTCCGCGCTCAACAGCATCAGGGTGAAAAGCTCAGGGAACACGATGAAGTCCGCTTCGTAATCGGACGCGACACCGACGAAATACTTCACCTGCCGCATGAACTCGTCGAACCCGGAAACCGCGCGCGCCTGCAGTTGGCAGGTGGCGATACGAACGCCCTCGACGTCGCGCGGGAGACGGTGTTTGGGCGGCGCATCGCTATCGACATAGGGATTGCGCCAGACCATGCGCACCGCATGACCGCGGCTCGCCTTGTCTTCGGGCAAGTAGCCTTCGAGAATGCCTGCAGGCTCGAACCCGTTGGCAAGCTGGAAGCGAAGGACCGGATCATGGACCTTGCTCGCCAGGATCAGATCAAGATATTCCTGTGGGCTATCAGCGCGGTTGTTCTTGCGCCGCTTGGCCCGGGAATAACCGGGCATCCGTCCACCAAATACGATGCCGGTCAGATCGTGCCGTTCGGCAAGTGCGCGGCGCTCTTCGTACAGCCGCCGCCCGATCCGCGTGCCCCGCACTGCCGGATCGACGCACAACTCGTAGCCATAAAGCCAGTCGCCGGTCGGATCGTGGCGGGAGCCGAAGCCATTGCCCGTCACCTCATCCCAGCTGTGATCCGATAGTGCAACTCGTTCATCCAGCCGCATGGACGCGCAATAGCCGACAAGCGTGCCGTCGAGCTTGGCGACGAAGCACCCATCGGGGTAATTGTTGATCTGCCCCCGGATCTCCCCCTGCGTGTAGGCGGGAAGATCATCATAGGCGCGGCGGACGAGATCGCCGATCGCGCGCACGTCTCTGAGCTTGGCTGGCCGAACTTCGAGCCGGGGGCGCGGGCGGCTCGCAGGGCTGCTGACAGGTTTATCGGCCATAGCCAGATACGCGCCGCGTTGCGGTCAAGCCGCGACCGTCATTTCCTTTTCCAGGTTCTCGACAATGGCCTCGAAGAACTGCTCGGTTGTCAGCCAGTTCTGGCCTGGGCCGATCAACAGCGCGAGATCCTTCGTCATCTGGCCGTTTTCGACGGTCTCGATGCACACGCGTTCAAGCGTTTCGGCGAAGGTCACGACTTCGGGCGTGTCGTCGAACTTGCCGCGATACATCAAGCCTCGCGTCCACGCGAAGATGCTGGCGATCGGATTGGTGCTGGTCGCCTTGCCCTGTTCGTGCTGGCGATAATGGCGGGTGACCGTACCGTGGGCGGCCTCGGCTTCGACAGTCTTGCCATCGGGCGTCATCAGCACGCTTGTCATCAGGCCGAGAGAGCCAAACCCTTGCGCCACGGTGTCCGACTGCACGTCGCCATCGTAGTTCTTGCAGGCCCAGACAAACTTGCCCGACCATTTGAGCGCGGAGGCGACCATGTCGTCGATCAAGCGATGTTCGTAGCTGATGCCGGCTTTTTCGAACTTGGCCTTGAACTCGCTTTCATAGACCTCCTCGAACAGGTCCTTGAAGCGGCCATCGTACTTTTTCAAAATGGTGTTCTTGGTTGACAGATAAACCGGCCAGCCGCGATCTAGTCCGTAATTCATCGAGGCGCGCGCAAAGGCCCGGATCGAATCATCGAGGTTGTACATTGCCATCGCAACGCCGGAGCTTTCGAATTCGAACACGTCGATATCGATATTCTCGCCATCCGCGCCTTCAAAAACGAGGCGCAGCTTGCCGGGGCCGGGAATCAGTGTGTCCTTGGCGCGGTATTGATCGCCAAAGGCATGCCGCCCAACCACGATGGGATGCGTCCAACCTGGCACGAGGCGGGGCACGTTGTCGATCACGATCGGTTCGCGAAATACCACACCGCCAAGAATGTTGCGGATCGTGCCGTTGGGGCTGACCCACATCTTCTTGAGGTCGAATTCCTCAACGCGCGCTTCGTCAGGCGTGATGGTTGCGCATTTGACGCCAACGCCGTGCTGCTTGATCGCATTGGCCGCATCGATTGTGATCTGATCTTCGGTCTCGTCGCGCTTTTCGATCGAGAGATCAAAATATTTGAGGTCGATATCGAGATACGGAAGGATCAGCCGCTCGCGAATCCATTGCCAGATGATGCGCGTCATCTCGTCGCCGTCGAGCTCGACGACGGGGTTTTTGACCTTGATTTTCTGCATGGCTTACGCCCTCATCCCCGTTCTGGAGTGTTGATGAAGTCGGGATGCCAGAATTGATCCCTCGTTGTCGGCGCGCTCTAGCAGAGCCTAGACGCGGCGCAAGGCGGACCGGGGCGCAATCATCCGGTGAACGCTCAAAACGGGGATAGCTCCTCGATCAACGCAGGCGGGCTTTCGAGGAGCGTGCTCTCTTTGCGCGCAATATGGGGCGTCTCGCGCACATGCTTTTCCTCGAGCGCACAATCCAGCATGAATTGCGCCAGATCCGGGCGGCGAGTGCGCAGCTTGCCGGGTGGCAGATTGTCGAGGGATATTTCGAAGTCGCCGGTATGGGGGCGGTCGAGCAGCCAGCCGGGGCGCACCGCGGTCCATTCGATGTCCTCGGTCACGCGCAGCACGCGCTCCATCTCACCCATTTGACGGAAGATCCGGTCGAGCGGCGCGATCGCAGCGCGAAACCAGACCGGCGCGTCCACTTCCGGGTTCGCAAACGCAGCGGAAATCACGACAAGACGTTTTATGCTGGCCTTGCGCATTCCGACAATGATATTAACCGCGCCTTCGGTGTAAAGCGGCGGCGGATAGATCAGCGTCTGCGGATCTCGCGGCAGGCCGACGCATGATATGACGTGGGAGATCCCGTCGAACAGGCCTTCGTCGAGCGGATCGAGGAGGTTGGCCTCGCGCGTCTCCAACCGCTCGTGCGTGCGAAAATTATCGGGAAAATCACGCTCCGCCGCGCGGACTTCAAGTCCGCGATCGAGCGCCTGGTCCAGCAATGCGCTGCCAGTATCGCCGGTCGCGCCGAATAGAAGTATCTTGGTCATGAAAGAGAAACGGCCCAGCCGCCCCACAGTGCCAGAGGAGGCGTGTAATTATTGCACGCCGACTTGCACCGACATTTGCAGCGCCACGGGGGAAGTGATGGTGGGCGTAGGAAGAGTTGAACTTCCGACCCCTGCGATGTCAACACAGTGCTCTACCACTGAGCTATACGCCCACATCATCACGCGGCCTCGCATTCGAGGCGAAGCGGGGCGGTAGCGAAGGGCAGGGGCAAGCGCAAGAGACAAACGAAGCGCAGCTTTCGCGCTTTCTCGGCGGCAAGGCGGATCATTTGCTTGCTTGACGCTGATCTTCGAACACGCGTTCCACTTCGAGCACGAGATCGCGCAGATGGAACGGCTTGGACAGCACCTTGGCATCGGGCTGTTCGCGGCTCGCCCGCAAGGATACCGCCGCAAAACCAGTAATGAACATGACTTTCGTTTCTGGCGCGAGTTCGGCGCAACGCTGCGCGAGTTCGATCCCGTCCATCTCCGGCATGACGATATCGGACAAGAGCAGATCGAACGTGTTGCCTTCAATCAATGGCAGCGCTTCCACCCCGCTTGCAACCGCGGTCACACGGTACCCCGCTTTTTCGAGCGCGCGCGACAGGTAGTTGCGCATGGCATCTTCATCCTCGGCAAGGAGGATGTGAGGGGCGTGTTCATTCGTCATGGGCGCGTTCCTTAGGGCCAGACCTTTAAAATTTCATGTGTCATGCGCCAGTGCAAGCGCGAAGTTCGCACGCAAAAAAGCGTGGCTTGCCAAGGTGTTCGTCGCAGGTGAGGCCGGTAATGCCACAAGGGCGGTGCGCATCATCGCGCGTCTGAATGAACCTTTGACAAGGCTGGACAAAGGCGGCAGGCGCCATGCTATGACGCTGTCTTCCCCGTCCGGCCGCACGTCTCGCGCCGCGCCGCGTCAAAGCGGCACGAACGCTGCCATTGAACTGGTAACCTATTCAGGGGGCGAGGTCGCCCCGCCCATGCAACTTGCAACGGGAGGGAATGACTGGTCGCAGGCTGCGTTCGTTCATGCCGCGCCGCGTTCGATGCCGCTTCCTGTGCTGATCGCAGTCCCGCATGCCGGCCGCGCCTACCCCGCCAGCGTGCTTGATCGCCTGCGCGATCCCGAGATTGCGCAATTGCGGCTGGAGGATCGCCATGTCGATCAGCTGGGCCTGGCCCTGGCTAAGGCTACCGGGACCGGCCTGCTGGTTGCGCAGGCGCCGCGCGCGATGCTCGATCTCAACCGCGCACCAGACGATGTCGACTGGGACATGATCGAAGGCGCGCGCCGTCGCGCTTCCAAACCCCAGCCCAATCTGGTCGCAACCAATGCCCGCGCCCGAAGCGGCCTGGGCCTCGTCCCGCGCCGGTTGCCGGGGCAAGGGGAGATTTGGCGCGGGAAACTGACGCGCGCCGAACTCGATCGGCGGATTGAAAACATTCACCGGCCTTACCATGCGTTTCTTGAAACCGAGCTGCGCCGTATCCGCGATGCGTGGGGTGCGGCACTGCTGATCGATCTGCATTCGATGCCGCCGTTGCGCCGCCTCGATTACGAAGAGAGCGCGCCGCGGATCGTGCTTGGAGATCGGTTCGGAGCCGCCTGCTGCGAAAGGCTCGTCGCGCACGCCATCCGCTATCTAGCTGATAACAAGTGCCCGGCAGCGCACAATCGCCCCTACTCCGGAGGATACGTACTCGACCGCCATGCTTCGCCGGCGCGTAACATTCACGCGCTTCAGCTGGAAGTGTGCCGGACGGCCTATCTCGACGATCGACTTGCCGAGCCGAGCGATAAGTTGCGCCCGCTTGCGTCGATGCTGGCAGGGCTGGTGCGCGAATTGGGGGCTGAAACGGCTCAAATTGCCGCGCGACAGCCGTTCGCGCAGGCCGCAGAATAGCGCACTGCATCGCAACGTTGGTAAGAAAAATGCCACCTCGTGCATAATTGGGGGCGCACGAGGTGGCCAGGTTCAGGGTGCGGGCTCGCCACGATTTTGTAGGGCGGCCCGCACGCAGCGGCCTTGAGGGGGGGTAGGCCAACTGCGCATCTCAAAAATAAGGGGCCGGTCGAGCTCCTTCAAGGTTTACTCGACGATCCTGATTACTCTTTGCGGTCGGACCTACTTCTTCTTGTCCGAACCATTCGCACCCGAGCCGTTCGCCTTTGCGTTCGGCATCTTCCCTTGTGCGCTCTGCCGCTCGAAAATGCGACGCATCAGGTTCATCGAGAACAGATGCGCGTGGATCAGCATTATCATACCGTTCTTGTTAAGTTGCGTCACGGTCTCGGTCGGAAGTTCGCGCAGCTTGTTCTCGTCAATCATGCGAAAACCGCGATAGACGAACGGTTTGTCGGGCATGTCCGCACGGGTAATCGCGATCTCGCCGTCCATCAGGATGTCGAGCTTCTTCAGCTCTTCGAGGAAGGCCCGCGTGCGCTGACCGGATTCTTCGAACTTCTTGCAGAATTCTAGCACCTGGTTGGTGTATTCGGTCGCCTTCGCTTCGCCATCGCCGGATTGGTCGAACAGCGCCTGACCGTCCTTGTTCTTCCCGATGACGCCAGCGCTCGGATCGAAGCATAGCGACATGTCGTCACTTTGTGCGTTAAGCTTGGCAAGGATGAACGGATAGCGACGGACATAGGCGGGAACATAGACGCCCGCCTCGAGCTTGCCGGTCTCGTCGATGAAGGTGTTTACGCCCTCGTTCAGGCCCATAAGTGCAATCGGAAGCGGATTTTCACCCGCGGTAAACACGATCGGATAATTGCGTTGCGCATCGACGAATTCGTCGACCGTCAGCGGGATTGCGTGGGTGTTTTCGAGAAAGCCCGCATTGTCGAAGCTCGATACCTTCCAATCGCCGTGGTCGCGGCTGTTCAGCGGAAGGAGGTCTTTGTAAAACAGGGGAAGTTGCGGGCTCGGCGCGCTGGCCATGACGGGTCTCCGGTAATCGTGTGAAGTGCTAGAAATGGGAAAGGTCCGGGTCGGATCGCGCCAGGCGACCTTGGGCCGCAACGCAGGACCTGAAACTGGGGTGCGCCTTAGGCGCTTGGTGCGCGCGGTGCAAGCGAGGTCGCGTCATGAGGTGATCGGCAGCACCAGCTTGCCCGGATTGAGCAGGTTCTCCGGATCGAGCGCATGCTTGACCCGCCGCATCATGTCCAGCGCGACAGGGTCGTGAAAACGCGCCAGCTCCTCGACCTTCATCTGGCCAATGCCATGCTCGGCGCTGATCGAACCGCCCCATCGCGTGACGAGGTCGTAGACCAGCGCGCTCACCTGTTTGCCTTTGCTTTCCTGCCAATGGCCCGACTCAGCACCAGCCGGGGCGAGGACATGGAAGTGCACGTTGCCATCGCCAAGATGACCGAACGCGGCGACCGTGGTGCCGGGGAACCGGTCCTCGACCTGCGCTCCGGCCGCTTCCACGAATTCGGGCATACGTTCGACGGGGACGGAAATATCGTGCTGCATTGCGGGTCCGCGCGCGCGCTCGGCGGCGGAAATCGAATCGCGCAAGGTCCACAGCTCTCCGGCCTCGCGCTCGCTTGCCGCGATCATGCCGTCTGCGATAAGACCTGTCTCCAACGGTCCGGCCAGAGCCGCTTCTAGGCGGGTGCGCAGGGCGGCGTCGTCGCCGACCGTACTCATACATTCGACCAGCGCGTTCCATGGATAGCGGCCACCCAGCGGGTCGCGCGCATCGGGAAGGTGATCGAGCACGCTGTCGAGACAATGCGCCGGGACCACTTCAAACCCCTCGAGGGCCTCGCCCAGCGTTCGTTCGAGCGTGAGCAGCAGTCTGCGCGCGTCTTTCAGATCGGCCAGCCCCACCCATGCAGTCGCCCGTGCCGTCGGGGCTTGGAGCAGTCGCAACGTGGCCGCTGTCACGATGCCCAGCGTGCCCTCCGAACCAATCAGGAGCTGCTTGAGGTCAAATCCGCGATTATCCTTCTTGAGCGCGGCAAGACCATCGAACACCGAACCATCGGCAAGCACCGCTTCGAGCCCCAGCACCTGAGCGCGCATTGTCCCGTGGCGCAGCACCTGCGTCCCGCCCGCATTGGTCGCGATCAGCCCGCCAATGGTCGCGGAACCCTTGCCCCCGAGGGTGAGGGGGAAGCGCAGGCCGTTCCTCTCCGCCGCATCATGCAGGGTCTGGAGAATGATTCCGGCGTCGCACACAAGCTGCCGAGCGTCGGTATCGAGGACGCGAATGGCGTTCATGCGCCGCAGCGAAAGGATGATCGCCGTGCCGCTATCATCCGGCGTCGCGCCGCCCGCCATCCCGCTATTCCCGCCCTGCGGCACGATCGGAATTCGCGCACGGGCGCACAGCTTCACAAGCGCTGCCACCTCCTTCGTCGATGCGGGGGCGGCCAGTGCGAGCGCCCGGCCGGTATAGCGTCCGCGCCAGTCGGTAAGCCAGGGCTCCAGCGCATCCGCATCGCGTGAAAACCCCTTTGGCCCCAAAATCGCGCGTGCCTCTTGGCAGAACGCCTCAATATCATCACGCAGGCCGATCATCGCTGTGCCTATGCCACAGACAGAATGCGAAGCGCCAGCACCTCCCACATTCGCGCGCACACAGTTAAGCAAGCGTTCAATCACCAACCCTAAAACTGCGCGGTGTGCTGTAGCCAAGGGGGCAGTGCGGCGTCCATCAGTCGGGAGGGGCAGCAGGTTCACCCATGCCTAGAATGCTGCGTGTTGTCGCGCCTGCCGCACTTGCGCTGACTTGCATCGGTGCTGTCAGCGCCTGGGCGGAGAATAACGGATCGACGCGGGAGACGCCCGATCGGATCGGCCATCCGCAGGATGAGCTTACGGATGTCGCCAGTCCGCTTGGTTCCTTCTACCAAAGTCAGCTTTTCAGTCAGGTTCGGGTGGAGCAGCGCCTCACCATCCGCGTCGCGCCGCAGCGATCGCGCGAAGCCAACCCGCTGCTCGATCGTCTGCCCCGACGTGCCCTTACTAACCGTTACGAAGAGCGCCAGATGGACACGTGTGTGCCGATCAACCGAATATCCGGCGTGCAGACCGGGCGTGGCAACCGACTGCTCTTATTCCTCAATGATGAGCGCATTGTCAGCATCAATCTGGAGCGCACCTGCCGTGCACGCGACTTCTACTCGGGGTTCTACGTCGAACGCAGCGACGACGGGAAGCTCTGCGTGGACCGTGACCATTTGCAATCGCGCTCCGGCGCCAAGTGCGAAGTCGAGCGAATGCGCCAACTGGTCGCTGTCGAGCGCTGATACGCGGGCTCGAATGCTGATTTCTTGACTTTTCGTCAAGGTATGGTCAAGCGGTCGTCGCCGGGCGACGTGCTACAACGCGTTTTTCGGGTAAGCCGTGCGCGGCGTTTGCTACCTCTCTTATATCCGGACATCTCGAACCGAATGACCTTCGCCGATCTCGGCCTTTCACCCGAACTGCTTAAAGCCGTTGAGGATGCGGGCTATAGCGAGCCGACGCCGATCCAGGCCGAAGCGATCCCCGCCGTCTTGATGATGAAGGACATCATCGGGATTGCGCAAACCGGCACGGGCAAGACCGCCAGCTTCGTACTCCCGATGATCGACGTCATGGCGGCGGGTCGCCGCCGCGCGTTGATGCCGCGCTCACTGATTCTCGAGCCGACTCGTGAACTTGCCGCGCAGGTTGCCGAAAATTTCGAGAAATACGGCGCGAACCACGATCTGAAGATGGCACTGCTTATCGGCGGCGTGCAGATGGGTGACCAGTTGAAGACGCTGAACGAAGGCGTCGATGTCCTGATCGCGACGCCCGGGCGATTGATGGATCTGTTCGAGCGCGGCAAGATCCTTTTGAATGGCTGCGAGCTTCTGGTGATCGACGAAGCGGACCGGATGCTCGACATGGGGTTCATCCCCGATATCGAATTCATCTGCTCGAAGCTTCCCGAAACGCGCCAGACCATGCTGTTTTCAGCCACGATGCCGCCGCCAATCGCGAAGTTGGCCAAGCAGTTTCTAACCAATCCCAAGCGGATCGAGGTAAGCCGGGCCGCTTCGACCAACGAGAACATCACCGCGTTCAAGATACCGGTGAAATCGCGCCAGAAGCGCGAGACGCTCGAATGGCTGCTGGGCAATGACAAGGTCGAGACTGCCATCATCTTCGCCAACCGCAAGACCACGGTGCGCGAACTTAACAAACACTTGCAGCGGCGCGGGTTTGCCAGCAGCGAAATCCATGGCGACATGGACCAGTCGAGCCGCCTAAAGGAACTCGATCGGTTCAAGTCGGGCGAAGTCAATATTCTCGTTGCGAGCGACGTTGCTGCACGCGGGCTCGACATCAAGGGCGTCAGCCACATCTTCAATTTCGATACGCCCTGGCATCCGGACGATTACGTTCACCGGATTGGCCGCACGGGCCGGGCGGGCGCAAAGGGCCGGGCCTTTACTTTCGTCGCTGAAGAAGACGGTGAAGCGATCGCCAACGTCGAAAAGCTCACCGGGGCCAAGATCGACACGTTCGGCAAGGACGACGTCCGCGTCGAACTGGCGGAGGGACGCAGCGAAGCGCATGGGGAGAAACAGGACCAGCGTGAAGACAAGGCTGAAGACGGGAACGGGAACACGCGCCAAGACAAACCCGTGAAGCACTCGCGCCGCAAGCGGGACGAGAGCGAGGCGCGCGAGCAGAAACCGCGCCGCGACGACAGCGCAGACAAAAGTGATCGCAAACCGCGAACGCGACGCGATGCGGAAGACGAAAAACCAGTTCCGGCGGGCGAATGGAACGGTCCCAAGCCGGGCTTTCTCGATGTGGGGTTCGGCTAAGGCGCTTCGCTTCGCAAAGCCGTCTCTTGCCTTCACCTGATTGGTGTTAGCCTGGCGTTTTTAAGGAGATACTGATTGCGCGGCGCAGTGTTGGTTCTTGTGGCGGTGGCAGGGCTTGCAGCGAGTGACCCAGCAATTGCCTGCCGAACGCATGCGCCGCTTCGTATGCAAGACATCGAATTCGCTGATCTGGTCGTAATCGGTCGCATCGAGAATTACAGGATTGTCCGAGAGCAAGAATGGCGCGACCGAATGCTTGCCCAACCCAATCTCGATCCCGACCTGCGGGAGATCTACTCGAGCGATAAGACGCTCCTGCCGGACTATGCAATGTTCGACATCGTGATTGATCGATCGCTTGTCGGAACCACTGCGCAGCGAATTACGGTAACGTGGGACAATTCAACCTTTGAAGAGCCTGTAAGCCTGTCCGACGTGCAATATGTCGTTGCCCTGCGGGCCCCTCGATCCGAAATTCCGCCGCTGAGAGGTCCGAGCGCGACTGTCTTCGTCACCAAACGATCGGATCAACCGGCCGTGCTTCAAGCGCCCTGCTCCAGCCCCTTCATACTTGCCGTCGGAAGCCGTGAAGCGAGAGAAGCAATGGAACTACTGGAGCGCTAACCCACCACCGTCACAAAACTGTCGATCACACGCTTTTCGCCTGCGTCCTCGAAGTTGATCGTCAGTTTGTTGCCTTCCTGATCGATGACACAGCCGCGGCCGAACTTGGTGTGTTCGACCATCGCGCCAATCGCGATGTCAGACCGCGGCTGAGCGGCGAAGCTGGCGGCGCTGCGGCCAGGTTCGGGCAGGCGCTTCTGGGCAGTTTCGTAGCCCGCATCCACCGCACGCTGCCAACCGGGGCCGCGCGCACCAGCGCGTTCGGGGCGGTTCTGGGCAAGATGCGCGAACGGGTCTTCGCTTTCCGACCAATTTGCGCGCCACAGCGACGCACCGCCGGTCATCGTGGTTTCTGTCTCAATGTGCTCTTGGGGCAGTTCTTCGACGAAGCGACTGGGGATCGAGCTGGTCCACTGGCCGTAAATCCTCCGGTTCGCCGCGTGCAGAATTATTGCCCGGCGCCGCGCGCGGGTGATCGCCACATAGGCCAGCCGGCGCTCTTCCTCCAGGCTTGCCAAGCCGCCCTCGTCGATGGCGCGTTGTGACGGAAATACCCCTTCTTCCCACCCGACACAAAAGACGTGGTCGAATTCGAGCCCCTTCGCTGCATGGATCGTCATGATGGTCACGGTCTCCGCATCCTCGCCGCCGTCATTGTCCATGACGAGGCTCACATGCTCGAGAAAATCGCCAAGCGTCTCGTATTCCTCCATCGCGCGGGCCAGTTCGGACAGGTTCTCTGCGCGCCCCGCGCTTTCGGGCGAGCGGTCCTTGGCGAGCATGTCATTATAGCCGCTTTCATCGAGCACGAGGCGCAGGAGGTCCGCCGGGCTCAGCGCTTCGGACGCCTCGCGCCAATGAAGGAAAGCGCGCATCAGGCCGCCGATCGTATTGGCGGCACGTGCGGGCAGTTCGTCGCTATCGGCGAGTTGCAGCGACGCGGCGGCAAGCGGCATGCCGGTGGCGCGTGCATGGGCATGCATCTTCTCCAGTGTTTTCGCGCCGAGGCCGCGCTTGGGCTGGTTGTAGATGCGCTCAAAGGCGAGGTCGTCCTGCGGCTGGGCGATAACCCGCAGATAGGCGAGTGCATCGCGGATCTCGGCTCGCTCGTAGAAGCGAAAGCCCCCGATGATCCGATAGTTCACCCCAATCTGGATGAACCGGTCTTCGAATTCGCGGGTCTGGTACTGCGCGCGCACGAGGATCGCGACCTCGTCCAGGCTGGCACCCTCGCGCTCCAGCCTCTCGATCTCTTCGCCCACACGCCGCGCTTCTTCGGGCGCATCCCATACGCCAATTACGCGGATCTTGTCACCGCCATTCGCCTCGGTCCACAAGGTCTTGTCGTGACGCTCCGAATTGGCGCGGATGAGGCCCGAAGCGGCACCCAGAATGTGCGGGGTCGAACGGTAATTCTGCTCCAGCCGCACGACATGCGCACCGGGAAAGTCCTTCTCGAAGCGAAGGATATTGGCGACCTCAGCCCCGCGCCAGGAATAGATCGACTGGTCATCGTCGCCCACGACGCAAATATTCTTCCGCTCCTGCGCGAGCAGCCGCAGCCACAGATACTGAACTGCGTTCGTGTCCTGATATTCGTCGACAAGAATGTAGCGAAAGCGCTCCTGATACTCCTTGAGCACATCGGTATGCTCGCGAAAAATGTTGAGCACATGCAGCATCAGATCGCCGAAATCGCAGGCATTGAGCTGCTTGAGTCGCGTCTGGTAAAGCCCGTACATCGCTGTGCCGCGACCATTGGCATAGGCCTCGTTTTCCGCCGCATCGAGATCGCCGGGATTGAGCCCCCGGTTCTTCCACCGATCGATCAGGCCAGCAAGCTGGCGTGCAGGCCAGCGCTTCTCATCGATATCGCTATCCGCGAGCAGCTGCTTGATCAGGCGAATCTGATCGTCGGTATCGATGATCGTGTAGTTCTGCTGGAGCCCCACCAGCTCGGCATGGCGGCGCAGCATCTTTGCGCAAATGGAATGGAACGTGCCGAGCCATGGAAGGCCTTCGCCCGGCTGCCCCAAATGGCGCGCGACCCGTTCGCGCATCTCGCGTGCGGCCTTGTTGGTAAAGGTCACGCACAGGATCTGGCTCGGCCAGGCGCGGCGGGTTGCGACGAGATGGGCGAGCCGCGCGGTCAGCGCCGCGGTCTTGCCAGTACCCGCTCCAGCCAGCATCAGGACGGGCCCCTCGGTTGTCAGTACCGCTTCGCGCTGAGGCGGATTGAGCCGCGCTGCATAAGGCGGGAGCGCCTCTGCGGCACCAGGGGAGGGGAGGTTTGCGGTCATAATCGGACGTGCGAACAGTTAGGGAAAGCAGCGCGGAGAGGCAAGCATTCAGGCTGAACGCTTCGATGTGACAACGATCGGTCTTACTCGAGGCACGCCTCAGCGCGCTTAAGGGCATTGTTGGAACCGTAAGCCTGTGTTTGCCATTGATAGAGCAAGCATTGAGTAGCCAAGGACCTGAAAACAATGAAGAACCTTATTTCCGCTTCGATTATCGCAGCGTCTGCCGCTGCACTCGCTGTTTCCGCGCCAGTGCTCGCGGACAGTCATATGGACAAGGACAGCAGCACCGTGAGCGGTGATGCGAACTGGAAGGCGCAATCCCCGGAAATCGTCGAGCGTAACGATCGCGGCCAGGTTACCAAGGTCCGCATTGACGGGAAGGTGTACGATGTGTGCATGACCGGCGAGCAGGATGCCTGCATCAACCCGCGCGCAGCTGGCCTTAATTTTGGCAATCGTCCGCTGATGTACTGGCCCGGTCAGCCAGCAAGCTCGATGTAACAGAGTTGTAAAATCTTGACTTGAAGGGCGGCTTTCGAGCCGTCTTTTTCGTTTGTGCGCCCGTTCGTCTGGCCTCGTTTCGCCTTGAACCTCAAACGTTTCCCGCCGCAAGGTGCTGCTTTCCCGGTATGCTGATTGACACGGGGATAGGCTTTGTAGCGCCGTTCTGGCAGTCAAGTGCCTCAAGGCGGGAAGGGAGGTCCCGGTCAATCAGGGCGACAGGCGTCGTCCGGCGATCGTCACGTGCGGGGTTCAATAGGTCAGGAGAATTTCGATGCGTACAACCCACCTTTACCTCGCCGGAATTGCAATTGCGACGCTCGGCGTTGTAATTGCCGCTCCCGTATTTGCTCAGGACTCGGATACTGCCGCCGCGATGGCTGGCATGGAAGAGCCGATGCTAGATCCGACGCAGCAGGCGCAATATGACAGTTGGCCGGACAATCAGAGAACGGCTTATGCTGCCTGGCCCAGCGAAACGAAATCCTATTACTGGTCGCTCGAACCCGAAAAGCAGGCCTTGTTCTGGCGGCTTTCGGACGACGACAAAGTCGCGATGACAGCGATGACCGGTTCGGAACGCGATGCGGCCTGGTCGCAAATCGAATCGCGTGCGGGCGTCGGCTCGCCCGATAATTAATTAAGCTTGCGTGATTGGTTGAGTCTATCGGTCGTCTTGGTCGTCGTGCAGGCGCATGAGGGTAAGTCGCCCCTTGCCTACCCGACGGCTGGTTTCGACCGATAGGCCGCGCAGCTCAGGCTCTTCATCGAATGCGGTTTCGAGCGCGATCCACGTTGCTTCGCCGATCCAGCCGAGCCGGAGGAGCCGGTCGAGCGCGACCGCGCCCGCTCCGCTTCGGTAAGGAGGATCGAGGAGGATAAGGTGAAGAGGCTGCGCACGCGGGCGCAAGTGCATGACCGATCCGCTTTCGACGCGAGCCCGCTTGCTTGCGCCCAAGTTCTCGATATTGGTGCGAATGGCTTTGATCGCGGCGCGGTCCTGCTCAACGAAGAGACAATGCGCAGCGCCTCGCGAAAGCGCTTCGAGCCCAAGAGCGCCCGAGCCGGCGAACAGATCGGCGACAGTGAGGCCGTCGAAGCTGGCAAGGCGGCTCATAAGCATGGAGAACAGCGTTTCGCGCATGCGATCGGCCGTGGGGCGGGTCGCATCGCCGGGCGGAGCGACGAACCGCCGTCCACGCCATTCCCCGGCAATAATTCTCACCTGCGCTTTTCGCTTTCACCGCTGCGCCTGCCGCCGCGCTTCAGTCCACTGACAAACCGGTCTAGATCCCCCTTGCGGATACGCGCGACGGTCCCGCGCGGCAGATCGCCGAGCGCGAAGGGGCCGTAACCGGTACGCATCAAGCGGTTCACCTGCAGCCCCAGATGTTCCAGTACCCGGCGCACTTCGCGGTTCTTGCCCTCGGTGATCGTCATCTCGATCCATTGATTGCGCGCGCTCCCGCTACCCGAGCGTTCGAGATTGGCATCAATCGGGCCGTAGCGCATACCATCGATTTCGACCCCCTCGCTTAACGCCTCCAGCTGCCCTTGCGTCACTTCGCCAAAGGCCCGCGCGCGATAGGTACGCGGGACGGCGTTGGCCGGCAGTTCCATCATCCGTTTCAGACCGCCATCATTGGTCAGGAGCAGCAAACCTTCGGTATTGAGGTCGAGCCGCCCGATCGGCATCAGGCGCGGCGCATCCTTGGGAAGCGCGTTGCGCAGCGCGGCGTAAATCGTCGGGCGACCCGCGGGATCGCGCTCGGCCGTGATAAGCCCGGTGGGCTTGTTGAAAGCGTAAAGCTGCTGCGGCTCGGGCGCGGCCACCGGTTTTCCGTCAACGGTGACGCCGCGCAGGTGGGGAAGGATGGTCGCGGGCGTCTCCAGAACCTTGCCGTGAAGGGTGACACGCCCGTCGGCGATCATCCGCTCGACCTCGCGGCGACTGGCGATACCCGCGCGTGCGAGCAGCTTGGCAATGCGCTCGCCCTCGGGGCGGTCATCGGCGCGGGGCGGATCGGTTGGCATGTGCCCCGCGCTAAGCGCCTAATTCCCGTCCGGCAACCTGTCGTTCAGCGCATCCTGCACGATCGCATCGAATCGCGCGATCCCGCCTTCCAGCGTGCCGAGCGTCAGCTGCGCGATCGCGCCGCTCTCCAGGCCCTGCTGACCAAGCTCGGCAGCGCGGAAATCTTCGCTGGCAAACACGCCGCCGTCGAGGAGGCTCCAGCTTCGCTCCCAATGATCGCGCGCCGTTTTGCTCGTCGGCTCTTCGGGAATGAGCATGAAATCCTCGACCAGCGTTTCATTATGGCTTTGCGGCATCAGCACCATGACGTTCACATAGTCGGGACTGGGAACGATCAAGGTCGCGGGCAGCAATTGGTAGGCGAAGGTGACCACCCGGCGCAGCGCCGTCATGTTGTTGAGATCGATATTTTCCATCTCTTCGAGCCGCCCGACGGCCGAGCGCATGTGCGGCCCGATCTCGTCCCCCGCAGTGACTCCGTCCTTGAAGAAAGGGCCGATCGTTTTCGCATGAAGCCGCGTCACGTGATAGCTTTCGAGGAAGGCATCCATGATGAGTTTCCAGTTCCCCGCGACCCGGTGCATCTTGCGCCGAAAAAGGTAGGCTTCCGGCAGACCGAAGGCGGCGAAATCTTCACCCAGGCGCTGCGCATCGGTGAAATCGGCGGAGTTTACAGGCGAAAACCAGATGAGCCCGCCCGTTTCGCAAGAGGGTAGTTCGCGAAGGCCATGCCCGCTTTTGTCGAGTCCCGGGAAAGTCTCAGGTCGCGGGAGAGCAAGCAGCTTGCCATCCAGCCGGTAGGTCCAGGCGTGATAGGGGCATACCAGCCGCTTGGTGCACTGCACCGCATCGCCTTCCACCAGCCGGGTGCCGCGATGCTGGCAGACGTTGACGAAGACATGCACCGTGCCGCCTGCATCGCGGGTGATAAGCAGCGGGCGGCCAGTGGCATCGTGCGGTACCGCCATGCCCGGTTCGGGTAGCAACGCACTCGGCGCCAGCACTTGCGGCAGCGACCCGAACAAGGCCGCCTGCTCATGCGCGAAGTGATCAGGATCGATATAGCGGCTGGCAGGGACACTCCGCACGCCCTCAGTCAAACGCGCATCACCGGCGCGGATCGCTTCGGCGAGCGCCCGCTGCCCGTCGGTCGGCCGTTTGGCGGACAAGCCAGTTGTCGTGGTGTTCATCGCGGCGTCTCTATCCCTTCGCCGATCATTATGTCACAGACCCGCCGACATTACCAAAGGGATGATGCGCAATCGTGAGTGTAGCAGAGGCGACGGAAGAACCTGCTCAGGAACCTGCCCGGGAATCTGGAAAGAAGCCGGGCTGGCGGGAGCTAGCGCGCGCGATGGGGCAGAAGAAGACCGCCTTCATGGCGCTGTTCGGCTTTGCGAGCGGCCTGCCTTTCGCGCTGTTCCTCGGCACGCTCTATGCCTGGCTGAGCGAAGCCGAGGTCGATCTGGAGACGATGGGTGTCTTCTCGCTTATCGGGCTGGCCTACGCTTTCCAGTTCATCTGGTCGCCGCTGGTCGACAAGGTCGATATTCCGCTGTTCGGACGCGTGCTTGGCAAGCGCAAGCAGTGGATCGTACCGATGCAGATCATTCTGGGCGTGGTGCTGGTTACGCTGAGCCTGCTCGAACCCAAGAGCCAACTTGGCTGGTTTTCGCTGCTGGCCGGGATCGGCGCGCTGGCGAGCGCAACGCAGGACATTGCGATCAATGCCTGGCGCATCGATGTCGCGGACGAAAAGGCAACACTCGATATCCTGTCGACGGTCTATCAGATGGGTTTCCGGTTCGCTTCGCTGGTCGGCGGAGCGCTGGGCCTCATTATCGCCGAGCGGATCGGCTGGCCGCAGACCTATCTCATCATGGGGGCAATCCTGCTGGGGATCGGAATAGCAGGCCTCTTCGCCCCCGATGCGCAGCGCGAGAACGCGAGCGGGATCGGGCCGAGCGCGGAGGAATTCGCTGAGTTCTACAAGGCTGGCGAAGTGCGCCCCGAAGTGCGCAACCGCTTCCTGTGGCAGGTCGTTGCGCTATGGGGATGGGCGCTGCTGATCTTGGGCATCTTCATGGTTCGCGCGCTGGGCGGCTTCGTCCCGATGCTGCCGGTGGTCGATCTGGGCGCGCTGTCGCTCAATCTCAACTGGCTGCTCGGCATGTTTCCCTTGGGTCCCGAAGGGCGCCCAGATCCGACTGAGTTCATCGCCAAGATGGGACCATTCATCATTGCCGCGACTATCATCCTGCCTGCGATCATCGCTGCGCGCCTGCACCAGCGCAAGGTAGATGGGCGCGACGTGATCGGTCCTGACGAGGACATGAACCTGATGAGCTTCGGTGCGCGCGATCATTTGTATCGAGCCCTGCTGGTCCCGCTGGTCGAATTTGTCGGGCGGATCGGCTGGCCGCTGATCCTGATCCTCGCTTTGGTCCTCACCTATCGGATTTGCGACGCGATCTGGGGCACCTTTGCCTACCCCTTCTATCTCGGCGAGTTGAATTACACGGGCGACGAGGTTGCGTTTGCCTCCAAGTTCTTTGGCGTGGGTGCGATTATCGCCGGACTGGCGCTGGGCGGCTATCTGCTGACGGTCATCGGACGCATGGCGACGCTGACAATCGGGGCGTTGCTCGCAGCGCTGACCAACCTGCTCTATGCGGATATGGCGGTGGGCGGCGCGAACATGCAGGCGGCAAGCGATGCGGTGGGCTTTACCGCACTGATAGCCTTTCTGGCGCCGTTTGGGTCGGACGCGCTGCCGCGGCTGACCTTCACCATCCTGTTCGAAAACCTCGCCATCGGCATTGCTGGCGCGGCCTACATTGCGTGGCTGTCCTCCATCGTCTCGAAGAAATACGCCGCGGTGCAATATGCGCTGCTGTCCTCGCTTACGTTGCTGGTCGGCACGCTCGGGCGCGGCGCGCTGGGCGAGATGATTGCGCAGCGGGGCTATTTCGACGTGTTCGTGCTTACCACCTTCATCGGGCTGGTTGCGGTGGTGCTATGCCTTGCTGAATGGTGGCGCCAATCCCGCGCGGCTTCGCGGGATGTTCGCCGCACCCGTGATCGCGCGAAGCTGGACGAGACAGTGGGCGCGCAGGCCTAGTCTGGGATCTCGTCGTTCAGCCGCAGGGCTTCACCCGCAAGGTAGAGCGATCCTGCGATGAGCACGGGATAATCGCCGCTCGGCACGCCTTGCAGCGCCTCTTTGAGGTTCACAGCGGCGCGTGCATCCGGTCCGAACGCCGAGGGCGGATGGCTATCATGGCCCGGCACCGGCACAATCGTAAGGCTGCGCACCCGGTCGCCGAGCGGACCTAGCAGCGCGCGTGGGTCCTTGTTGTCGAGCATACCAAGGATCAGGTGCAGCGGACGGTCCGCAAAATGCGCCGCGACCATTTCGCCGGCGCTGGGATTGTGTCCGCCGTCGAGCCATGTCTCCCGATCGCCGGCAAGCGGCCCCGGGGCCAGCCGCTGAAGCCGGGCGGGCCAGACAGTCTGCCGTGCTCCCATTTCCAGGGCGGCCTCGCCCACAGCGATTTGTGCCTGCGCGCGGATCATCGCGCGGGCCAGCGCGAGATTGGCGACCTGGTGCGTGCCGAGAAGGGAGGATGCGTCGCCCGCTGCCGCATCGATCTCATCCGAATGCACTTCCAGCAGATGCGCGCCTCTATCCGCCGCGACCTTCCGGATCGCTGACCGCGCTTGCCAAGGATAGCTTTCACCCATTGTCACCAGCGGCACGCCCTGTTTCGCAATCCCAGCCTTCTCGAAAGCAATGCGGGCGATCGGTTCTTTCGGCACGCCCTCTTCGGGAGCAAGCAGGAACTTCTCATGGTCCAGACCCAGTGCCGCGATCCCGCAAACCGCCAGCGCCTCGGGCTGCAGCACATTGGTCGCATCGAAGCGTCCGCCCATACCGACCTCCACCACGCACGCATCGGCAGGTTCACGGCTGAAGGCAAGGAAGGCCGCCGCGATCGTCACTTCAAAGAAGCTCGGACCCAACCCGTCGCCCGCTTCGAGCACTTCGGCGAGCAGCGCTGCGAGTTCGGTATCGCCAACAAGCGCACCCGCGATCCGAATACGCTCATTATAGCGTACCAGATGAGGGCTTGTCGTCACGTGCACCCGCTTGCCATCCGCCTCCAGCATCGCGCGCAGGAAGGCGCAGGTCGAACCCTTGCCGTTGGTGCCTGCGACATGAAACACCGGCGGGAGCGCGCGGTGCGGCTTGCCGAGCCGCTCCATCAGAGCAGCGATCGTCTCGAGCCCGAAGCGCCCCTGCGGCACGCTGAGGCGTCCGAGCCGATCGAGCTGTGCTTGCACCAACGGATTGTCAGACCGCGCGAAGTCCATCAGCGCAAGCTCAAGCTGCCAGGGCCGGTTGCAGGTATCGCAGCACCTGCGCCAAAGTCGCCTTCAGGTCATGCCGGTGGACCACGATGTCGATCATCCCGTGTTCGAGCAGGTATTCGGCGCGCTGGAATCCTTCGGGTAGCTGCTCGCGGATCGTGTCCTGGATCACCCGCTGCCCCGCAAAGCCAATCAGCGCGCCCGGTTCAGCCATATGGATATCGCCCAGCATTGCGTAACTCGCAGTGACGCCACCGGTCGTGGGGTCTGTTAGCACCACGATATAGGGCAACCCCGCTTCCTTCAGCCGCCGCGCCATTACCGTCGCGCGGGGCATCTGCATGAGGCTGAGAATGCCCTCCTGCATCCGCGCGCCGCCCGCCGCCGTCACCGCGACATAGGCACAGCGCCGTTCCAAGGCCCGCTGCGCACCGTTCACAAAAGCCTGGCCGACGGCCATGCCCATCGATCCGCCCATAAAGCCGAAATCCTGCACGCCGACGACCGCCGGAATACCCTCGATCTCGCCGGACCCGACAACGAACGCGTCGCGATGCGGGTTCGCGGCGCGCGCGGCCTTCAACCGGTCGATGTACCGCTTGGTATCGCGGAACTTCAGCGGGTCCTCGGTGACTTCAGGCAGTGCGAGCAGCTCGAAACTTTCGTCGAGCAGGAGGTCAAGGCGTTGGTCGGCGCCGAGCCGGCCATGGTGGTCGCATTTGGGGCAGACGCACGCGTTCTTCTGATATTCGGCGACGAACAGCATCTCCTGGCAGTTCGAGCACTTGATCCACAAATCCTTCTCGCTCGCCTTCTTGTCGGCGCCGAAGCCGAGCGAATTTCGGACGCGGGTGAACCAGTTCATGCATGTGCTTCCTTGATTGCGGTGACCATGCGTTGGGTGAGGTCGTGAAGGCGTTCAGGCGCCTTCACGCCATGTTCGCCAACCAGATCGACGAAGGCCGAGCCCACCACGACGCCATCGGCAACTTGCGCAATGGCAGCCGCCTGTTCCGGCTCTCGCACGCCGAAGCCCACGGCGACCGGCAGGTCGGTCGAGCGTTTGATCCGCGCGACATTGGCTTCGATCGAGCCGATTGCAGCCTGCTGCTTGCCGGTTATCCCGGCGACCGAGACGTAATAGAGAAAGCCTTCCGATCCCTTGATCACCGCGGGAAGTCGCGCATCATCGGTGGTTGGGGTGGCGAGGCGGATCGCGGCGATACCGTGCGCGCGCAGAGCCGGGCCAAGCGCGTCGTCCTCCTCGGGCGGAATATCTACGCAGATCACACCGTCTACGCCTGCCTCGGCTGCTTGATCGGCGAACCATTCCGGCCCGCGCCGCACCATCGGATTGGCGTATCCCATCAGGACCAGTGGGACGTGCGAGTGACGCGCGCGAAAGTCGCTTGCATGGCGCAGCACTTCGGCGGTGGTGGTCCCCGCTCCGAGCGAGCGCAGGTTCGCGTTCTGGATCGCGGAGCCATCGGCCATCGGATCGGTGAAGGGCATGCCGAGCTCGATCACATCCGCTCCGCCAGCGACGAGCGCGTCGAGATTGGCTGCCGTATCGCCATCGCCAGCGGTGATGAAGGCGATGAAAGCCGGGTTGGGTTTGGAGAAGGCGGCGGCGAGGCGGTCAGTCATCGGGATACAGTCGATCCAAATTCCGCACGAGCTTTTCCTTGCGCAAGTAATGATTCAACCAAACAATCTGAGTCACGATAAAAAGGGCGATAAATCCATAGAAAATCCTATCATCGGCGGTCAGACCAGTTTGAACTATT
>JAZBPE010000240.1:0-22550 GCA_036353345.1 Erythrobacter sp. | reverse complement strand
GTGCCATCGACGAGCACCCGGCCTTGCTCTGGCACGTAGAGCCGCTGCACCAGCTTGGTCAGCGTCGATTTGCCCGATCCCGACGGACCGACGATCCCCAGCATCTCGCCAGCATCGATCGCCCGGCTCACCCCACGTAAGGCTTCGGGCGCACCGGGGCGATAGCGGAAGCGCACCGCGTCGAACTCGAGCCGGCCCTTGATCGGCGGCAGGCTCGCGCGATTGGGGTTGTGCTCAGGCTCGGCGGGTGCGTTGAGGATGTCTCCGAGCCGATCGACCGAGATGCGCACCTGCTGGAAGTCCTGCCACAGCTGAGAGAGGCGCAGGATCGGTTGCGCGACGCGACCGGCGAGCATGTTGAACGCAACCAGCGATCCGACCGTCAGCTCGCCCGCGATCACCGCCCGCGCGCCGAAGAACAGGATCGCCACCGTCGTCAGCTTGCTCACCAGCTGGATTAGATGGCTGCCCCAGTTCTCCGCCGCTTTACCGTTGAGAATCAACGCGTTCAAGCCGCAACCATCAAACTCTGTACGTTTGCCCCATCCCCTCCCGAGACCCTCCGTCCGGGCTTCTTGCCCAAATGCTGGTTCTCCACGGTTGCGATATTGCTGTTCGCATCAGGCAAGGTCAGCGCCATGGTTAGGCGGTTCGCTGTTTCGTCGCTATCCGCAAGGTTCGCTTTGCAGCTCTCGATCCGCTTCGTAGTTTTGGCGCAACGAATGGTGGATTGCTGTTGGAAGCAGGCTGGCGAGGCAAGCCAGCCAGCGCACGCGCGCCTCGGCATGGGTTACAAGCAGCTTCGGCTCGGCGAGGGAGGCCTGAAGAATAAAGCGCCGCGCCGCTCCATACTCGCCTGCGCGGTAGGCAATATGCGCGCAAAACAGCCGATGGCGCGCGAGGGCACGGCGTCGGATGGGAGCGAAGGCGACGGCGTGCTCGCAGCCAAGCTTGTCAGAGAGAATGCGCCAGTTGCGGTCCATGCGCCGCCAGTTCGCGGTGATCTGGCCATCGTGGCGGCGATAGAGCACCGTCACTCTTGGCTCGGCTCGGATCGCCTTGTTCCCATGGGTGAGCGCATAACGGATCCAGAAATCAGCTCCGACATATCCGGTTAATCTTTCGTCGAAGCCGCCCACCGCTAGCAAATCCGTGCGACGGGCCATGGCGCCGCTGTCGGAATGGATCGGGTTGGCAAGCACGATGTCGCGCAAGGCAACTGGTCCATCCGGCGGCGCGCTTTTCAGCGGCAGGGGCGAGCCGTCTGCAGCGATCCATTGGTGGCGGGGAAACACCAGCGTGCCGACAGGGGTGGTGTGAAGGCAAGCAAGAAGGTGCGCGAGCATCCCTTCACCAAAGCGATCATCGCCGTCAAGAAGCACCGCGAACTCGCCCCGCGCTGTCGCAAGTGCTGTGTTTCGGGCGGCGGCGAGGCCTCGGTTCGCCTGGTCTCGAACCAGACGCACCGACATCGGCGCACGCGCGGCGAGCCTCTCGACAATCGCGGCAGTGTCATCGCGCGAGCCATCATCAACGACGATGATCTCGGTTCCGGCAATTTCCTGATCGAACACCGATTGCAACGCCTCGGCAATGTGTGCCGCTTCGTTATAGGCGGCGACGAGGACGCTGATGCGCGGTGTCATGCCGCACCCGCTCCCCGCGCCCAGTGGCGATACCAGCGATCGAGAAGCAGCAATTGCAGCACCGCGCCCGCCCGATATTCAGCACGCGCCACTGCCGCTTCAAGCCGCTCGCCCTGCAGCCAGCCCTCCCGCACCAAGGGCCCGGCCGCTATCTCGGCGAGAATGCGGCGTTCGTCTTCGGGCCCGGAGAGAAAGAAGTCGGCGATCGGAAGGCTGAAGCCCTTCTTGCGCGCTGTCAGGATCGATTGCGGGAGCCAGCGCGCCGCTGCGCCTTTCAGCACGGCCTTTCGCTCGCCGCGGTCGTGGTGAAGCGCAGGGGAGATGCGGAACGCTAGCTCGACCAGCCGGTGGTCGAGCAAGGGCACGCGCGCCTCGATCCCGAACGCCATGGTCGCGCGGTCCACTTTCACCAGAATTTCGTCCGGCAGGTATGACGCAAGGTCAGCGCGGCGGGCGGCATCGACAGGTCCGCGACGGGTGTCGAAAACGGTGCGTTCGCGCTCGTAAGCATCGGCGCGATATTCAGCGAGGCGCGGTCCGCTCACTGCGCGAAAGGCAGTTTCGCCAAACCAGCCATTATGCGCGGTATAGGTCGGGAACGGGGAAAAACCGCCGGTAAGGACGCCGCGCAAGATGCCAAGCGCGCTCGCGGATCGGGCATTTGCGGTGGCGCGGCCATGGTTTGCGTAATGCTCGGCCAGAGCGTCGTAGTGGCGATAGCCGGCGAAAAGTTCGTCGGCGCCGTCGCCCGAAAGCACTACCTTGACGCCGCTTTGCGCCATCCGGTCGGCAATCGCGACCATCGGCAGCGCGGAATCGATGCCATAGGGTTCGTCGAACGCCGCGACCGCCTGATCGAGAACGCGCTGCGCTTCATCAGCACGCAACCTTTCGATCGCATGCTCGCATCTGATCGCCGTCGCGGCTGCGCAGGCGTGGCTGCTTTCGTCGAAAGCGCGATTGTCGAAGCCGAGCGTGAATGCGCTTCCGATCCGTTCGGGCTCCTCGGCGGCGATGGCGGTGGTTAGGCTTGAGTCGATCCCGCCGCTCAGCAGCGTATGCACTGGGACGTCCCCCAGCATTTGGCCGGTAACGCTCTCGGCCAGGCACGTTTCCACCGCGCCGCGCGCTTCCACCGGATCCGCGATGTCGGGATGGCGCGGCGGCGACCAATAGCGCCAGGTGCGGCGTTCTCCTGCGCGCCAGAGGAAACAGTGGCCGGGCAGCAGGCGCGAAGTGCCCCGATAGATCGCGCGCTCGCCTGTCGTGACGCCATGACGCAGCGCGTCGGCGAACGCGGCTGGCGCAATCTCGCGCGTGAAGCCACTCAGCGCATCGAAAGCGCAAATTTGCGACGCAAAGGCGAGATCGTCGCCCAGCTGAGCGCAATAGAACGGTTTGACCCCGAGATGATCGCGCGCGCCGAACAGCTCGCCCTTCGCCTCGTCCCAGATCGCGAAGGCGAAGATACCGCGCAAGCGCTGGACCGCATCCGGGCCCCAGCGGGAATAGGCGTGAAGGATTGTTTCGGCATCGCAGCGGGTGCGATAACGCGCTCCACCTGCTTCAAGCTCGCGGCGCAGTTCGGGATGATTGTATATTTCGCCATTGAAGGTGAGCACGATGTGCATGCCTGCCGCCTCATCCTTCAGCACCATGGGCTGCGCGCCTGCGGGCGAGAGATCCTGGATCGCCAGCCTGCGGTGGCCGAGCGCCACGCGGCCATCGCGATAATAGGCCGTACCCCGCCCGTCCGGCCCACGATGCGCGAGGCGATCGGTCATGGCCTCGAATTCGGGCCGTACGACCGCGCGCGTTGCCGATACCCATCCGGTGATCCCGCACATACCCGGCCCGTCAGCGCGTCATTCGAACAGGTAGCCGTTCTCGGCCGAGCCGAGCGCCCGCTCGATCGCATCGGCGTTCGTCACATGGGCGTATTTCGCGTCGGCAAGCTTGCGGGTCGCGAATTCCGGCTTGCCTTCGTAGGGAAGGCCGAGGAAGCGATAGACGCCTTCGAGGTCGCGCGGCTTCACCTGGTCTTCATAGGTGGCTTCGATCCAGTTCGCACCGCTGCGGTCAAGCACTTCGCGCCATTTATCGACTTCGGCGCGGGTCTTATCGATGAACCAGCCAATTTCCGCGATGTCGAGGTCCAGGGCGGGCTGTTTGGCCCCCTGCCCCGTCTTCCGGCTCCAGACGTCGGTGCGCACCGCATAGGCCCAGGAGACCGCAGCCTTGAGCCGATTGCGCCGCCACATCATGACGGTTCCGTCGACATGTCTGGTAGCAATGCGCGCCAGATCGCTATCGCTCAACTGATAGTCATGCAACTTGAAGCCGAGCGCGGTGAGGCCGGGCTCGCGATAGGCGTCGTAAAAGCGGTTCATGTAGCGCGCCAGGTCGTGTTCGCATGGCAACGCAGCGACGATCCGGCGCTCCCAGACATAGCGCGGCAGGTCGAAACTCCCGAAATGGCGCAGCGCCTCGGGATGGGGGATGTAGCGACCGAAACCATGGCGCAGATTGCGCCAGCCATATTCGAGGAAGGGATTGAATAGCTGACCGTACAGCTTCACGCCTTCTTCTCGCACGAGCATGGCCGACAGCGCATTGCTGCCGCTGCGCTGGTGGCACAGCAGCGCGAAACGAAAGGGTTGTCCAGTGCTAACGCGGCTTGTCCGCGCGATGGTCATTGCCTCGCTTGCCATGTCAGCCAGGCGCTCCGGCGTCAGCCTCGCCGATCTTCCTGCGCCCGATAAGCTTCAGCGCGGTATTTCTTCCGGCGCGCAGCCAGGGATAGAGCAGCTTCGAACGTCGGCGGGATCGAAACACCCAGGCATTGAGGCGATTGAACGCGCCCGACGGAGTGGTGAGGAGCGAGATCACGTGGATGCAATCATCGCCATGATGCAGCACTCCATCATATTTAAGCACCATGCCTTCATCGATATCGAGCCCGGCGGCGCGCACCTCGGCCAGCTCCGGGCCGCCTTCGCGCGCATCGATCAGGCGCACCTTGCCCACCGCTTCCTGCAAGCGGACCATCCTGACATAGGCTGCGCAGAACGGGCACTCCCCATCGTAGAGAAGCCATGGACCGGAAACATCAGGGCTGTCGCTGGACTGGGATTTCATGGCTTCCTCTGAGCAGGACGGTTTCGGCGACACCGCCATCGCCATCATAGCCAAAGCAGATGCTTTCGACGATGTAGTGATAGGCGCGGATATCGGCCACCTCAACGCGCGAGAATTCGCGATAGAGCGCCGGGTTCGACCAGTTGTGATGCGGGAACAGCCAGGTATTGGGTCGGCGACCGTCCGCGCTCAGGGCCAGAATATGATCATGGTGATAACGAAAGTAGCGCTCCAGCCGGGGATCGCGCGCAAAGCTTTTGGACAGGCCGCTGACGGGAGCTACGGGGAGTTCGCAGGCATTGGCCTTCAGCATCTGCCTGTATCCGCGGTCCGCTTTGCCAAAGACGCCGATCCGGTCGAAATGCCCCTCGAACGGCGAACCGATGACCGATTTGGTCAGTTGCGCCGAACCTTCGAGGAAGTACGTGTTCGGAATAGCAAGGCGGCGCCCATCGGCCATTTCCGCTTCTACGGTCACGCGGTTGAGGGTTCCGGTATCGAACCAGCCGAGCCACGCAACACGAAAGATTAGCGGCGACAGGATGAGGACAGCAATCGACATCACCACGAGCGGCCAGGGCGGTCCGCGGTCCGGTGCGTGGGTCTTTCGCAAATGGCCGAGCGCGATCAGCAACCCGAGATTGAGCGTCATCCACTTCCAGAACAAGATGCTGGTGGTCACGAAGACAATCACATGGAGGGCATCGTAGATGGCCGTCATCGCCATCGCCCAGCGTAGCCGCAGCAGGCATACGATGCCCGCCAACTGAGCGAGCACGGTGATCGCGTTGACCGGCTGCGTAAGGTTCGCCATGAATTCGTGCCCCGCCACCGCGAGCACTCCGGTCTGGTGCAAAGGCCCCAGCCCGATCGCCCAGGTCGCCATCATGATATCGTGGGTTTCGTTCTCCATTATCCATGTCAGTGGCCCCGCACCCGGCAAAGTCATCTTGGCGACGGCGGAATAGAAGTAGTTCGCCATGTGGATCGCAAAGGCGCCGAGAAAGCCTGCGTCGCCCAGCGACCAGGCGCGCGCCGGGCTCCAGCCCTCGCGCCAGCGCATCCGCCGGGACAGCCCCGCTCCGGCAGCGGCGGTCCCGATAGCGAAGGTCATGTAGAGCGACAGCTCGGCAACCGGGTAATAGTCGGTCGCATTGAGCGAAAAGCCGAATTGCGCGGCCATCAGATGCTTTTTCCACGCCATCAGCGCGACAGGCACGATGCCAAAGCCGGGGCGGAACATGGCAAGGATACCCGCGGCAACTGCCACCCAGCGCGCTTCGACATAGAGAAACCGGGCATAGGCATCGCCCGCCCAGTAGCTTTCGGAAACTGCGGGCCAGCTCACTGCCCAATAGGCGGTGAAGAGCAGGAACACAGTGCGATGCGTGATCAGCAGCGGGCGGGCCACATCGCGCGAGCGGATCGGCGAGAGCGCCACCACGATCAGGATAAGAATGGCCGGGTGCAGCAAGGGCTGATCGCCCACGAAGAAGTGGTGGCGTTGCACGAACCACACGCACAGGCAGGCGGCCAGAACGATGCCTGCATGCAAGGCATAAGCGCGCGCCTCGCTCCACAGCCGCAGTGCAAAACCGGTGCCACGGAAAAGCCCCGCGGCGATCAAGCGATGATCCACAAATGAACGATCCGCATCTCAGCCCGCGTTTACAAGATCGCCAAAGGTGACGCTATCACGCGCGAGCTCGTCGAATGTGCCCGCAGCCTCGATCTGGCCGTCTTTCATCACCAGGATGCGGTCGCACTGCTCCACCGTGGAAAGGCGGTGCGCAATGATAATTAGCGTCTTCGCGCCCCCCAACCGCTCGATCGCTTCGACCACGGCGCGCTCGGTCACTGTGTCGAGCGCGCTGGTCGCTTCGTCGAGCACGAGCAATTGCGGATCCCCATACAACGCGCGAGCGATACCGATGCGCTGGCGCTGCCCCCCCGACAAACGCACGCCGCCTTCCCCGATTATCGTCTCATAGCCTTCGGGAAGGGTCATCACGAAATCGTGGAGAGCCGCGGCGCGTGCGGCGCGTTCCACCGCAGCTCCATCGATCGCACCCGCCGCAGTTCCGAACGCGATATTCGCCGCAATGCTGCTGTCGGACAAGTATACGCTTTGCGGCACATAGCCGATGGAGCGCTGCCAGGCTCGGCGGTTGTCCTCGGTTATCTGTACGCCATCCACGCTGATCTGCCCCGCATCAGGGCGCAGCAGTCCCAGGATCAGGTCCACGAGCGTCGTTTTCCCAGACCCCGTCGGCCCCGCGATTCCCACCGCGCTCCCCGCCGCGATCTCCAGCGTCAGACCGTCGAACAGAGGCCTGGCAGCGCCGGGATAGGTGTAGGCGATGTTCTCCAGCCGGATAGCGCAGGCAAGTCCTATGGACGCGCTATCATCGCTTGCTGGAAGCGCCGCACCCCCGGCAAGATCGGCGCGCAAATTCGCCAGCACCGGAGTGTTTGCGCGCAGGAGCGACGCATCGGTATAGACCTCCTTTGCCACCGGAATGAGCTTGATCCCGGCAAAGGCGAACAGGCCAATCACCGGCAATGCCGCATCGATCCCGCCGCCCCCGTGCATCAGCAGATAGAGGACGAAGGCGATCATTCCGCCAAAACACAAGCCCTCGATGAGGTAATGCGGCACATTCGAATACAGGCTGATCTTCGCCTGATTGCTGGCGATCCGGTCCGAAGGTCCGCGAAAGCGCTCCAGCACGGCTCGCTCCAACCCGCGCAGCTTGATCTCCTTGATCCCGCCCATCGCTTCATTGGTGATGCGGAACCGGTCCTCGGAGGCTTGCAGGCGCCGGTCGCCAGCCCGTTCGAGAACCGGTCCGAGCCCGCCATAAATCAGCGCAAGCGCGGCGCCGAGAAGCCCGGCGCCGACAAGCACACCTACTGGCTCGATCGCAATCAGCAGAAGCAACAGCGCCGCCATCACGGCCAGGTTCGCAATCAGGCGAATGGCAGGCGCGATAGCGTGATTGACCACATACAGCGCCTCCGCCAGCAAGGTCTTCCCGATCTCGGCCGAATTCTTGCCGAGGTAATATTCGTAGGGGCGCGAGAGATACCGCGCGAGAAGGTCCATGGCGAGCTGCTGCGTGGTCGCGCGGATGAACCGGGTCGTGAGGTAATAGACCAGCGCGCGGATCACCACGCTGATGAGGATCAGCGCGAACACCGCGGCACCGAACGCAATCAGGAAATCTTCGCTATCGGCAAAACCCGTGACATCGTATAGGCGCCCCACCCACCCTTGCGTGACACTCGCCGGGTCCGAAAGGACGCTGAGGAATGGCAGGATGGCCGCAACGCCGATCAGATCGAAACCCGCCATAACGATAATGCAGACCACCAGTGCGAAGAAGGCGGGGCGGCGTTCTGGCGCAATCAGCTCCAGCACCGCGCGATATACGGCAACCGGACCTTTGATAGGCACATGAGGGTCGCTAGCGGTCATGGTATGGTTCGATGGCGCGAATGCGTGGCCCCTTGCCTAGCGAGCACGGATCACCCTACGCCCCTTTCGCAAAGCGGCAGTCAAGGAACAGCGCACGGGCTGCGATTGGCCCCGACAGGCTCAAGACGATGAAGTTGATCACATGCATCGGAGTGGAGCACGACCTAGCGCTGCTGGCGCATTTCGTCGAACATTATCGGCGGCTTGGCATTGCGCATGGCTCGATGATTGCGATCCTCAACACCTGCGACGAGGCCAGCGCGCGCCTTTCTCAAGCCCGCCAATTTGCCGAAGAGCGCGGGCTAGTGGTCGAAGAATGGATTGCGCCCTACACGTCCGAAGCCATGTGGGAAAAGCGCCGTGAGGTGCAGGCGCGTCACTGTGTGGCGGAGGACTGGGTCATCAGCGCAGATGTCGATGAGTTCCACGAATATCCCGAAGACCTGCCCCGCTTCCTCGCTCGTTGTGAAGCAATGGCGGTCGATGTCGTGCAGGGACCGTTCATCGATCGCCTGGCGCCGGGCGGACGGTTGGCCGCGGTTAACGCCGATCGACCGCTCGGGGATCAGTTTCCCCTCCGCGCGGCAGCGATGGATGTGGTCGGGGGAGCAGGCGCGCACCATACGCGCCATTCGACGGTCAAGGTGATGGCGATGCGCGGGTGCGTCCAGCCTCGGCGCGGCGGGCATGATCCGCTGCCTGTACCAGGTCTCGGCTGGCTTTACGGCGCCTCTCTTGGCCAGTTTGCGCTGTTGGATGCGCCTGCGTTCCGCTTTGCCGTGCCGACGCGGGTCAACCACTATCACTGGACCGACCGGCTGATCCATTCACTCAAGATCCGGCTCGCAACGCCGGGGGTGAGCGCTGCGGGGCGCGAATATGGCGCGCGCCAGCTCAGATATCTCGAGCGCAACGATGGCATCGCGCTGGATGAGGTCGAAACCGAGCGGATCTCATTCCCGCGAGAGAGCTGGCCGCGCCAGCTCACCCGGATGCGCCGCCGGGGGGCGCTTATGAACCTTGCCTACCGGGCTCGCCGAACGTTGCTGGGTGAACCGGCGTGAGCGGCTGGCGCTGCACGCAGCTCACCAGTGGCAGCGAAGCGGGCCGCTTCCATGCGCACAGCTATTACGATCTCCCGGTGTTCGACACGGCTGGACGCCGGCTCGTACTGCACCGGATGACCATGCAGGGCCGCGACATCCGGCCAGAGGACGCGATCGACATCGGCGTTGTCGATATCGATGGTGATCGCACCTTTACCCCGCTCGCCACAAGCACCGCCTGGAGCTGGCAGCAGGGCCCGATGGCGCAGTGGATCGCGGGGTCGCAGCGGATCGTTTTCAACACGCGGACCAAAGGGCGCTTCCACGCGCGGATCGTCGATACGCACAGCGGCGAGCAGCGCGATCTGCCGCGAACGGTTTATGCAGCCGCGCCGGAGGGGCACGTGTTCTACGGGCTCGACATGCGGCGGCTCGAACATCTCCGCCCCGGCTATGGCTATGCAACGGGCGAGGCGATGCCCGATTTCGAACCGGCCCCGCGCGACAATGGCGTGTGGTGCCTGGATGAGAGCGGACCGCCGGTTCTGCTGATATCGATCGCGCGCATTCGCGCCGTCTATCTGCGGCGCGCGAGCCTGATAGAGCGTGCGTGGCATCGGGCAGGCCGCGTTGTCTATTGGCTCAACCATCTGAAGCTTTCGCCCGATGGCAATCGCTTCACCGTCAAGCTGCGCTGGCGGCGCATCGGAGGCAACTGGTCCGACGCGCAAAGCGTTAGTCTTACGATTCGCTCCGATGGGCGTGATGTGCGGGTGCTCGGCCGCGGGCTTTCCCATGTCATCTGGCTGAATTCTGGCACACTTTATGGCTGGCGGACAGGGCAGGCCATCATCCTCGCTGACCGCGACGCGGGCGTTGCCAGCGCGCAGGTCTTTGCCCCCGGTTTGATCCGCCAGAACGTCCATCTGCGCCACCTTCCGCCTGGTTCGAGCGATGTGTTGAGCGAAGCGGTGTTCGACACGCCCTATGCCGAGACGGTCGACCTTCTCCACTACCGCACCGGGGACCAGGCAGGCGCCGCTGCGGTGGCGCGGATCGCGCGCTTTGCAGGCCACGTTCCGGCGCGCGGGGCCTTGCGCTGTGACCTACACCCCTGCCCTTCCCCCGATGGGCGCCGCATCGTTGTTACCTCACTCGCCGATGGTGGCCGCCAGGTCTATCTTCTGGAACGCGGCGCCAATCGTATATGAGGCTCGCTCTGGCGCACCCGCCACTATGCCTAAGGGTTTCCACGTGTTACGCGATGAAACAGTATAAGGGTTTACCGAGAACCTTTTCGTAACCATTGCGTTGGGAAGTGTGTTCTTTCGCTTTTTGACGATTTTTCAAACCGACGGAGACCCGTGCTGAATTCGATGTATCCTGTCGAATGGCCCGAATCCGAGGGCAACGATCTGCTTCATGCTGAACGGTCGCCCGCCAGCTTGTCGATCGATGCGATCGTTCCCGCCTACAAGGCGCAGTGCTATATCGAGAAATGCATCGAAGGGCTGTTTTCCGCAGGCTTCGACGCGCGCAACATTATCGTTGTGGATGACTGCTCCCCCGACACCACCGCGCAACAAGTCCGCGCGCTTGGTATCGAACCGATTACCATGGAGACCAATTGCGGCCCGGCTGAGGCGCGCAATGTCGGTGCACGCGCGAGCAATGCCGACATCCTGCTGTTCGTCGATTGCGATGTCGTGATCGCACCGGACAGCCGCTCGCGCCTTGCGGTCTTTTTCGAAAGCCGGCCGGACTACGCTGCGGTCTTCGGCAGCTATGACAATCGTCCCGAATGCACCTCGCCGGTCAGCCGTTTCCGCAACCTCCTGCACCGCCATGTTCACATCGAATCGGCAGGCGAGGCGGTCACCTTCTGGACCGGCTGCGGCGCCGTGCGGCGCGACGCCTTCAATCAGGTCGGCGGCTTCGACAGCGGTCAGCGCATGATGGAGGACGTCAAGCTCGGGCTGGAACTGCATGCCGATGGGCAACGCATCTGGCTCGACCCGTCGATGCAGGGCAAGCATCTGAAGCGCTGGACGCTGTCCAGCATGTTCCACACCGACATGATTCACCGCGCGATTCCCTGGACCCGGCTGTTGCGCACCAACATCGGCAAGGCATCCAGCTACGCGCTCAATCTCGGCTGGCGCGGGCGCATTTCGGGGCTCTCGGTACTCGGCTCGATCGCGAGCCTTGCTCTGATGATCGCGTATCCCCTCGCAGGCGCACTAGGCATCTTTGCTGCCTTCGCGGTGCTGATTACCGCGAATGCGAGCTTCCTCCAGATGATGCAGCGCGAATGCGGCTGGGGCGAAGCGGCGCTTGCCGTACCGCTTCTGTGGGTACATTACCTGTCGGCATGCCTGGGCTACGCATACGCTCGCGCGAACAGCTAGCACGAGCGAAACTAGGCGGCGGCTTTCCGATCCTTATCGAGCTCAAACTCTTCGTGATAGGAGCGCTCGACATTGACGTTCCAGACATCGTTGTCTTCGCCAAGGATATTGCGCGCGGCATACATGGCCGACAGCATCGAGTGGTCCTGGTTGTTGTAGCGGTGCAGGCCATTGCGCCCGACGGTCTGAAAGTTTTCCAGCCCCCTGATCCAGTCCTCGATCACATCCAGCGCGTCCTTGTACTCGCCATCATAGACCGGATAGGCCTTTGGTTGACGGATGATCGCCGCATCAATGACTTCGCTTTCTTCGGCAAGGCCCAGCTCAGCCAGTTCGCGGGTCGCCAGAGCGCGCAGTTCGGCAGCCGAACTGGTCCACAACCCGTCGCCTTCCTGGCAGAAATATTCCATCCCGATCGAAGCTGTGTCGGGATCGGGCAGCATGTGTGGGGACCAGGCGCGGAAATTCTGGATCCGCCCGACCTGCACATCGGGCGAGTGCACGTAGATCCAGTTGTCGGGGAAGGGATCGGCGCGCTTCAGAATGAGCGTGACGATCAAAAAATCCCGGTAACGCAGCTTCGCTGCCGCTTCGCGCACATGATCGGGCGGCGGAGGGTCAAAGGCGTCGATCAGATCGGCGAGCGCCATCGTGTTAATGACTTCATCGGCTGCGACCAGCCGCGTTTCCCCCTTCCGGTCGCGGATCTCGACATGGGTCACCCGGTTGCCTTCGCGCAGCACGCGCACCGCTCGCACGCCGCGTTCGACCGATCCGCCCTGCTCTTCGATCCGATCAGCGGTCATTTCCCACATCTGGCCGGGGCCAAGCCGTGGGTACTGAAACTCCTCGATCAGGCTCGCCGTGTCGTTGGCGCCGGAAATAGCGTTAATCACCGCCTTGGTGAGCGAGAGGTTCTTGATGCGCTGCGCAGCCCAGTCCGCCCGGATCTGCGAGGGCGGGATGCCCCAGACCTTCTCTGTGTAGCTGCGAAAGAAGTGCATGTAGAGCCGCCCGCCGAAACGATTGATGACCCATTCCTCAAAACTGTCTTCCTGCCGATGCGGACGCACGCGCCACTTCGCATAGCTGAGGAGAATGCGGGCGCTTTCGTATATTCCGATATTGGTGAGCGCGTTCATTATCTTGAGTGGGTAGCTGAAGAACCGCCCGCGATAATAGATGCGGCTCTGCCGGGGTACAGTGATGAACTCGTCGCCCAGCACTTCCTTCCACATCGCGTCGACTTCCTCGACCTTCGTGAAGAAACGGTGCCCGCCAATATCGAAGCGATAGCCCTTATGGCTTTCGGTGCGCGCGATCCCGCCGACCAGGTCTCCCGCTTCGAACACCTGGGGCCGGTAATTCCGACTGTGACGCTGCATTTCGTAGGCGGCCGTTAGTCCAGCCGGTCCTCCGCCGATGACGACCAACGATTTGCCGTTGCCAACCGGTCGCTCGCGTATATCGGTTTCGCTCATATCAAGTCTCTTGCAGAACCGAGTGAGATCGACAAGACCGAGCCAGACCGGTTATTTGCGAAGTGCGCATCGGGAGGTGTGCGGGACGCGGCGATGATTTAGGACCGGACACGCCGGCTGGAGCATACCAAACGAGGCGCAACGTGCATCTGAAGGCCGAACAAAACCGTGCGCAGACTTCGCAGAATGCGCCGCCCGATCGCGATGTCGGCTATGGCGCGTCCAATGCATGCATCATCGTCCCGACCTACAACCGTCCGCGTGAACTGGCGCGTTGTCTTGAGCGGCTTGCGCAGCTTGAAGGGGGGCCATGGCCAGTGGTGGTGATCGATGATGGCGGCGCCGAGCCGGTTGCAGACATTTGCGCAAAGTTTGGCCATGTTACGTTGGTGCGCCAGGAGAATACCGGCCCGGCGGGAGCGCGAAATCGCGGAGCGCGCGAGGCTGAGGGATACGACCTGCTCCTGTTTATCGACGATGATTGCGAACCAGAGCCGGACTGGGCACGCGAGCTTGCCGCGGCGCAAGGCGGGGTTGAAGGCCGCATGGTGGGGGGCCGCGTCATCAACGCCTTGCCCGGCAACCCTTATTCCGCCGCAAGCCAGGCCCTGTGCTCGTTTCTCTATGACTTCTACCATGCGACCGACAGTGACATGGCGTTCTTCACGACGAACAATATTTGTTGCCGACGGCAAGACTTCCTTGACCTCGGCGGGTTCGACACCGGCTTCGCGCGGGCCGCCGCTGAAGATCGCGATTTCGGCATACGCTGGCGCGACGCCGGCGGTACGCTGGTCTATGCTCCGGGCGCCGTGGTTGCCCATGCGCACGAACTCGCGCTTGGCTCATTCTGGCGCCAGCACAGCAATTACGGTCGCGGGGCGCGCACGCTTCATCTGGCCATGGACCAGCGAGCCGACGAGCGCCCCAAACTCGAAGGCGCGCGTTTCTACCTGGGTATGCTCACATCTCCTTTCCGCCATGGAGGCACGCACCCCGTGTTCGAAACCATTCTGGTCGGCTTGAGCCAGGTGGCGATGGTATCTGGCTATGTTGCCGCGTTCCGCGCGGAGCGGGGCGGGCGCAGCGTATGACGCCACCCGCTTCACCCCGTCTTGGCGAGCCACGGGTGACGGCCGCGCCCTACCTCAGCATGAAGGGCGCCGCTGTCGCACTGCTCGTGGCAATTGTCCTCTTCTGGCCAATGCTGCTGGCCGATGGGCCGCTTTATTATAACGATACGTATTATTATTGGGAGCGGGGCAACAAGATCGCCGCTTATCTGTCAGGCCAGCCGTTTGAGATAGAGGGGGCGGGGACCAACCTGACGGGCAATGCAGATTTGCGGGCCGGCATGATGGTGCGCTCCTTGCCATACGCTGTGTATACCTATCTGACCGGAGCAAGCCCGCTGGGCCTCTATTTGCTGTGCCTGTTGCAGGGCGCGGCGGTGTTATGGGCGTTCTTCGCGCTTGTGCCGCCCCTTGACCGCTCGCACCGGCCCGCACTTCTGGCAGGATTTGCCTTCGTCGCGCTTGGCTCGAGCCTGCCGTGGTTTGTGTCCTACGCAATGCCTGATATCCTTGGGGCCATCCCGGTGATCTACTATGTCTGCATGGCGCGGCGCATCGAGGAGCTGGGAGCCTGGCAGCGCATTGCCCTCCTCATGCTTACGATCGGTGCGATCACGACACATTACGGCAACGTTCCGCTTTCTATCGGGCTGGCGGGCGCCGTGGTGGCCTGGCGGGCGGTGCGGGGCTCGCTTACACGCAATGCGCTGATCTTGACGATAGCGCCCGTGCTGGCCGCGCTAGCGCTCAACATGACGGCCGGTGTCGTCGCAACGCACGAAGCGAGCCCTGCGCCCAAACGCCTGCCGATCATGCTCGCACGATCGCTCGAAGATGGTCCGGCTCGCTGGTATCTCGACGATGTCTGTCCCGAGGCTGGCTACACAATGTGCGAGATCTTTGAGACGATGCCCGACAATATCAGCGACTTCCTCTGGACCAACGACAAGTTCGGCACGGCGAGCGATGCCCAGATCGATGGCGTGCGTGAAGAGGAACTCACGATCCTGTGGGAAGCCTTCAAGCGCTATCCGGCCGAGCAGACCGGCGCGATCTTCGGCAATGCGACGCGGCAGGTTTTCACCATCGGGACGGATCAGTTATACCCCTTGCGACCCGAACAGTCCGCTATGGATTTGACGGGTCTCATCTCACCCGATGTGCAGGTGGACAAACCTGCGGGATTTGCCATGTTCGATATGGTCGTCCCTTGGGCAACGCTTGCAGCGGCGATCCTGCTTGCTGGCGCGATCATCACCGGGCGCGTCGCACCAATCTATGTCGAGGCCGCGGCGATCCTTGCACTTGCGCTTATTATCAATGCAGCGATCTTTGGAGGGTTATCCGCCCCGGTCGATCGTTATCAGGGGCGTATTGCGTGGCTGATCCCGGCGTTACTGGCTCTGGCGCTGGCAACACGAATGCGAAGCGCTTCACCTTCCGGAACGCTCGCGGCTTCAACATGACTGGCGACTGCTGCGCACCCGAACGCCTGATCAAAGGCTAGCTTTGTTCATGCGCTTCGCGCGCGGCTTCGTGGAGCCAGTCGGCATGACGCGGCGCCTTCTTCGTCTCGCTCCATTCCTGGAGCATCAGCGGGGCCACGCGCTTCAATTCGGCATATTGCTCGTCGGTCCCGATATCGGCGGCGAGTTCGACGCGGTGGCCGTTCGGGTCGAAGAAATAGATCGACTTGAAGATGCCGTGATGGGTGGGGCCCAGAACCTTGATCCCCTCGCTTTCCACATGAGCCTTGGCCGCCAGTAGCGCGTCTTCATCAGGTACGCGAAAGGCGAGGTGCTGCACCCATTGGGGCGTATTCTCGTCACGGCCCATGTCGGGCTGGTTGGGCAGTTCGAAAAAGGCGAGGATGTTGCCATTCCCCGCATCGAGGAAGACGTGCATGTACGGATCGTACGCGCCGGTGGACGGCACGTGGTCTTCAGCGAAGGCGGTGGTGTATTCCATGCCGAGCACGCGGGCATACCATTCCACCGTCTCCTTGGCATCGCGACAGCGATAGGCAGCATGGTGGACACCGCCCAGTTTCACCGGGTGCGCCTCGGCGTGCGGCTCGGCGGCACCGTTCACTCGGCCGGTTCCTTGTCGATCACGTCGAGCGCGCCGCGGCGGATCTGGTCGCGCTCCATGCTTTCGAACAACGCCTTGAAATTGCCTTCGCCAAAGCCGTCATCGCCTTTCCTCTGAATGAATTCAAAGAAGACCGGGCCAACCTGCGCTTCGGCAAAGATCTGGAGGAGCAGGCGCGGCTGCCCCCCTTCGATCGTGCCATCGAGCAGGATGCCGCGCATCTTGAGCTCCTCGGTATTCTCTCCGTGTCCGGGCAGGCGTTCGTCAAGCATTTCGTAATAGGTTTCGGGCGGCGCTGTCATGAAGGGGACGCCGTAATTCTTCAGCCGGTCCCAACATGCGGGAAGGTCGTCGCAAATGAGCGCGATGTGCTGAATGCCCTCGCCATTGAAGGCCTTGAGGAACTCTTCGATCTGACCCTTGCCGCCTTCGCCTTCTTCGTTGAGCGGAATCCGGATCTTGCCGTCGGGCGCGGTCAGCGCTTTTGAGGTAAGGCCGGTATATTCGCCCTTTATGTCGAAGAAGCGGATTTCCCGGAAGTTGAACAGACGTTCGTAATAGTCGGCCCAGTACTTCATTCGCCCGGTATAGACATTGTGCGTCAGGTGATCGATCGTGTGGAAGCCTGCGCCTTCGGGATAGGGATCGACATCGGGAAGATAGTCAAAATCAATGTCGTAGATGGTCAGGCTCCTGCCCTCTGCTCCGGCATAGCGATCGACAAGATACAGGATCGCTCCGCCGATCCCGCGAATTGCGGGAATGCGCAGTTCCATCGGCCCGGTTTCGACCGCGACCGGCTCTGCCCCCTGGGCGAGCAGGTGCTCGTAAGCCTCCGCGGCATTGCGCACCCGAAACGCCATGCCGCAGGCCGACGCTCCATGCTCGCGCGCGAAATACCATGCTGCGCTCTTCGGCTCGTAATTGGCGATGAGGTTGATGCCGCCCTGCCGCCAAAGGTGCACGTCCTTGGAACGGTGCTTTGCCACGCGCGTGAAGCCCATGGCTTCGAAGACGGGCTCCAGCTGACCCTTTTCGGGGGCGCAGAATTCGACGAATTCGAACCCGTCAAGACCGGCGGGGTTTTCGAACAGGTCGCCGGAATGGATGGTCTCGTGCTTGGTCATGGGGTCCACCTTGATGTCATGTCGGACTAGTTACGTTTGTAACTAAATACCCCCTGTTCGCCATCCTGTCAAAGGGTCTGCCAGGCCTTGCTCGCGTACCCGCGCAAATCAGGCCACGCGAACGATGTTGCGTCCTTCAGCGTTACGCCTCGCCACGAGGCGTTCACCGAACGGGTCTCCCCTTTCAAACGCGGATCGGGTTATATCGTTTCCCAGATCGGCATTCGCGACAACCCGTTCGCCTGCTGAATTGCGCCCGATGACGATGGCTTCGGCCCCGTCTTTCCGGTGATGGATCGTGTAGCTCTCAAGGGTCATCGCATCGAATGGCTCGGCGCTGCGGACGATGCCTTTATCGGCGTCCGGGAGCTGGACGAAACGCTCTTCTCCTGACCAGTCGGCCGGGTCGGTCGCATAGATCCCGGCCGCATATTTACTCATCCAGCCGCCATTGGCGCCGACCAGCGCGTATTTCCCGCGTGAAGCCCGCACGCGCTGCACCGCCTCGGCGATCGCGTGCGCGGAATAATTGTTGCCCGCGCCGCCGAAGAAGGGAAGCCCGCCCGTCAGTGTCAGCCCGCGCGGATCGTCTGGCGTAAGCCCGAAATGGTCGATCTGGTTGAAGACGGGAATGGCGAAACAGGAGTAGAAATCGAGAAAGGCCATATCCTCCATCCCCTTCCCCGCCCGTTCCAGCGCGGCCTCGATGCTGGCGATCGAGGCGGGGCAGGCGGAGAGATCGGGCCGGGCGGTGAGTTCGCGCTCGGTCGCTGCGGTAACGGCGTGGATATGCACCCAGCGCTCCTTGGGCACGCCGAGTGCGCGCGCGGCTCCGGCGCTGGCGAGAATGACCGCAGCGGCCTGATTCACCTGATCACGTGCCACCGTCATTCGGGCATATGGCTCGGCAACGATGCGATTGCGTGTGCTGATGGTCGCCAGTTCCTGCGCGCTGCGTTCGACCGGTGCGGCAGCATGCGGGTTGTTGGCGGCGACTTTCGTGAACGGGGCAAACAGCTCGCCGATATCGCGGCGATATTCGTCGAGGTTCTTGCCAAGCTTTGCGCGCCGGGCATTTTCGGCAAGCGCGTAAAGCGGGATTGCTCCGGTCGCACCGTGCAGGAACAGTTGCGGTTCGATCAGGCCTTCGAGGCCATAACCGCGATCCTCCAGCTCGCCCCTGACCGCCTCCGACCAGTCGGGCGCTTCGCCTTTTGCCTTCAACGCCCGAAGGGTCGAGATCGCTTCCGCGCCCACGATCGCGGCGCACCGGCTTTCCCCACGGGCAATCGCGGAGGCAAATTCACCAATCAGCTGCTGATTATACTGCCCGCCCGTGGGGGAGAGGATCGCGCGCGCCGGGTTTGCACCCATGCGGGCAGCGAAACTGCGTGGCGGGTTGTTCGAGGCGCCGAAAGGGGGCTTGAGGCCCGGTCGCGACATCTCGAACGCACGGATCGCCGCGAGCGTATCGATCGCTTCGGCTACCGAACCGCGCGCGCTGCAATCGGCGAGAGCTGCGACGAGTGCCCGCCCGCCGAGGTCTGCGGTGGAGAGCGCCTCATAGCCGGGTTCATCCACGCGCTCTGAATATTGGCCGACCCCGATAATGACCGGCGTGTTGTCCGCCGTGCTATCGACAGCGTCAGTCAACGAAATCGTCGATCCGCTCGATAATGATTGCAGGCGCCATGCCTCCGGCCGCACACATGGTGACGAGCCCGCGCTTGAGGTCGCGGCGCTCCAGCTCGTCGAGGATCGTGCCGATAAGGATCGAGCCGGTCGCGCCGATCGGATGGCCTAGCGCGATCGAGCCGCCATTCACATTCACCTTGTCCCAGTCGAGCTTAAGGTCGCGCACGAACTTGGCGGCGACCACCGCGAAGGCTTCGTTGATCTCGAACAGGTCGATATCGTCAAGGGCAAGCCCCGCCTTTTCGAGCACCTTCTTCGCGGCCGGCACCGGCGCGTTCAGCATCAGCGTGGGATCATCCCCCATATTCGCCGTCGCAACGATCCGCGCGCGCGGTTTGAGCCCGTACTTCTCGGCATATTCGCGGCTGGTGACCAGCACGGCCGCCGCGCCATCGACCACACCGGACGAATTGCCCGCATGGTGGAAATGCTCGATTTCGACATCGGGATATTTCTGATTGACGAGCCCGCGAAAGGTCGTCCCATCCTGGTCGAGTGGGACGTCGGCGATCTTCGTAAAGGCGGGCTCCAGCTTGCCGAGGTCTTCTTTGGTCGTTTGCGGGCGCGGATATTCCTCGCGGTCGAGCACCACCGTGCCGTCATCGTCAAGCACCGGCACGATCGAACGGTCGAACCGCCCTTCGCCGATCGCCTCGGCGGCGCGCTGCTGCGAGCGGTAGCCGACCTCATCCAGCTCTTGCCGCGTAAACCCCTCAATCGTCGCAATCGCATCGGCGCAGACCCCCTGATGCGATTGCGGGTGCACGGTTTGCAACCGCTCGTTGTAGCTTCCCATCATCGGCGGCTTGATCCCCGCCTGCATCTTTTCCTTCGTCATCGCCGCCGTGAGGCTCATCATCTCGGTCCCGCCAGCAACGACGCAGTCTTCCATCCCGCTCATAACCTGCGCGGCGGCAAGGCTGACACTGGTGATGCCGCCACCGCAGAACCGGTCTAGCGTGGTGCCCGATGACGTGATGTCATAGCCCGCATCGAGCGCAGCCATCCGACCCAGATCTCCCGACTGCATTCCGTCCTGAGTAGACACCGACCAGATCACATCGTCGATGGTGCTGGTGTCGAGCTTGTTGCGTTCCGCAATCGCGCGCAGGACAGTTGCGGCCAGATGTTGCGGATGCTGTTCAGCCAGCGCGCCCTTGCCCTGCTTGCCGATGCCGCGCGGGGTCCGCACTGCGTCGATAATATATGCCTGTGCCATGCCTCAAGTCCTCTCGCGATTGGCCCGGTTACCGGTTGACCTTCCCGTAAGGCCCCTGCACCACGCGCACAACCGATCAGTTGCGAATGGCAACGTCAACGATGTGAGAGGAGCGACAGCGTGAGCGAGACAGATCAGGTACTGACACAAGTGGAGGACGGCGTCCTCATCGTCACCATCAACCGGCCCGAGGCAAAGAACGCGATGACCAAGGCGGCGGCCGAGGGAATAGCGGCAGCGATGGACCGCCTCGATGCCGAGGATGACTTGCGCGTCGGCATCCTTACCGGCGCGGGCGGCACTTTTTGTTCAGGTATGGACCTCAAAGGCTTCCTGCGCGGCGAAAGCCCCAGCATCGAAGGGCGCGGATTCGGCGGTATCGTTCAGGCTCCCCCGGCAAAACCGCTGATCGCAGCGGTCGAAGGCTACGCGCTTGCTGGCGGTTTGGAGCTGATGATCGCCTGCGACCTCGTCGTCGCGAACAAGGATGCGAAGTTCGGTATTCCCGAAGCCAAGCGCGGCCTTGTCGCGGCGGCGGGCGGCGTAATGATGCTGCCCGACCAGATCCCTGAGCGTATCGCTATGGAACTTGCACTGACCGGCGAATTCATCGACGCGATGCGCGCATACGAACTCGGTTTGATCAACGAGGTGGTGGGCGGTCCCGCACTTGAAGGGGCGAAAACACTCGCGGCCAAGATCGCTGCCAATGGCCCCCTCGCCGTGCGCGTGTCCAAGCAGGTGCTGAAGGAATCGCGCGGTTGGGACATGGATGAGCGCTATGAGAAGCAGGCGCAGCTAATCGCGCCGGTATTCGTATCTGAAGATGCGCGCGAAGGCGCTGCCGCGTTTGCCGAAAAGCGCGCTCCGAACTGGAAAGGGAAGTAAGAATATGCCCGTAATCGACGTCCCCCAGCCCGAGTTCATGGAAGACGAGGAAATTTCGATCTTCGCCGATGCGGTCGGCAAGTTCTACCAGGACAAGGCCCCGCAAAAGCGCATCGAGAAATGGCGCGAGGACGGTCAGGTCGAGCGTGAGTTCTGGAACGAGGCAGGTGAAGCAGGACTTCTCGGCGTCAGCGTGCCGGAAGAATATGGCGGCCACGGCGGCGATTTCCGGCACGACATGGTGGTGATCGACAGCCAAGCCAAGCACGGCGTCGAAGGCTTCGCCGCCAGCCTGCACAACACCATCATCCTGCCCTACCTCGTGCGTCACGGCACTGAAGAACAGAAGACGAAATACCTTCCCAAACTCGTCACCGGCGAACTGGTCAGCGCGATCGCGATGAGCGAGCCGGACGCAGGTTCCGACCTGCAGAGCATCAAGACCACGGCGCTGAGGGACGGCAACGGCTATCGGCTTAATGGATCCAAGACCTGGATTTCCAACGGTCAGATCGCGGATTTCATCATCGTGGTCGCCAAAACCGATCCCAGCGAAGGTGCGAAGGGCATCTCGCTCATGCTGCTGGAGACCGAAGGCGCAGAAGGCTTCGCGCGGGGCAAGAAGCTCGACAAGATCGGCCTCGATGCGCAGGACACCTCCGAACTGTTCTTCGACGATGTTTTCATTCCGGCCGACAACATTCTCGGCGGAGAAGAGGGCAAGGGCTTTTACCAGCTCATGGGCGAGTTGCCGCAGGAGCGCCTCGTCATCGCGATGGGCGCCATGACCGGCATTGAAAAGGCGCTGGATGTAACGGTCGAATACGTCAAGCAGCGCAAGGCTTTCGGAAAGACGATCTGGGACTTTCAGAACACCCAGTTCGTGCTCGCCGACCTGAAGGCGCGCGGCACGGCGGCCCGAGTGTTCGTCAACGATTGCATCGCGAAACTGCTCGATGGGAAGCTCGACGTGGCCACTGCCAGCATGGCAAAATACTGGGTCACCGAGCTCCAGAGCGAGGTAGTCGACAAGTGCCTGCAATTCCACGGCGGCGCGGGATATATCAACGATTACCCCATTGCCCGGATGTATCGCGACACCCGCATCGCGCGCATCTACGGCGGATCGAACGAGATCATGAAGATGCTGATCGCGCGGAGCATGTAAGCGAACGTCCGCAGCCAAGCGCATTCCGCTGCCATTGGGATGCTTCCCGGCACGCTGAAAACGGCAAATCCACGGGCGAGGCGTTTTGGGGC
>JAZBPE010000239.1:0-5000 GCA_036353345.1 Erythrobacter sp. | reverse complement strand
CAATCGATCCTCAAGGGAAAGGCCCGTTGGCGCACCAGCGCTAGCGGGCCTTTTCCATTTGCATGCTGTTTTCAGGAACAGCGAGAATGCGGATGGGCGTGGCGGCCATGGCGCTCGTGATCGGCGATGAGCCCCTGGCATGTGAATGGCGTCTCGTTGCAGGGCTCGGCCAAGAACCTGTCAGCTGGGCTGTCGCCGACCAGCCCTATGCGCCAGTCCAAACAGGGAAGCCGTGATCGTTCCCGGCAAAAAAGCATCCGGCGGTCCGTTTCGGCTTCCTTTCAATGACGCCGAATGGCCTCGGCCACACGCAGATCGCCCAAGGATCGCTTGTGTCTTTTGGCGCGGCACGCCCGTGCCGAAGCGGTTTAGCTTAATGGATCGCGTCCATCGAGAGCCCGTCAGAGATCTGTCCGGCCATGCATTCGCGAAAAACCCGGCATATCGGTCGCCCCCGGATCCGGAGAATGCCCGTATCGTTGAAGCGCACCCGAAAGCGATCAGCATCTGATGCGCGCCTGTACCGGACGAAGTCGATGTCCATACGGGCTACGAGCCTCCAGTGCCAACGATCATCCGCCGATGAGTGCCCATGCCTCTCTGGTCGAGGTTCGGGACAACCCGCGACCATTCGGGCCGTGTTGCTCGCTCAAGCGAGCTGCCCGCACCACCCAGGATGGTCGGGGTTCCCCGCGCCGGCGCGCGGTGTCCCACCTTTCCCGGCGAGGCTCGATAAGGGCACCGGCGGACGAGCCGTCGGCACAGTGGAGGCTATTACAATGAACATCGTCAACCTCGTCGGCCGTCTCGCCAAGGATCCGATCGCCCGCGACCGCGGCGACACCCGCATCACCGAGGTGATCCTCGTGACCGAACGTCCGATCATCCGTGATGGCAAGGTCCAGAAGGACGCCGAGACCGGCTACGCTCTCAAGGCAGCCGAATTTCACAAGATCACCGTCTTCAACGGAATGGGGATGCCGCTGCGTCAGCACAAGGCGAAGGGCGACCTGCTCGCGGTCAACGGCCGCATCCATTACTCGAACTGGAAGGACGCCGACGGTAATGACCGCTACGGCTGCGAGATCATCGCTGAAAACGTCCAGTTTCTCTGATCGATCGGGCGGCACCCTTTCGGGTGCCGCCCTTTCGTCGTATGAGCTTCTCGACGAAAGGGACGCCTCAATGAAAGTTTTTCAACGACCAGACGGCCAGCGCTACATCCTGAGCGATCCTGACGATGATGTCATCGAGTTTCTTGAAGCTTCGTTCGAGAGCGAGGACGCTCGCGTCGATATCGGACATACCGGGGAATGCTGGTTCGCAGCCGTCATCCTGCACGACAGGCCAGGCAAAAAACGCTTCCTCAACTTCGTTTCATACGAAGACGATTACCGGTTAGCCAAATGCGAAATCTATACGTCCATGATCGAGGCGCTCCGGAAGACCGCCGAGGGGACCTCATAACCGAACTGATCGATCAAATGGCAAATCGAGAATGAGGTGTCCCACCGTTGGGCCATAGCTCCGAGCCATTGAAGGGTCTTGGCTCGTTGGGCGGAAACTGTTGCCGCATTTCATCGTCGCCCTGAGGATCCGTCATCCGCCGACCAGCCACGCAGAACGGCCTTCAAGAATGGCGGTGTTCCCGCTATTAACCCTCGGTCGGGCCGAAGGGCGGTCCGGCGTGGCGCTCGCGCGCCTGACCGGCCCTGCTTTCGGCTCTCTTCCTCGGGGCGGGAACGTCTCTTCCACACACAGGAACACCTGCCGAAAAATATCAGTCTCCGGCGCTCGTCAAGGATCGCGGTCCCCCCAATTTTCTGTCGGGTGACCGTGTCGCTGCGCGCCGGCCACCCGACAGAAAATCGGCTCCCCCGCGCCCGTATGGCGGCGGCGAGACAAGCTCGCCGTCCCTGACTGCACGCCTCCCGACTGATCGGTTTTCGGGGTTCCCATGGTGGGAACGATCCCAATGACCCGGAGGCTCTTATGACCACTTTCAACTCGTTCGCCGATCTCGCCAACGCTCGCATCAACCTCGCCGATAAGCGCGAAGAAATGGCCGCAGCCTACGACGCTGCATTCATTGAGCACAGCGTCCTCGCAAAGCTCAGCATCATCGATGCGCCGGTCACGGCCGAGATGCCCGATCCGGACATGGCCCGCCGCGCCCTTGAGATGGCGATCGGCACGATCTTCGACGTCCTTAAAGACACGCGCATGGAGGAGTTTGCCCAGCAGCTCGCCTGGGGGATGGTCAACTCCTTCCACATGACCGCCCGCCTTGTCGAAGGCAGGGAAGACGATGCCGCACGCAAGTTGGGTGAGCTGGCCCGACACTTCGATCCGTCGGAGATCTATGCCGTCGAACTCGAGGAAACGCAGCAGCTCTGCCAGACGCTGCAAGGGTGCCGTGAAGCGCTCGAGGCGATGCGCGATCACGCCGCCGACATCTACCGTGTCGAAACGGGTCGGCCGTTCACCGCAACGCGCGGATCACAGGTCAGCAAGAACGGGGTTACCTCCAGCCAGATACAGGCCCGCGATTACCTCGCCGGACGTGCCAAGGATCGCAGGGCGCAGTTCACGCCTGAAGGTCCGCTGGTGATCGTCTCGGGCGGTCAGCAGGATTGGCACGATTTCGAGTTGATCTGGGACATCCTCAACGACATCAAGGCGCGCATTCCGAACATGGTTCTGGGGACGACCGGGATGCGCAAGGGCGTTGACGCGATGGCAGGAGCATGGGCCCAGAAGAACATGGTCAACACCATCCACTTCGTCCCCGACCAACGTCAGGGCAAGCGCGCACCCTTCCTCCGCAATGAGAGCATCATCAAGCTCAGCCCGGTCGAGGCGATCATCGCAGAGGGCTCGGGCATCCAGGCGAACCTCGCGCAGCGGCTGCGTCAGGCAGGCGTGCCGACGCACATTCGCCGCCTTGCCGATCAGGCTGTACGGCAGCAGCGCGCGCGCACCTTCGGGTGACGCGTTCCGGAAGGCTCCGGCTTCGGCCGGGGCCTTCCGTTCTTCTTCTTCGTCTTCTTCTTCTGCTGCTTTGCCGAAGCCCGGGCTCTGGGGGCATCGAACCCCCTTCGCCCGGCGGGTGGACTCGACCAAGGGTCGAGGATGGGAGGGGTCAAAGAGGCGCGCTGGCGCTCGCTTCTTCCCGCTCAAGATCAAGTAGTCGCTTGCGACGCGCCTGAAGGTCCTTTTCCGCAGCTTCTTTATCCCGTCTTTTGCGTTTCACCTTTGATACCATCCTGGCCGAACTCGATGCCTTGGAATGTCCTGCGGTGAAGAACCACACCGCCGGATATTTCGAGGACTTTTTTTCCTGATGCTCTTCGCCACTATCGTTGGCCGGCAGGCATTTGCGGCAGAAGGCCGCTTCTTCCAGCAGGAGGCCCTGGCGTATCCAAATCAGCCGAAGCGATCCAAGGCAGGCAACAGCTCCAGTCCCCGAGGTTCAGCACACCGAACACGGCATGCCGTATAAATATGGGAAAAAGTGCAATAGAATCAGTACGCGCGTTCAATGCAGCGCTTGGCAGATCGGTAGCCGTCGATGGTTATCTGTGCCCTCCAAGTGACCGGAATTGCCCGACTTTTCACGGCAATTCAGGGATGTCTGATGACCACATGGTCCCCAATACGCGCAATAGGGGCCGCAGGGCCTTTCTCGACGGCAATTTCGCACGCCGGAAGTTGCCGCTCGAGACGAGCGAATACTGCATCTGGGACACCGAACTTCCGGGCTTCGGATTGCGGGTCCGCCCCAGCGGCAACTATTTCTGGTTCGTTCGGCTAAGGCATCGCGGCAAGCATCGCCGGATTACGCTCGGCAAGACGACCGACTTGGACGCCTTGCTCGCGCGCTCGCAGGCGCGGCGACTGCTTGCGGAAGCGGCGCTCGACGGCCTGCCCAAGCGAGTGGCAGTCAAATCGACCCCTACTATGAACGATTTCGTCACGACGCATTTCGATGATCTCGCAAGGGTCTGGAAACCATCGACCGCGAAGCGCAATGCGAATGCTTGGAGAATTGATCTGGCCGATCACTTTGGTGATATCCTCGTTGCCGATGTGTCGAAAGCGGATGTCGTGCGCTGGCGCGATGCCTGTGCGGGCAAGTGGGAAGCGCGCTTTAATCGCGCGGTTCCTGTTCTTGCCTCCCTGCTCAAATATGCCGAGGCGCTGAGAATGCGCCGCAAGGGATCAAACCCTTGTCGCGGCATACCGCGCTACAAGCGGCAGGCAATGGAGCGGTATCTCAGCCCAAGCGAGTATGCGCGCATCGGTGCGGAGTTGCGCGCTCGCGAAAATGAAGCTCCCAAGCAGGTCGCGATTATCCGGCTGTTGCTCTACACCGGGGCTCGACGAAGCGAGATCGAAAAGCTGCGCTGGGAGCGGGTACAGCCGCCGCGCCTTGTGCTCCCTGACAGCAAGACCGGACCCAAGATCATCTGGCTCAACAGTCAGGCGCTTTCGGTGCTCGACACCATTGAGAGGCAAGCCGGCTGCCCGTTCGTATTTCCCGATTGCACTGGCACCAAGCCCATCAACGTCGGTATGTGGTGGTCGAAATTCCGTCGCCGTTGTGCGCTCCCCGATGTGCGCATTCATGATCTGCGGCACAGTTTTGCCTCGACCGCCATTATGGGCGATGTGCCTCTTGCGACCATTGGCAAGCTGTTGGGCCATGTTTTGCCCGAAACTACGGCCAAATACTCCCACCTCGCTGACGAGTTCGTGGCCGACGCTGCGCAGCGCGTGTCAGGTTCGCTGGCATCCGCCATTGGTCTTCAAACATGACCGTGCTCGCGCTCAGGCAGGTGGTCGACGATGCGCTGGCCAAAGTTGGCGCGGACGTCAGTTTCATCCGCATTCCGAAGGGCAAACCGCGCACCACAACCTGGCTCGCCAGCGAGCACGGGTTAGGCATCCGTCACTACGCGTCGGGCAGGAACGTTTACATCGTGCAGACGCGGATGGGT
>JAZBPE010000238.1:0-2093 GCA_036353345.1 Erythrobacter sp. | reverse complement strand
TCATCGGCCGTGTCTATGACATGGAAACCAAGCAGGACCTGACCGCCGCGCGCCTCCTCGAAATGAACCCTGATATGCTTGTCGGGGGAGGGGGCGCTGCTGACAATGCGCCTGCACCGCCTGGTCGACTAGGTGCTCAGCCAAAGGGTGCCGCTCCCACGATCGATGCGCAAGTTGATCCAGCTGCGCTTGGAGCTTTGCCGAAGAACGGCGCGGTTACGTTGGGGCGAGGCTCCAAAACCCTGACCGTCTTCAGCGATTTTCGATGCGGGTACTGCAAGCGTCTCCACGAAACGCTTGAAACGCTTGATGTGAAGGTGGTCGAGCGCCCGATCTCAGTCCTTGGTACCCGCCCGATTTCCGAAGCGGTGATCTGCTCGCCCGACAAAAAGCGCGCGGTGAACCAAGCCTATGACGGCGGGTCGATCACGACAGGCGGCGACTGCGACACTTCGGGCCTCGATGCCAATGAAGCGTTTGCACGCAAACACGGTTTCACCGGCACCCCGGTCATCGTTCGCGAGGATGGCGCTGTGGTTCACGGCTACCGCCCGCGCGAATTCCTCGAAAACTGGATCAAAGGGAATGCCTCATGACGATGAAGCCGCCTGTCGCGCTTGCAGCGCTCGCCGCAGCTCTTGGAGGTTGCACGACCTTCGGGACGAACATCAACGGCAGCTTCCGATGTGACGCTCCGGACGGTGTTTGCGCGCCCTCGACGGTTATCGATGATAACGCGCTCGCAAGGATTGAAGAAACGAGCTCAACCGATCTGCTTAATTCTGCTGGCACCTACCAGATGGACGATGGCATCGACACGCCCGTTCACATCATCGCTGCTGCGAATGCTCCGGCGGTGTCGCGTCCTGCGCCGAGTTATGAGCTGTCCGTCGTATTCCCCGCCTATACCGACGGATCGGGAACGTCTCACGCTCGACGCGTGGTTCGCACACAAGCGGGCTTGCCGGGGCGCGGGGATGCGATGGATGCGATGGCCCAACGCGGCGCTCAGCCTTCGCGCAATCGCGGTCTCTTGGCGGCTGCTGAAAGCGCGCCTCCGTTTCTGGCCATCGCTCCCGGAGTCTTGAGTGCAGGGCTTCCTCCAGCAGGCGACGAAGTTACCGCGCAGGTGGCTGCTGCCGACCGCCCCAATCCCATTGAGGAGATCGAGGACAAGGTAAAGGAGCGCCTATCCGCTCAGCAGCAGGCACGCCGAGAGGCCGCCTCCTTTCCAGGCACCGTGGAGTAAAGCGCAATGGGCAACGTTCTCAACAACATTGTTGATCTCGTCGTCGGCGACAGCCGCAAGCCTGAGCAAAATGCACGGCCAGCGGCGATACCAATGCTCTCGCATTATCTCGGCTATCGCTCGTTCGACGAGGACAAGCGGATCTTCCATCAGGTTCGTTCCAAGGGATTCATTCTTGAGCTCGCTCCCTTGGTCGGTGCGAATGATCGCGTCAGCGACATGGTCGGCTCTATCTTCTCCGATATCCTGTTGCCCGGAACCAAGTTCAGCGTGACAAACTATGCAAGTCCACGCGTTGCCGAGAAGCTGCAGGCCTGGGCGTTGCCGCGTTTCAAAGCTTCTGGCGTGTTTCAGACCCTTGCTCGCCACCGGCTCGACAAGCTTACGGGCGGCGCTTGGTCGACGCTTGCAAGTGACGGCCCGTTCTTCGTGCGCAATTTTCGGGTCATCATGTCGGTCGGGGTTGCGGATGGATCATCGCTTTCTAGTGAAGACCTGCTGACCATGCGCGATGGGATCATATCGGCGCTGGAGTCGATCGATGTCCCGGTCAAGGAATATGAGCCGACCGATCTCATTCGTTTCTTCGATGAAATGCTCGCGCCTTCAACAGGGGCGGGCGACGAGGTGCCCGGCTACAATCGGTTTGATCCGATTAACGAGCAATGCGTTCGCCGCGACCTCGTGACGCATGTCGAAAGGGATCGCGTGATCCTTCATGCGCAATCTTTGCGCCCGACCGGTGCTACAGTCGAAGGCGTGCCTGAAATGAAGGACTTCGTGCCGGAGCGTTTTGATATTCGCACGATGGCTGTGCGCAATTTTCCCGATCGGTGGGCTCCTT
>JAZBPE010000237.1:0-7622 GCA_036353345.1 Erythrobacter sp. | reverse complement strand
TGGGCGACAGCGACGTGGAAAAGCGCGCGCTTGATGCCGGAACGGCGAGGAGGCTGTGGGACTGGAGCGAGGATGTTCTGGGCGAGAAGCTGGCGCCGTGAGCGGGCAGGCAATCCTCGTCACCGGCGGCGCGCAGGGCATCGGGCGCGCCATCGCCCTCCATTTCGCCGGTCTCGGCTGGCGGGTCGCTGTGCTCGACCGCGATGCCGAGGCGCTGGCCGAATTGCGCGCGCTTGTCGCGGCGGACGCGCTGCTCGCGGTGCAGGCCGACACGGGCGAGGAAGCCGATGTGGCCCGCGCCTTTGCCGAGCTGGCCGAGTGGCTTGGCGAGACGTCGCTCGCCTGCCTCGTCAACAACGCCGCGATCGCCGATCCCTATTGCGGGCCGCTCGAAGACCTGTCGCTGGCGGACTGGCAAAGCTGGATTGATGCCTGCCTGACGGGCGCTTTCCTTTGTTCGCGCGCCGCGGTCCCGCTGCTGCGCGCTTGTCACGAAAGCACCGGCAAAGCCGCGAGCATCGTCAACATCTCCTCAACCCGCGCGGTGATGAGCGAACCGCAGAGTTTCGCCTATGCCGCGTCCAAGGGCGGGATCGACGCGCTGACCCACGCGATGGCGGTCTCGCTCGGCCCCGCAATCCGCGTCAACGCGATCCGCCCCGGCTGGATCGAGACGCGCGGGCATCAGAAGGAGGCGCAGCGCGAGGCGGTGGAGCATCGCGAGAAGGACAAGGCGCAGCACCCCGCTGGCCGCGTCGGCCAGCCGCAGGACATCGCCGAGGCGGTCGAGTACCTGATCGGAGCGGGCTTCGTCACCGGCCAGCATCTCAACGTCGATGGAGGCATGACGGTGAAGATGATCTACGAGGAGTAGCGGGGGCAGCCGCTTCCACCGGCATTTACCCCGGAAACGGACTGCTCGGAAGCGAGCCGGAGTGAACTCCTCATCCTGTCGTCGCCCCGTGCCCGGCACGGGGCCTGGCTTTCTTTGCCCAGCCGCAGAAAAGGAGAACCAAGCCCCGGATCAAGTCCGGGGCGACGGAAGTGGGTGTGTCATAAAGGCACGCTGTCATCAGCCATGAGAAGGGTCGACGCCCGATCCCCGAAGCAGACCGGCAGCTTCAGCGCATGGAACGCCAAGAGCGGAAATTCTGCAATCGACCTCATCTCAGACGTTCGGTTGCGACCTGCGACTTCCTGAAAGCGGACACGTGTAGATGGGGCTTGGAACAGCTGATATTGGGACAAAATTGCCAATCGACACAGCGTAACGGAACGACCGGTTCTGCCGAAACCAGCGGTTCGTGGAGCGGCGAGGATGGCCTCGGAACGCGGCTGCAATTGGGCCTCTTGTTGAATGACAGGCTCTGGCCAATGATGGGGGAAAGCTGCGGCGGCTTTCGCACAGGATGATCTGTTCGCCTCCAAACCGCCGCAAGTATCCGCTAGGCAACTCATTGCTTGAACCGCGCTGACAAACAATCCATTCAATGCATTGCGATACAAGCCGGCAATGCCGTGGTGGCCACGCAATTATTTCCGGTGCTCCTGCTCGACCAAGAGAGGACTGTTGATGGGATTAGTGCACAAAGAGGACACTGCGGCCAGCCGGCCCGATGAGCTTCACAAAGAAATCGAAAGGAAGCTTGAACTCAGCGATGAACTTGTCGCCGAGACCTACGATCTTCTTCGAAGCATTGCCTCGCGTCATTTACGCAATGGTGCGCCGATTCCCACGTTGAACACGACCTTGGTCGTCCACGAGGCGTGGGAAAAACTATCGCGCGACGAAGAGCGCCGGTTTGTGAACGAAAACCATTTCCTTGCGACAGCATCGCGTGTGATGCGCCAGATCATCATCGATTATGCACGGCGCAAGCTCGCCAGCAAGCGAGGTGCCGGCAGCGAGCATGTATGTCTGGACAATCAGCAGCTCGCCGAACCGGAACCCGAGGTCCAACTGCTTGAACTGGAGGCCGCACTTGCCCGTCTCGCCAAGCACGCTCCTCATCTCGAACGACTGGTCGAGTATCGCTTTTTCGCAGGACTTACCATGCGGCAAGCAGCCGAAATGACCAACCGTCCGCTTCGAACAGTCGAACGCGATTGGGAACGTGCCCGCGCCTACCTGGCCGCTTACATCACGTCGCACTAGCGAAGACCAAATCCTTGCGGGTTTTCCAGAAGGTTTCGGAAAGCAAAAGGCTCCAGCGATGAAATTTGAACAAGCGCGCCATTTCGAACAATCGATCGTAGCGGCGATCCGGTGAATATCGGGGGTGGACCGTCATGGGGAATTTGGGCGACGAATTGTTGGATGACTGGGATTCAATCGATGCCTCTTTCCTGACCGCGCTTGACCTTCCGGCATCTGAGCGGACCACTTGGCTTGAGGACGTATTCGGCGCAGATCAGACCAAGATCGATCGGCTTGCGCGGCTGCTCGAAATCGGTGACGAACACGCGGGCGTGTTCGAACGGCTCGAGGAGGCAAGGGACAGGGTCCTTGCTGAGACGAACGATCTTGAATCCGTCTTCGCCGATCCCCGCATAGGCGCAGTTTATGGCGCGTGGCGAATTGTTCGATACATCGGACAAGGCGGCTGCGGCGTGGTCTACGAAGCCGAGAGAGCCGATGGCCGGTATGAGAAAATCGGCGCTCTTAAGCTGATCCGCGGCGACGTGCGAGGGAGCGTGCTCGATCATTTCATGAAAGAGCGCCGGATATTGTCGCGCTTCGACCATCCCGGCCTGGTGGGTATCCTCGATGCCGGGGAAACAGCAACCGGAGCGCCATGGTTTGTGATGGACCTGATCGAGGGCAGGAATATCGTTGACCATTGCAAGGACGAGCGCCTCTCGCTTGAAGGAAGGCTGGCGCTCGTCGCCGATGTCGCAGAAGCGCTCCAAGCCGCGCATTCGCGGCTGGTCATTCACCGTGACATCAAGCCCGACAATATCATCGTGACGGAGTCGGGGCGCGCCAGATTGGTGGATTTTGGGATCGCCAGCTTGGCAGCCGATGAGGATGGCACCACCGGGCCCGCAGCCATGACTCCGCACTACGCCTCGCCCGAACAGCAGCAACTTGCAGACATCACCACGGCGAGCGACATCTATCAGCTGGGCCGCGTCCTCGCAGACCTGTGCACCCCTTTCGCCCCGCACACACAGCAGCTCGAAGCGGTCCTCGCGAGGGCCACGCACCACGACCCCCGGCAACGCTACGAAACTGCGGCTAGCTTCGAAGACGACATGCGGCGTGTGATCCGGGGCGATCCGCCTTCGGCGCGCCCTGACACGCGGATCGAGGCGGCGACGAGGCTGGTCTGGCGTCACAAGGTCGTCACCGCGCTTCTCGTCATGCTCGGTGCGGGAACGATCGCGTGGTTCGCAACCGTGAACCTCTATGTGAAAGAGCTCGAAACGCAGCGCGACGAGACGCTTGCCGCGGTTGATCGGGCGGAGCGGGGACGAAGTGTTCTGCTCGACATTTTCCGTCGCCTGGATCCGCTTCAAGACGACGGGTCCGGATCGGTCAGGATCACCCTGGACGACATCGTCGTGCCGGTGCTTGCCGATATGCGCGAGACGATGGCAGACGATCCGCTGCTGCAGGCGGAACTGCTGGCCTGGGCAGCGACCCTGAGCGAGAGGTCGGGAAACGAACCCGAGGCGCGCGAATACCTTCGCAAGGCCGCGGGTCTTCTGGAAGCGTCGGCACATGCCGACACGACCGTTTATGCCGATGTCCTGGCCTACAAGGGCGCGCTTCAGGTAGCCGCAGGGGAGACAGATCAGGGCAAGGACAATATCCGGCGCGCGCTGGCGCTGGCGCTGGCAGCGCCGGAGAATGACAGATTTGCCCTTTCGACGCTGCTCCGGGCCGCCCACGCGGAACGGGGCGACTGGGCGGCGCAGCGCGAGCTCTTCGATGCGGCCCTGCAGCGCCTGGATGCCGGGCCCGCGAATTCCGAAATCGAGGTGCGGACGGGACTCGGGCGCGCGCTCCTCGAACTCGGGGAAGGCGAAAGCGCCGAGGCGCATGTCCTGCGAGCGGTGGAGGTGGCGGAAACCGATTACGGACCTTCGCATCCGCGCCTCGCGTTGCCGCTGTCGGTTCTGGCAAAGACCCGGCGCTGGCGCGGCGATGTCGAAGGTTCGATTGCCGCGCATCGCCGAGCCTATGATATATCGCTGGCCGCGTTCGGCCCTGCCTACAAGTCGACCCTGTCGCATCAGAACAATCTGGCTCTGGCCCTGGCTGATGCAGGCCAGACCGGCGAGGCGCTGGCCCTGCTCAATCGGCTGGCGGATCAATACCGGCGCCTTGGCAGCGGCAAGCAGCGCGATGTCGGCGAGACCTTGCAGAACCTCGCCACGGTTCAGTTGCGAGCGGGGCAACCGGCGGCGGCCCTGCGCTCGATCGACCGGGCGCAAGCGATCTTCGATGATCAGGTTTCCGAAGGCTCGGCGCTGCGGGCTTTTCCATTGCTCACGCGATCGGAAGCCCTGCTTGCGTTGAGGCGCTATCCCGAGGCGCGGGAAACCGCGCAAGCGGCGTTCGAGATGCTCTCGGTTGCCTTGCCGCAGGGCCATTTCGCGACCGAGGTCGCGCGCTGCCGTGTCGGCCTCGCGCTCTCGGCGCAAGGGCAGCGCGCGGCCGGAAGCGCGCATATCCGCACTGCGCTTGCCGCTCTGTCAGCGAACAAGAGCACGCCCGTGCGCCATCTCGAGGGGTGTCGCAAGGCCGCACAGGCATTCGGCATCGACCGTTCAGTCTAGCCATTTGGCGGGAACCCCCAGCCTTTTACGTAAAGTAGACTGAAGCCCTTTTCCGGCCGTCGAGGCAGCGACCTCGCAGGCAGCTGGAGGGCGGATGTTGTCTGTCGTTGGGGGAATTATGCTTAGCTTTGGAAAACCGTCCTTCGTGAAACTGCCCGCGTCATCCGGCGGCATGAGCGGCCTGCGCAAGACCCGCTCCTCCGGGCAATTCCGCAGCGGTGCGATCTCCCGGCGCGCCATCTTCAGGTCGGGGGCCGCCAGCCTCGTCATCGCAGCGGCGTTAGGCGCTGGAAACGCCGTTGCCCAGGAAAACAAATGGGAAGGCGATGCAAGCCAGGACTGGTATAATGATGAAAACTGGTCGGATAATAGCGCCCCGGTGGGCGATGGCCAATCGGATGAAGTCATTGTCGACACCGAGCGGGACGCCTCGCCCGTCATCGAGTTTTTCGACGATCCTTCTGGATTGGACCGGGCCGCGTCTTCCCTTTCCGCGACAATCGGTTCCATCGGACGCGGCGAACTGACCATTCGCAATGCCGGTTCCTATCGCATCGGAAGCGGGGGATTGACGCTGGGTGATCAGGCCGGGGCGGACGGGCTTGTGACGATCGCGGGCAACGGCTCAAGCCTCAACATCAGCGGCAGGTTCAGCTATGTGGGCAGGAGTGGCCGCGGCACGCTTGCTGTTCAGAACGGCGCCGACTTCGAAAATGATACGACAGTGATCGGTTTTGCCCCCAACAGCGAGGGGCAGGTTACCGTCAGCGGATCGGGTTCGACCTGGACCGGAATCCGGACGCAGTTGACGACCTTTCCCAGCATTTTCGTCGGTAGCGCAGGCACCGGCGTCCTGACGATCGAGAACGGCGGCACCGTGGTCGATATGTCCTCGGTCCATATCGGATTGGAAGCGGGCGGGAACGGCACGGTCACCGTGACCGGTGCCAATGCGCTGCTGGAATCGGGCAGCTTCTTCATCGGCGGGGGCACTACGAGTTCGGAAACCGGAACAGGCACCTTGGTCATCAGTGATGGCGGGACGGTCAGCAGTTTCGAGACTTTCATCGGCCGGAGGGGGAGCGGCTCGGCTTCGGTAAGCGGTGCGGAATCCAACTGGGACATCAACGGGACGATCTATATCGGCGAACGGAATGCCGGAACGCTGGCTATCACGGATGGCGGGGTCGTGACGGCAAAGGCCGGCATCCTAGGCCGCAGCAGCGGAGGAAGCGGTGCGGCACTGGTCAGCGGCTCCGGATCCCGGTGGGATGTTTCGGGCGATCTGTTCGTCGGCGCACAAAGCGAAGGCTCGCTGACGTTGAGCGACGGCGGGCACGTGTCCGTCGGCGGCACCCTCAACATTGCCGAACAGAACGCATTCGGCACGCCCAGCACCGGCACGGTCTTCATCGGCTCAGATACCGCCCCTGCCGGCGCCGGCACGATCGCGGCAAGCGAAATCCTGTTCGGCGAGGGCGAAGGCACGCTCGTCTTCAACCACACCGGCACCGCGCATCAGTTCGATACATCGCTTAGTAGTGTGGCGGATGGACAAGGCACCCTGTCCCATCGCGCGGGCACAACGCTGCTGACCTCCGACAGTTCGGGATTCTCGGGCGCGACACAGATCTCGGGCGGCACGGTCTTGCTGACAGGGGTGTTGGGCGGTTCCGTCTCGCTAGACAGCGTCGGCCCGGAGCTGGCGGCTCTCGGCGGCACCGGGCGGCTGAACGGCGACCTGACCGTTACGAACGGGCTGCTACGGCCCGGGATCGAGGAAGGCACGCTGACGATCGACGGCAACTTGGCTCTGGGAAGCGATGCAAGGTTGCGCTTCGATCTTGGCAGCCCTTTGGGCGCGCCGGGCGTCGACAGCGACCTACTTGAGGTCGGCGGCGATCTTGTCCTCGACGGCACGCTGGAAGTCACCGATGTTGGCGGCTTCGGCGAAGGCCTTTATCGCCTGATCAATTATGGCGGCGCGCTAACCGATAACGGGCTATCCATCGGCAGCCGCGTGCCGACCAGTTATGACGACACGAACCTCACGGTGCAGACGGCCATGGCCGGCCAGATCAACCTATTGGTTGGGCCGAGCAATGATCAAGGTGCAAATCCGGGAGGATTTGGTTTCTGGAACGGCGCCCAAACGGCATCGACAGCCACCATCCTTGGCGGTTCAGGCACATGGTCGGCCACCTCTACCAACTGGACGAATGCTGACGGCACGCAATCGGGCATCTATGATCCGAATGCCATGCTAATTTTCGCCGGAACGTCAGGTGGAACGGTGACAGTGGATGACAGCACCGGGTTCATTTCGGTGAGCGCAATGCAGTTTGCCGTGCCGGACTACGTCATCACAGGTGACGGGCTGATACTGGATGGCCTCGTGACAATTCGAGTTGGCGATGGCACGGCCGCAGGAGCCGATTATACCGCGACCATCGATAATGATCTCACGGGCGCTGTCCTTGGTTTTGCCATGCTCGTAAAGGACGATCTGGGGACACTCGTCCTGACCGGCAACAATGCCTATCGCGGCGGGACCAGGGTAAGTGCAGGAAGGCTCGTGGGCGATGGCGACAGCCTGCCTGGCGATATCATCAACGAGAGTATCGTTGAATTCCGCGAGAATGGAAATTCTCGGTATGAAGGCAACATTATTGGCAATGGCCAGGTAATCAAGACCGGCGAGGGCGAGATTACGTTCGTGGGTGCCAACAGCTACACCGGTGGAACTATTGTCGCTGAAGGCATTTTGCGCGGTGATACGAACAGCCTTCAAGGCGACATCGCGACGGACCTTTCCTCGGATATCATCGTGGTCTTCG
>JAZBPE010000269.1:0-1133 GCA_036353345.1 Erythrobacter sp. | reverse complement strand
TGAAAGAACGCGCAAGTTCAAGGCGACCACAGACAGCGATCACACGTTCAACATCGCCCCGAACCTGCTGGATCGGGACTTCAGTGCGGCTGGGCCGAACCAGAAATGGGCGGGCGATATCAGCTACATCTGGACCCGTGAAGGGTGGCTGTATCTGGCAGTCATCCTGGATCTGCACTCCCGCCGAGTGATCGGCTGGGCCGTGAGCAATCGGATGAAGCGTGATCTGGCGATCCGAGCGCTGAAGATGGCCATCGCCTTCCGAGCGCCACCCAAGGGCTGCATCCATCACACCGACAGAGGTAGCCAATATTGTTCACACGACTATCAGAAGATCCTGCGCGAACATGGCTTCACGACCTCGATGAGTGGCAAAGGAAATTGCTATGACAATGCGGCCGTCGAGACGTTCTTCAAAACGATCAAGGCCGAGCTGATCTGGCGGCGGTCATGGGCAACCAGGCGGCAAACTGAGATGGCTATCTTCGAATACATCAATGGCTTCTATAATCCGCGCCGACGCCATTCAGCACTGGGCTGGAAAAGCCCGGTCGCTTTTGAGCAGAAGGTGGCTTAAACGAGCACCTGGAGCGGCACAAATACGTGACAGGTCCACGACCACGCTGACGAAATCGGGGGACATCAACATCCCACACCCTGATCGAAGCCGGAAAACTCTGCCTTCGGGCGGTCCAACGTTGGGGGTCGGATCAATGGAAATAGGACATGCAGAAAAATCTGTTCGCTTTAGGGAACTTTGTCGCTCGTTCGAATGTCCCGCAACGTGACCGTAGGCAGATTATGAAGGCACTTTGCCAAAACGATGAGGGATCCGAGAGACCGCCCCAGGTTTGGATCGTGACATCTCGGTCTGATGTTTGCCTAGCAGGTGTTTTCGGAACAAGCTTCTCAAGCGATACATCCCAGCATTAAAAAGACGGAACGTCTAGCACGGATCGGGCAACACCGACTGGAGGAAGCAGGATGCGAACCACGGCGATAATGGTCCGCGAGCGCGGCGGGCCGGAAGTGCTTCTGCCGGAAATCGTTGAGGTCCCGATGCCCGACCCAGGCGAAGCATTGATCGCCCAGAGCTATGCCGGGGTCAATTTCGTCGACATCTACCACTGTAG
>JAZBPE010000019.1:0-24908 GCA_036353345.1 Erythrobacter sp. | reverse complement strand
GGCGCATGAGCTTGGCACCGAAATCTACCGCCGTGCGCTGCACCAACCCTACGAGCGCGCGAGCGAACGCAATTCCAGCACAATCATCGCCGGGATCGAGAAGGTACGCGGGCTTGCCGTCGGCGTACTCGATCCTGCGGTCGAAGCGCTGTCGGCGGCGCTGATGGCATCGCTCATCGTTGCCGCGCTGATCGTGATAGAACCTTGGGTAACCTTGGGCGCGGCGGCGGTACTGGTCGTGATGTTCCTCGTCAGCAGCGCCTGGTCGCGCCGGGCGATGACTGCGCTTTCGGCCATCATGGCGAGCGGGTTTACCAAGCGCATCCAACTGGTGCGCGAGGGACTTGGCGGCTTGCGCGATATCAAGATTGCCCATTCCGAGGCGCTGCGGCTCGACGAATTTCGGCAAGTCGATGCGGAGTTTCGCGATGCCAAGGCGTCTGCCGCGCTGCTGACGCAGTCGCCCGGCATTCTGCTCGAAGGCGCGCTGCTGGCCGGGCTGGTTATCGCCGCCGGGCTCCTGTTCAAAGGCACTGGCACAGCGATTGCGGTGCTGCCGACGATCGGCGCGATGGCCTATGCGCTGCGTCGATTGATGCCGCTATGGCAGAAGATTTACGCGCTCAAGGCCGCATTATCTACCTATTCCGGTCTGCTTGCCGACGTGCTCGAACTGGTCCATGCCCCCGTCGAAGCGGACCGCAAAACGCGCCGCACAGTCCCGCCACCGCGCGATGCGATCCGGCTGGAGGGCGTAAGCTACCTCTATCCCGGAAGCGATCGCACCGCGTTCGACGATGTTGATCTGTCCATCCAGGTAGGTGAGGCCATCGGTCTAATGGGCGCATCGGGCGCGGGCAAAAGCACGCTGGTCGACCTGTTTGCAGGGCTGATCCTGCCAACGAAGGGGCGTGTCACGATTGATGGCGTCGCGCTTGACGCGCAGACCCGCGACGCCTGGCAGGAGCGGCTCTCCTATGTTCCCCAGTCGATCCATTTGCTCGATGCGAGCATTGCGCAAAATATCGCATTCGGATCGCGCGGGGAGCTGGACGAGGACCGCTTGCGCGAAGCGGCCCGGGCAGCGCTGATCGAGGAGTTCATCGAGACGCTGCCCGAAGGGTACGCCACTCGGATGCGCGAAGGCGGAGCGCGGCTATCGGGCGGACAACGGCAGCGCATCGGGATTGCAAGGGCACTCTACCGCCAGCCCGAAGTGCTGATCCTGGACGAGGCGACGAGTGCGCTCGACCCCGATACCGAACGCCAGATCCTGCAACACCTCGCCGCGCGCGGGGACGAGCTTACGGTGCTGGCCATCGCACACCAGGCCTCATCGCTGACATTTTGCGACCGGATCTACCTCCTTCGCGAGGGATCCGTCGCGGCGCTGGAGCAGGCCTGAGCCCCGCGCCGATGATAGACCCCCCCGCCCCAGCTATTCCGCCGGCCCAACTACCGGCCCACCTGACGCTCGTGCCGCAGGGGCCGCTTTCCTGCGCCGCCGGTTCTTCCAGTCCAGCCGCAGCCCGAAGATCGCCATCAACACGATGAGCGCGATAACGAAGGCGGCAACCACAACGTTCAGGCTCAGCCGTCCGATCGGGAAGAGAAAGTTCCATTTGTGGATCATGCTGAAGACCAGCCGCTCGGGTTTTTCCCAGTCGGCCACGCGATCGACCAGCACACCCGAGCCCGTATCGACGAACAGGGTCGCCCTGACCGGTTCGCCGTAGTCGACCCGCCAGACCGGCAGGCGCTTGTTGCGGAAATCGTATTCATGGCTGAACCGCGTGACGAGTTCCATATTGGTTACCGCCTGGTCTGATGCGCCGGAGAACCGCCGCGCGATGCCAAGTGCGATGTCTCGGTCTTCAGCCTGCGCAATCTCGCCCGTGACCGCTTCGATGTAGATCGCCGGACCATCGGGTTTGAGGCCGGTAAAGCGCGCTTCGCGAATTTCGGCGTCGGTTCGGGGGATTGGCGTGTCTGTCGCGCTACCCCCGTCGGATGCCGCCCCCGTGTCCTTATCGCGCGCGCTCTGGTCGTGCGCGCCATGGTCATGCTGCCCGCCGCCCATTGCGCCCTTGGGGGGTGCGAGACCCACGCGGTAGAGCGCCCGCCCGCCGCCCCCTTCGACAAGCGACACCGAAGCGATGTCGCGGCCCGCGCTCAGGGCGCGCCAGTCTTCCTCGATGGGCCACGCGCCGCTTGCTACGTCGATGGGATCGCCCATGCGCATCTGGCTGGCAGGCGGGACGAGCGCCGACTGGACGAGGTGGTAGATACCGCTCACCGAGAACATGATGAGCGGCACCGCCAGCACGTAACTCGCGATGCGGTGCCAGCCCCGTGTCCCAGCCGCGCGCTTCCTGCGGCGCACCGTAACCAGCATCGTGATACCGGTTACCGCAAGGGCAAACAGGCTACCAACCATCGCGGAAATGACCACAACGCGCAGCCAGCCCATTTCGTCGGGCACCCATTCCCAGGTATGCAAGACCCTAAAAGCGGTCTGCAACGCCTCCTTCGTATTGTTGTTGACGGCCGCCAGACTCGATGTCTCGGTGTGGACATAGGCCGTCAGCGCGTCCTCGCCAGCGAACTCGATCCGCCATACAGGAAGTAGGCGGTTGACCCACGGATAATCGGAATCGAACCCGGTCTGGAGCGTTGCGGCGCGTATGGCCCGCTCCGTTCCCAGGTAATGGCGTGCGAGAAACTCCGCCTGTGCACGATCGCCATCAGCGATCTCCGAGCCGTCGGATGGCCGAAAATAGCGCCGCGGCGCAAGCGGCTCTTCCGTAATCTGCCATAACGCGCTGCCTTGGGCTGCCGGGACGGTCTTGACCGCGATCGCTGCATCGATGCCGTTTGCGCTCAGCGTCTCAGCGATCGGGCGCGCGTCGGCGAGTTCGACTTGCGCCGTCGGAGGCCGGAACTGCGCCTGTTGCGGTCCGAACAGTACCATCGCGATATGGGTGAGGCCCGACAGCCCCCACACCAGCAGGCTGACGCCGCCGATTAGCGCCAGCCAGCGATGCTTTGACGCAGACCAGCGCGCGCTTTTGTTCTTGAGTATCATGGCAGTGTGCTCCCGTTAGAACCGTGTCCGAATACCGCCAAAGATCGCGCGCCCCTGACCGGGCGTGTAGATCGCGGAAGGCGTTTCGGACTGGTCGGCTATGGTGGTAAGGTTCGAGATGAAGACGGTGTCGAACAGGTTCTCGACCGATCCGAAGACCTCGAAATTATCGAAAACGGTGACGCCTGCGGTCAGCTGGACGGTTTCGTAACCCGGAGCGCGTTCGGTATTGGCGTAATCCGCCCACGGTCCTTCGGGAATGAAGCGCAAGGTGGCGGACAGATACCACCTGTCGATCTGATCGAAGCGCGCCTCCGCAATCAGCACGTGGCGCGGAACACCCGCCAGCTGGTTGTCGCCATAAATCGGATCGTCGTCGAACACGAAGTCGTTGAAAGTGTAAGCAGCCGAAAGCCTGAGTGACTGGCCACGCGCCTCGAGCACATCAAGAGCCGGGCGCATATCGACCCCGACCTCCAGACCCTGGTGAATGGTCTCATCGCCATTGCCTGTGACCGTGATGAGACCGCGCGCGCCGGGCACCGCAAAGTCGAGAAATTCGTTCTCCAGCTCGGCGCGATACGCCGCAATGTCCCAGGAAAAGACCCCCGCCTGCCCGCGCGTCCCGATTTCGAAGACGGTTGCGCGCTGCTCGTCCAGCGGGGCGAAGGGGAATGCGCCGCCCGCCGTCAGATCCGCAAGGCTCGGCGGCTCGAAGCTGCGATTGACGTTGCCGAACACCTGGATGTCGGGCGAAACATCGACAAGCACGCCAAAGCGCGGATTGAACTGGTCGTATTCGCCCCGCCCACTGACCGCATCGAGGATCGCTTCGACATCGCGGGTCGCGCGGGCATATTGCGCGCCTGCCACAAGGGTCACCCGGTCCGTCAAACCGAGATCGAGCTGCCCGTAGGTCGTCAGCATGGAGGAGTCCTGATCGGAGCGTGAAGTCAATTCGCCGCGTTCGCCCGACAGGTTCTCGAACACCTGTGCATCGTTACTACCAAAGGCGTAGGTCGCGCCGACCTGCCATCGGCTTTGCGGGGTCAGGAAGGGGAGATCGCCGCTCAGCCGGATCGAGCCGCCCACCTCGTCCTCGCCCTGAACGATGATGCCGGCGAACCGGGTGATCGCATGGTCGAGGCTGCGGCGCGAATACCATGTGCCCAGTTCGATGTCCGCTCCGTCCAGCTCGAACATGGTAAGGTTCGAGACCCGGATGACGTCAAGGTTGCGGTCCCAATCATCGGCCACCGGACCGGGATCGAGCACCGTTACCGGCCCGCCGGGAAAGAACGGCCCGATTGTCACCGGACGTCCCGCGGCACGCGGATTGGCAAGCGCATCGTCAAGCGCAAGCGTACCGGCGAGTTCGAAATTGTCGCTGAGTGCGGTGACGTAAAACCGCGTTGCGATATTATTGGCGAGCTGCCAGCCCAGATTGCCGTGGCCGTAAAGGCTGCGCACATCGCTGTGTTCGCGATAGCCATCACTGGTGAGGCCCGTGACCCCGACCCAGTAATCGGTGGAAGTGCCCTTCCCCGCCACCGCAGCGTTCGCCCTGAACGTATCAAAGCTGCCGCCTTCGCCCCTCAGTGAAACGGGCGCACGCGCGGTTATGCCCGTTGGGCTCACCACATTGACCGCGCCACCGAGCTGCGTCGCGCCGTAGCGCAGGCCATTGGCGCCCTTGAACACCTCGATATAGCGGACGGTGAGCGGGTCGATCTCCTGAAATTCGGTATTGCCCGCCGCCCGGCTGATCGGCACGCCATCGCGCAGGACCATGAGACCACGGCGCTCGAAGCTGGAATTAAGTCCGGATCCGCGGATCGAAATGCGGCTTTCGCGCTGAGCGCTGGTATCGGCGAACACACCCGGGGTGAGCTCCAGCGTATCGCCGATGCTCTGGGCGAAAATATCGGCGAAGCCTTCGTCCTCGACCAGTCCGATCGCGCCGGGAACCCGTTCGAGCTCTTCGCGCGCCTCCTCGACCGAGGGTGAAGTCGCAGTGCCATCGAGACTGGCAGTAACAATGATCTCGTCCTGGCGCTGACCGATCCCCTGGGCATTAGCGGCGCTCGCCGAGACGAGGGCGAAGCCGAGCGCAGCCACAGGCCGCGCAAATGTGCGTATGTGCATGGTGAAATCCTGAAAACACCGCCGCGCGCGGCCTTTTTTGGTGCGCTGGGCGGTCCCGCGATTGCGGGATAAAGTCCGGCAGCGCTCACATCGGCAAGGGCTGCGCGCTGGTAATCAGACTTTCAGGATAGGCGGTCCGGTCGAAAAGGGAGGAGGCGCGGCAAGACCACGACCCGGAGCTGCGCTGGGCCGCCCTTCCGGAATGAGGATGCCAACCAGCAATAGCGACGCGGCGGCCAGGGCTTGCGGCGGCAGAACCGGCGCGCCAAGCGCCACCTGATCGCACAAGGATTGCCCCGAGCCAGCCCCTGCGTCCTCATCGGACTGGTCCATCCCATGATGGGCATGCGCCAGTTTGCGCGGGGAAGCGTGGTGGGCATGGGCGCTTGCCGAAACATGCTGAGCGAGTGCGGCCAGCTCCGGCGCGGTCTCGGGGCATGGCGTAAGCGCTGCGTACCCTTGCGCGTTGGTCCCGATCATCCAACCTTGCGGGATCGACCATTGCAATACCGCAGCCAAAGCTGCGACAAGCGTGAAGAGCCGCAAAGCGATATGAGGCTGGCGAGGCATTGCGTGTCTCCCATAAGGCTTCAACTTCCGCTTACAAAGAATTACTCACCGCCTTTTCAACCTCGCCAGCGCCGCCTAGACGGTTTGGGTGCAAGTTCGCGCGCTGCTATATACCGCGTGGTGGCCTATCGCTGCGGCATCCGCACCGGGCCAGCCGACGCTGCCGCCCGGCATCTGGACGAATGCCGAAGATGCCTATTTCGCCGAAGAAGAAGGCCGCGAGGCTCCTTTCGAGCACACTATCGAAGTCAGCCAGGACGGCTAATGGCGCCGCATCGATGCGTTCGGAAAGGCCCTGTCAGAATGGAGCGCCGCGCCTATTCCGGACCTTTCCCGGCGCAACAGCGGGTCGAGCTGGCAAATTTCAGGCAGTGAGCTGCGCCAGGCGCGCCCGTTTGCCTGCTGGGTTTCGGTTCGCAAGCACGTCGATCAAACCGGTGGCATCGCCGACTGGACCTTCACGCGCGGGCTCGACACATTCGATCAGGGTGGACGCGTTTTTGTCTCCGGCAAAGGGGAGGCACCCGACGTCACCTTCCGCCTGCATAACATCACGTAGGCGGCAGGTAGTCGCAACAAGCCCTCGCTGGTGCTTTACGTTCACCGCGACGACCCGAAGCGCGCGGTTAGCTACAGCTGGGCCTCACCGGATGCAGCACTGATCGGGATCAATCTGCGCTGGGTTGAAGGCAGCTGCGCCCTCGTCGAGGACCGAAGCGACGAACGACCCTGACAGGTGGCTCATCACCCCTTCCAACCGATGCCGCCTACCCAGTCGCCTGCTACCGCGAGGAACCGACTGACCTGCACCGATTTCCAGACACCGGCCCCGTGATACGGATCGGCTTCGAACTTCGCACGCGCTTCGGCTTCGTTTTCGGCCTTGACGATGACCAGTGAACCGATCGTCCGCTCGCCATCCTTCAGCGGACCGGCAACCGCGAAATCCTCGATATTCGCGGCGACGTGGGCCAGATGATCCCGCAGCAGCTTTTCGCGCAGGGACGCACCGTCATCTGCATCGAGGCAATAGAAACCGAAAAGTGTCATGGCCCGACCTCTACGCATTCGACGAGTTCGCCGCCAGCGCCGATGGCGGTCGCCGAGCGGCGCCCTTCGTATAGCGCACCCTGCCGCGCGGCGGGTGGCGCAATCCATTGCGCCGAGCAGGCCGTCAGATCCGTAACCGCCAGGGAAACGAGCGCGTTTCCGGGGGGAAGCATCCGCTCGTGTCGCGCACGATGCGTGGCGGGCGCGGGATAATCGTCGATTTCGACAATCGGCATGCGGTCCTGCCTTACCATCGTGATCGTCGTCTGGGTCTCGGGCGGCAGGTCGAAGGCGGTGTTGATCATCGAATAGGGCAACGTGTAATCGGCCCCGCGCGCGAGGCCGAGGCGTTCGCAATACCACGCAATGCTCTCCTCGCGGTCGGGCGTCGCCAGCACCACGATGAATATGCGATCGACCGGTGAAGCAGCGCGCGGCAGATCGGTATCGGGCAGATCGCCCTGCACCTCGTTCAGGTAGATCATCTCACGACCCGGTCCCAATGCTTGCATCGGGATGAACGCCGGCTCGATATTCTCCAGCACCTTGGGCGGACCGACGATCTCGAACAGGTTCGAGGGAAGCGCATCGGGCCAGCACCACACATCCTCGACCGTGGTTTCGAACGCAGCCCAGCCGTAAGTTCTTGTCGGCCTGAAGTCCGGATGCGGCGGCTGTTCGACCAACCGGAACCAGCACGGCGCGCCGCTTGTCGGGCGCAGGGCGGCGTAGCGCGATCCGGCGTTCGCCGGGCAGTCCCAGCTTGAGGCAAGGGTTTCGTCCAGTGCACCGTGTTCGACCAGATCGAAGCCCAGGACACCGCGATAGGCCGCGATCGCCTGATCGAGGTCGGGCACGGTCGAGAGCCCGCCCATGATCGTGCCGTGGGGGATGGTCATTCGCGGCGCTCCTAGCGAAACCGGGGTTTGCGCTTCTCGACGAAGGCGGCGGTGCCCTCGGCGAAATCCTCGCGCGTGAAGGCGGCGCTGAATATGCCAAGCGTGTCCGCATCGTCCGCGCTCTGGCCATTCAGGACGCGGCGAATGAAGCGCTTGGAATGGCGCGCCGAATAGCTCGAGGCGGCGAGCAATTGTTCGATCAGAAACGCGCTGTCCTCGGCGATGAATTCGACAAGGCCGATCCGGTGCGCTTCCTCGGCATCCAGCAGCTCGCCGGTGTAAAGCATTCGCTTTGCCTGACCCGGCCCGACCAGATCGACCAGCAGCTTCACGTCGTGCAGCGGATAGACCAGCCCCAACTTGCCGGGCGTAATGCCCAGCCGCGCCTTGGGCGTTGCCACGCGCATGTCGCAGGCCATGGCAAGCCCGCATCCGCCGCCGACACAATCGCCCTCGATAAAGGCGATGGTTGGCAGGTTGGCGCGCGTCAGTTCGAGCTGTACGCGGTTGATCTCCGCCTGATTGGCCGCGCGCCAGCTCATATCGTCCTTGTTGGCGAGCAGTTCCCTGATATCTGCGCCTGCACAAAACGCGCTGTCGGGAGTGGCGGAGCGCAGTTCGAGCACGCGGATCTCGGGGTCGGCAACCGCGCTGGCCAGGAGCGGTGGAAACGCCTCCCACATCGCCATATTGAAAGCGTTGCGCTTGTCCGCCCGGTCAATCAGCAGCCGCGCGACCGCACCGTCCTTTTCAAGCCGGAGATTTGCGGTCGGGGCGCTCACGCCGGGTTCTCCGCCATGAAGTGGTTCGCGATCGCCTTGCGCGTTGTAACCCATACGCCCTCATGCGCGCGCACGTGGCGGAAGAACTCCTCCAGCGCCCAGATGCGCCCCGGTCGACCGACAATGCGCAGATGGAGGCCCAGGCTCATCATCTTCGGGTTGCCTTCCTCGCCCTCGCGATAGATCTGGTCGAAATTCGCCCTGGCATAATCCAGCCATTGCTGCGGGGCGAAAGCCGGATCGGTCCACATCTTCATATCGTTATTGTCGAGCTGGTAGGGGACGATGCACATCGGTTTGCCCGGTATGGTACCACGATCCCAGAACGGTACGTCGCCGCTGTAATCGTCCATGTGGTAAGTGTAGCCTTCTTCGCTCAGCAAACGGCGCGTGTTGTCGGTGAGCAGGTAGCGGCTCAGCCAGCCATAGGGGCGCACGCCGCAGGTCGTCTCGATGCTGGCGGTGGCTTTGCGGATGAAGTCGCGTTCCTCATCCTCGTTCATCTTGAATTGATGCACCCAGCGCCAGCCATGGCTTACCGGCTCATGACCCAGATCGACAATGGCTTCGGCGATTTCGGGATGGTTTTCGAGGGCCAGCGCGGCGACGGTCCAACTGGCGGTGATGTCATAGCGCTTGAGCAATTTGACGATCCGCGGCGCGCCCGCCTTGATACCGTAGAGGTAATTGCTCTCATTCGAATAATTACGCATTTTCGATTTCACGAAAACGCCCAACTCGTCGACCGGCTCCATCCCGCGATCGCCGCGCGCGATGGTCATCTCGCTGCCTTCTTCGACGTTGACGACGACGCTAAGCGCCATCTTGGCGCCTCCCGGCCAGTCGATGCGTTCTTCGTTCATTTGCATCCTCACTTCGATCGGTCCCTGGCCACCCGCGCCCTCCGCCCTTCGACCCGGATGGTATCCCGGTAGGCTCCGGGTGGAGGGGTGGAGGGCGCGGGTAGCCTTGGCACGCCAGAAATCAGTGCATTTCCTCGCCGCCGGACACGTTGAGCGCTTCGCCGGTAACGTAGAAAGCCTCTTCGCTCGCCAGCCACAAACACGCTGCCGCCGTGTCGGAAGGCAGGCCCGGGCGGCCCATCGGGTTCTTCGCTGCCATGTTGGCGAGATAGTCCTCGACGGTGTCGAAGCCGAGCAATTTGGAGAAATATTCGTTCTGCTGCGCGCCGAGGCCGGTGGTGACATGGTTGGGGCACACGGCGTTGACGGTGATGCCGTACGCGCCCAGTTCAACGGCGGACGCGCGGGTAAGGCCCACCATGCCGTGTTTGGACGAGACATAGGCAGGCAGATGCGGGAAGCTGGTCTTGGCTGCCTGTGATGCAATGTTGATGATGCGACCGCCCTCGCCACGCTCGACCATAGCGCGAGCCGCCGCCTGTGTTGCGTAGAATGCGCCGGACAGATTGACCGCGATGACCTGATCCCATTCCTCGGCAATATCGACCTCGAGCAGCGGCTTCATCTTGAAGCCGATCCCGGCATTGTTGACGAACACGTCAACGCTGCCGAACCTGTCGACAGCCGCTTCGACGAGTGCGCGGCATTGCTCCGCTTTCGAGACGTCGCAGGCGACCGCGACCACCTTCGCGCCGCGCCCGCGCAATTCTTCCGCGACGGCTTCTGCCTCGTCATCGATCGCAAGGTCGGACACGACACAATGCGCGCCCTCACCGGCGAAGGCCTGCAGAATGCCTTGTCCAAGGCCCCTCTGCTTGCCCGAGCCTGTGACGACGATGGTTTTGCCAGCGAATTTTCCCACCCTCACAGATCCTCGGTAAGGATGAATTGCGGATTGTCGGCAAATCCCTGGAACGGTGCGGCGGCGCGCTGGAAATCCTCGCTCGAAATGTCGGCGACGAAATCGTCGAGGCCGGTGATGTCGATTATTTCGATATAGCCGAAATGCGGGGTCGAGGCATCATCGCCGAACACGCCGGTGGCGCGGTGGACGGTAAAGCTTTTCACCGAACCCAGATTGTTCACAGCCGGAATGTCACGGGTCTTCGCCCATTCCTCGTATTCCGAAATGGCAACGCCGTCCTTGAGGTTGAACAGGCAGATGATGCGCATGGTATCACTCTCCTTCAGGTGGGGCGCGGTAGGCGCCTAGGGTTTCGTCGATGCGCCGGGCAAGCGCGAACAGCCCGGCTTCCGCGCCCGCCGGGCCGACGAGTTGGACGCCGTTCGGCAAGTCGTCGTGGGTCCAGCCCGCCGGGATGCTGATTGCGGGCACACCGGCGATGTTGGCGAGGCAGGTGAAATCGGCCTGCGCCGCCGGCTCGGCCTCGGCATGGGGAAATGGCGGGTTGGGTACCGTGGGCATGATGAGGAAGCCGTGGCGCTCGATCAGTGCGCGAACGGCATCGCGCGTGGCGGCAAGCACGTTCTTGTCCTCAGCAAAGTCGGTAAGCGAGCGCTTCGGACCATAGGTCAGCAATTTCGCGAGGTGGTCCGACACCGCAACGCCGCGCAGATGCTCGGCCATTTCGCGGCTGACCTGAATGAACCCGGCAAAGCGGATGCGACTTTGTTCGTGCGGCAATCTTGCGCGCGCGGGCGCCTGGGAAAGCGCAGCGATTGCCCGCTCGAAAGCCCGCGCCACAGCATCGTCCACGGTCACGCCATGATCGACTAGTTGCGCACCATCCCCAGACAGTGGATCGTCGCCAAAGCCTGAAATCACCTTCGCCGCGCGTTCCAGCGTGTCGAGATCGCGCGCCAGCGGGCCGATGGCATCGAGCCTGAGGTCGGCAGGCTCAAGGCCGTCCTGCGAAATGCTCGCCGTCGCAGGCTTGAAACCATAGACGCCGCAATGCGCTGCCGGAATGCGCACCGAGCCCATCGTGTCGGTGCCAAGCGCAATATCGCACAGCCCCGCCGCGACCGCAGCGCCGCTCCCGCCCGAAGAGCCACCGGGTGAATATCCCTTGCGATGCGGATTTTGCACCGGGCCGAAATGCGGGTTGTCGGTCTTCGCGCCCAGCGCGCCTTCCTCCATGTTCAGGACTCCGATGACCGCCGCACCGGCTTGCCGCAGCAGCGCGACGGCGTCGGCATCGCGTTCGGCTACACGGCTTTCGAAGGCGGCGAGGCCCGCATGCCAGGGGAGGCCCCGGACAGCAATATTGGCTTTGACGCCCACCGTCAGCCCAGCGAGCGCACCTTCACCAAAGGCGGCCTCGCGGTCGAAATCGGTAAAGGCGTTAAGCGGCGCGTCGGCCGCTTCGAGGGCGTCGAAATCGATCATCAGACGTGGCGCTCATCGATCAGGCGCAAAGGCTTTTGCCGCGTGTCAATCTCGGTCGCCGCGGCGGTGCCACCCGGCTCGACGAGGGCGACATCGACCTCGACGCCAAGGCCGCGTTTCAGCGTCTCCGCCAACGCTGCCTGATCCGTCCCGCCCCGGCTTTCGAGCGTCACGCGCATGTGGTCCTTCTGCCGCTCGTCACGGTGCAGGTGGCAGACATATTCACCGGTCAAATCGCCGCGGTTCTCGATCAGCGCGCCGATCGCGTGGGGGAAGACGTTGATCCCGCGCAGCTTCACCATATTGTCGCTGCGGCCCTTGAAGCCCGCGATCCGCTTGAATGCGATCTCGCCGCGCCCATCCAGCTCGTGCGTGATGTCATGCGTGTTGAAGCGGATACAAGGCGCAATATCGTCTTTGTAAAGGCAGGTGACGACCATGTCGCCGGTCTCCCCGTTCGCGACCGGCTGGCCGTCATCGACGCCGAGCAATTCGAGATATTGCGCATCCTCCCAGACATACATGCCATCGCGCTCCGGCCCCTCGCCCGCAATCGCGCCGGTATCGCCGACCCCGTACCAGTCATAGGCCTTCGCCCCGTGCCACGCCGCCTCGGTCGAGGCGCGGTCTTCGGTGCCGAGATGCCCGATGATCATGCGGATATCGATCTGGTCAAACAGCCCCGCAGCCTCGGCGGTCGCGGCGAGCTTTCTCACGTAATCGACGAAGCCGACGACGGCCGTCACGCCGAAATCGACCATCAGACGCACCTGACTGACGCTGCGGGTCTCGATCCCGGTTCCGGCGGAGAGGAATACGCTGTTGGTGTAATGCGTCACCGCCTCGCGGATGTAATGCCCGCCATTGATCATGCCGTGGCCATAAACGGAATGCACAACGTCTTCGCTCGAGAGGCCCATCCAGCGATACATCCGCCCGACGAGCAGATTGCCGACCTCGCGCCCCTTTGGTCCGAACATCAGGACCTGTGGTTTGCCGGTCGTTCCACTGGTCGTATGAAAAATCGTCGGCGGACGAGTGGCCGAATCACCCATGCCGTGAAAGTCGCCATATGGCGGATGCTCTTCGATCGAGCCCATGAGGTTCGTCTTGTCGTAGACCGGCAGCTTGCCGATGTCCTCCAGTCCCCCGATATCTCCCGGCTCTATGCCCTTTGCGCCCCACAGCCGCTGGTAGAACGGTACCTGCCACCCGCGCATCATCAGCCGTTTGAACTGCGCATTCTGGATGGCGAACAGCTCATCGCGGCTCATGGAGCGATAGCGCTGAACGAAGGCCTCTCCGATCGGAAAGTCAGCGAGAAGTTGCCTGTAATCGAGCGCTTCAAAATAGGTCGGATAGGTCATTTACGGCCTCGTAAAATAGTCAAGCGGATCATCGAACAGACGCACGTCAAACCCGGGGCGCGCGAGGGCACGCGCCAGATCGCGCTTGGCGGCGGCCTGCTTGCCGCTGAGTGGGTTTTCCGGGCTGCCAAGCGTGTGCGGGATATCGACCGCGACGTGCTCGTCACACCGCGCGACGATCATGCGTTGCGGACTTAGGGCATTGGGATCGGCGTTCTCGTCACACGTGATCGCGATACGCTGCGCGAGGGCGCCAAGAGCCGGGTCAGCGAAGTGTTCGGGCGCAAAGCGCCGCGGATCGATCAGACCGTCGGTGATCGCCAGAGCGCCGAGCCATTGGCCGCACAGCCGCGCATAGGCTGGCTCCATGTCGTCGCGATAGGGCCGCGCGATCAGGCGATGGACGAGCGGGGGTACGCGCAGCTCCAGCGATTGGACATCCTCGGGATGCAGGTGCAGGTCCTGAATGCCACCAATAAGCGCATGACTCGCTCGGCCACTAGGAAAGGGCTTCGTGCTCACCTCGCTGATCCGCCAGACTTCGCCGAGCGTATCGGTATAAGTGCCGAGCGCGCCTTCATCGAACAGGGCAAAATAGCCGAACCGCCCTTCGAGCGGATCGCGTGGGCCGGGAAAACCGCCGCGGGCGAGGTCGCTGGCGGTGACAGCGGCGCGCGCAGCATTGGCAATCTGGAAGGGCAGCGTGGCGAGCCCCTCGACATGCGCCTGCATGGTGCCCGCCGCGCTCGAATAGGCAAGGCCCAGCGTGTCGGCCATCGGCGCGCCATCGATCCGCGCGACGGCGCAGGCCGCACCGATCACGCCAGCGGTTGCTGGGCGGAAGAAAGTCAGCCCGCTGGTCGCCGCCAGCCCCAGCCCCGATGCGATATCAACCCCGACGGCGAGCGCGACCAGCGCCTCGTCCGGATCGCAGCCACCGCGCCGGTCGATTGCCGCACCAAGCGCCGCGACCACGGTGCTGAGCGCATGCACAACCGCGGGTTCGTGCACCGCGTCCCATTCGAGGCAGTGGATGCGGTAGCCGTTAACGAAGGCGGCTCCGGGCGCGGGCAAGCGTTCATCCGTCCCGATCAGCCGCGCTTCCTCGCCTGCTCCCATCGCGCGAGCGGCGGTATGGATGGCATCGGTACCGGGCGCATCGACGCCTGCCGCGCCGACCGCCAGCGTGTCCGCAAGCAGCCGCTCGGTATCGGCAGCGGCTTGTGGTGGCAATGCGTGTTCGGCCTCGGCGAATGCGAGGAGAGCCTGGGTTGCCGGCGGGGTGGCGGGCGGAGCGGATGGCGAAGGCGGGGTCACCGGATCCAGTGCTCCAGCAGCGCCTCTATCGCTTCGGGATCGTTGCCTTCCAGCGCGAGGTTGATGGCGCGCTTTGTATCCCCGTCGGACACCCCACCCCAGCGCGCGAGGCTGTGCATCTTGGCGATGATCCGCTCCGCATCCACCGGCCGTTCCGGATCGCCGAGCGTATCGACCAGCTCGAATCCGTTTACCCGCGCGCCGAAATGCGCCGGATAGCGCGCGGTGATGGCGGGATCCTCTGCAACGCTGACCTGAGCGCGCAAGGGCGCAAGCGCGGCGATGGCGTCCGTAGTGAAGTCCTTCGGCTCTGCTTCGCGTCCGTCCGCCACCACCGCCACCGCATGCTGAAGCGAGAATTTCGCCTCCAGCTCGGTTGCCGGATCGGGCTGGTCGCAGAAGGTCAGCGCATCGGCAAAGGTTTCTACTGCGAAAGGCGGTTCCAGCTCTCCTCGCTCGCGCAACACGATCGCCGCATCAATCGCGGGATGCGCATGGCGACAGGCGGCAAACGGTTTGAAGCTTACCGTGTCGATCAGCCACCCATCGCCATTCGTCGCTAGCACCCCCGGCTCATCGGCCATCGCCGCGAACAAGCCTTGCGGCCCTTCGAGCACGCCTTGCGGGCCGGTCGCGCCGTAATGCACGTGCAGCGCTGCATCGCGGCCCGTGCGTACGGCATGATAGATGTGCCATTGCTTCGTCAGTACATCGTCATGCCGCATATGCCACAGCCCGCCAGAGACCGATCCCGCATTGCCGAGCGCATTGGCATATTCGACAGGCGCAAAGCCCAGGAGCGAGCCGAACGCGGCGCACGCGCCGAACACGCCCATCGTCGCGGTGGGATGCCAGTGCGCATAGTGATGCGCGTCCATCGCAGCACCAATCGCGATCATCGCTTCATATCCGCGCACTGCCGCATCGAGGCAGGTATCCATGTCCGCGCTCGAAAGGCTCAGCGCTGCTGGCCACACGACCGGGCCGGGATGGAGGAGCGAAGTGCGGTGGACATCGTCCATCTCCAGCACATTGCCGACATAGGTCGCGCGCTCCCAGCCCCTCTGCGAGATCGCCCCGCCAAGCTGGCCCGCTTCGGTGCATCGCGCTCCCGCACAGCAGGCCAGCCAGTCGAGCAGGTGGAGCCGCGCGCGGGCACGCTCGCTTTTGCCGGGCGGACGCGCTAGTGTCCGGACAAATTCGGTAAGCAGCGGCGCGCTCAAACGGCGCCTCCGCGCCATGCCAGGGGTCGATGGAGCAAGGATTGGCGTCCGAAGCCGCAACCAGAAAATCGAAGAAGCCAGCGCGCACGCCGCGCTACCTGATGGTGGCGAGCGCCTTGCGCGAGGAAATTCTCGCAGGCGTTTTTGCGGGTGGCAAACCGTTTCCGACCGAGACCGCGTTGTGCCAGCGCTTCGACGTTAGCCGCTTCACCGTGCGCGAGGCCTTGCGGCGGCTCGAAAGCGATGGGCTGATCGAGCGCAAGCGGGGGTCTGGCACCACCGTCCAGCCCGCATCCGCACGCGGCGGCGCGCTGCACCAGCCGCTCTCCAATGTCGGCGAATTGCTGCAATATGCCAAGGGCAGCAAAGTGACCTATGCGCCGACCGATGAAAGCGCTTTGCCACCCAACGTTGCCGAGCAGATCGTCGCCCCGACAGCCGGGCGTTGGACAAGCTTTCGCGGAGTACGGCGTGAGAATGAAGACGCGCTGCCGATCGCGGTGACCGATGTCTATTTCCACGAACGGCTCGGACCGGCGGTTGGCCAGCTCGATCTGAGCGCGGGAACCCTTTTCAGCCAGATTGAGCAGCTTGCCGGTGTCCGGATTGGCACGGTGACGCAGGACATTCAGGCGATCGCCGCCGATGCGCGCACCGCCGGTGCGCTTGCGATTGCGCAAGGCTCGCCGACCTTGCGCATCCTGCGCTGCTATTTCGATCCCGCAGGCCAGGTATTCGAAGTGTCGGTCAGTCACCACCCGGGGGACCGCTTCGCCTACGCGATGCATATCGATGTCGAGGGCTAGCGTGTCTGCCATTCAGTCATGCTCACCCTTTGCAGGGACCGGTCCTGGCGACCAGTCGTCACTGGCGAACCGGATTGCCGGAGCGATGTGACGTCCGCCTCCTTCCGCCTCGGTCAGCAAGCCGCGCTCGGCAACATGCGGTTCGTCCAGAGCTTCGCGAAAGTCGAGAACGGGAGCGAAGGCTACGTCCTTGTCGGCAAACCAGTCCACCCATTCCTTGCGCGTATGCCGGGCGAAGGTATCGCGCAGAAAGGCTTCGAGCGCGCCCTGCTCACCGGCCGGTAACTCGGCCACCGGGACAAGGTCCTCGCGACCGAGCGCGGTCAAAAGGTTGCGCGCAAACTTCAACTCTCGCCCGCCGAGCACGACATGCTTGCCGTCCGCGGTCTTGTAGACATTGTAGAACGCTGCCCCGCCCAGCGAGCGCTGCGCCGCGGAGCGGGGGCTTTTACCGCCCGCAATGGCGCTGCCGGCGATATGTGCACTCCAGGGCAGTAGACTGTCGAACATCGCGCAATCGATATAAGCGCCCTCACCCGTGCGATCGCGGCCGACCAGGGCCATCAGCACGGCGGATAGCGCGGTCAGTCCAGCAGCAAGGTCCGCGCTCGGCGCGCCCGGCACGACCGGTGTTCCATCCGCGCCATCGTTGACCGCGAGAAACCCGGCCAGCGCCTGCACCGCCATATCGTGGGCGGGATGATGGGCCAGCGCGCCGTCCTGCCCGAAGGCGGAAATCGAGCAGTAGACGATATCGCTCTTGAGCGCCTTCACCGCCGGATAGTCGAACCCCAGCCGCTTCATCACGCCGGGGCGAAACCCTTCGACGAACACGTCTGCATCTGCGATCAGATCGCGCAGGTGCGCTTTGCCGTCCTCACTCTTGAGATCGAGAACCACGCTTTTCTTGCCGCGATTGAGGTTGGCGAACCAGACCGAATGCTCGGCTTCGCCATAGGTGTCGAACGGCGCCTGTTCGCGCGCCGGATCGCCGTGGGCGGGCTCGATCTTGACAACCTTGGCCCCCTGATCGGCCATCATCACCGTCATCATCGGACCGGGGAGGAATTGCGACAGGTCGATGACCGTAATGCCGGAAAGCTTGCCCATGCTCGGTCTAGATCACACCCTTGGCGCGCAGGTCCGCTACGGCATCAGCATCATAGCCGATCTCATCCAGCAAAGCGTCGCTGTCTTCACCAAGAAGCGGCGCGGCGCGGTTGGGAAGGCGCTCGCCATCGAAGCGGAGCGGGTTGGCAAGGACGCTCAGGTTTTCGTCATCGGGATGCGCGACCTGAGTGCGCATGCCTATGGTCTTGAGCCACGGATTATCGAGCGCATCGGCCAGCGTGTAGACCGGAGCGACTGGCACGTGGCCAGCGAGCAGATCCTGCCAGTGTTCCATCGGCTGTTTCACAAATTCCGCGTCGAGCACCCGCGTCAGTTCCTCACGGTTTGCGAGACGATCCGCATTGGAGGCGAAGCGCGGATCGGCCTTGAGGTCCTCGCGGCCCATGCGGGTTGTTAGAATGTCCCAGAACTTGGGCAACTGGCACATCACGAACATCCACCCGTCTGCCGCCTTGAACATCTGGCTGGGAGTCGCGGTGGGATGGGCGCTGCGCGGCGTGCGCTGCGTCTCGTCTCTGTGGTTCATGTACCATAGAGCAGGGTAGCTGGTCTGGTGGATGGCGGCGGAAAGGAGGTCGGTATCGACATCGCAGCCCTTGCCCGTTCGCTGCGCATCGAGGAGCGCGCCCAGCAGACCGATGCACATGATCGTGCCGGTCATGAAATCGACCATCGAGAGGCCCATGCGCTGCGGCTCTCCGCCCGGTTCTCCGGTGATCGTGCAATAGCCCGCCTCGGCCTGCATCAGATAGTCATAGCCCGGCCATTTGGCGCGTTCGTTGTCGCGCCCATAGGCAGACAGGTGCGCGCATACGATAGCGGGGTTCACGTCCCGAAGTGTCGAATAATCGAGCCCGAGCCGTGCGGGCAGATCGCCGCGCATATTGTTGGCGACGGCGTGGCTGGTCGCCGCAAGCTTCTTCAGGATCGCCTGCCCCTCATGGGCGTGGAGATCGAGCGTCAGCGATCGCTTGTTGAGGTTGAACGCGTTGAAATACGTGCTTTCGCCCTCGCGTAGAAAATGCGGGCCGACTGCGCGCGCGGTATCGCCGCCGCCGCGCCGCTTGCCATCCTTACCAACCTTGCCCGGCGGTTCGATCTTGATGACCTCCGCGCCCATTTGCGCGAGGAACATGGTGCCGTAAGGTCCCGCGCCATATTGTTCGGCGCTGATGACCCGGAAACCGTTCAGCGGCAGGTGCATGGCGTGCGCCGCCCGATCAGACCTGGTTTTCCTTCAGGTGCTGCTTGGCGATGATCATGCGCTGCATTTCGTTGGTCCCCTCCCCGATGCACATCAGCAGGCTGTCACGATAATATCGCTCGATGTCGTATTCCTTCGAATACGAATACCCGCCGTAAATACGCATTGCTTCCTGACTGTTCTCGACCGCGGCTTCGGATGCATAATATTTCGCGATCCCGGCTTCCTTGTCGCAGCGCTCGCCCTTGTCATAAGCTTCCGAGGCATCGAGCGTCAGCAATCGCGCCGCGCGGGCTTTTGTTACCATTTCGCCAAGCTTGAGCTGGATCGCCTGGTGCTGCGCGATGGGCTTTCCCATCGTCTCGCGCTGCTGGGCATATTCGGTTGCGAGCCGCAGCGAACCTTCGGCAAGGCCAACACCGCGCGCGGCTACATTGATGCGACCCAGTTCCAGCCCGCCGGTCGCCTGGAAGAAGCCCTGCCCTTCGGTCCCGCCGATCAGTTGATCGGCCGGAATGCGGTAATCGTCCATCACCAGTTCGGCAGAATCAATCGCCTTGTAGCCCAGCTTGTCGAACTTCTTTCCGGTCGAAAGACCCTCCCGCTTGTCAGCGATGAACAGGCTCATGCCCTTGTAGCGCGGGTCCGCTTGCGGGTCGGTCTTGGCGAGCAGCGCGAAGACCTGTCCGTTCACCGCATTGGAAATCCACGTCTTCGTGCCGTTAAGGACGTATTCGTCGCCGTCCTTGCGCGCGATGGTACGGATCGCCTGCAGGTCGGTGCCGGCATTCGGTTCGGTGAGCGCAAGGCCGCCGCGGATTTCGCCGGTCGCAAACTTGGGCAACCACTTCGCCTTTTGCTGCACCGTGCCGAACCGTTCGACCGCGGCGGCCATGATGAGGTGCGAATTGAAGATGCCGGTAATCGCCATCCAGTAGCTGGAGATCCGCATGACGATCTTGGCGTACGTGGTCGCGGGCAGGCCCAGCCCGCCATATTGCTGGCCGATCGTCGCCCCGAACAGACCCATTTCGGCCATCTGCCCGACCAGCTCTTCAGGCCAGATATCGTTATGATCGTGATACTTCACCACAGGGATGACCTCGCGTTCGAGCCAGCGGTCGATCGCGTCCATGAAGGCGCGTTCCTCGTCCGGGTCGATCGCGCGGATCTGGTCGTCAAGCTGTGGGGCGGTTGCCATGGTCGTATCCCTTGTCTTTGTTATTCATCGAGTCCGCCGTGCCCACGCTTCCAGACGAGGACGGTGCGCTTGTAATGGCTTACGATATCGCCGTGCTGGTTCTTGGCGATGGTCTTGAACGTGACGATCCCTTGTTCCGGACGGCTCTTGCTTTCGCGCTTTTCGAGCACTTCGCTTTCGCAATAGAGCGTGTCGCCGACAAAGAGCGGCTTCGTCATGCGCACCTCGTCCCAGCCGAGATTGGCGATCGCCTTTCCGCTGGTGTCCGACACGCTCATCCCGGTCATCAGCGCAATGGTGAACGGGCTGACGACCAGCGGCTTGCCGAACTCTGTATCCTTCGACAGCTCATAGTCGAAATGGGCGGGATGGGTGTTCATCGTCAGCAGCGTGAACCAAACATTGTCCGCATCGGTGATCGTGCGACCGGGGCGATGTTCATAGACGTGGCCCTCGACAAAATCCTCGAAATAGCGGCCCTGTACTTCGCGGAAACGGCCGGGTGATACTTCGATAACGCCGTCACGCATGGCTTGGCTCCCGATTGATCTGTTCGTGTCGCGCGATGATGGCGCGGTATTTCTTGACGAAGGGTGCCTCCAGCATCCGGCCTCTGAAGCGGATGGCGCGACAACCGCCAGCCTCATAAGCCGCCAGCGCTTCGCGCGCTTCGGCCACTTCGCTCTCGCTTGGAGCAAAGGCGCGCTCGATCGCGGGAACCTGGCGCGGGTGGATCGCCGCCTTGGCCGCAAAGCCAAGCGCGCGCGCCTTGGCGCTTTCCTCGGCAAGCCCCGCTTCATCATCAAGGGTTACGTACGGCACGTCGATCGCTGGCTTTCTCGCTTCGGCGCAGGCGAGGACGAAAGCATGGCGCGCGCCGAGCAGCGGCTCCCACTCAAGCTCGACGCCCAGCTCGCCGGAAAAATCTCCCCCGCCGAACATCATCGCGCTTACGGCTCGATGCAAGGCGATTTCGAGCGCATGACGAAGGCCCTTGGGCGTTTCGACCAGCGGGATAAGCTCCGGGCAATCCTCACCCAAAGCGCCTGCGACGACATCAAGTTCACTCGCGCTTTCGACCATGGGGACAAGCAGCATTTCGGGACGATCCCGCGCTTTGGTCAGCGCAGCGAGATCCTGCACGCCTGCCGCGCTTGTCACCGCATTGATCCGGATCGCCCAGCCGCCCTCGCCCGTGCTGATCTGGTCCAGCGCCGCGTCGCGAGCGGTCATCTTGTCACCGGACGCGACCGCATCTTCCAGATCGATTACCGTCAGCCCCGCACCGCCCGCTTTCGCTTTCGAAAATCGATCGGGGCGCGAGCCGGGAACAAACAGGAGGCTGGCGCAGGTAAACACGATTTCGAGCAAGGCTCCTTCGGCGAAGCGGGATAGACCGCAATATTGCGGCTTCACAATTTGTCCGGACAAATCTAAAGTCAAGGACGAAGTCGAAATTGTCCGGACAATCTGGTAGCCGGTAGAGCCTCGGGAGGGAATGATGACGTTGATGCAATCGCTGTGTGTCTCGGCCGGACTGCTGATCGGAACGATGCTTTCAGCGCCCGCCGCGGCCCAAATGCTCGATCCCGCCGATCCCCAGGACGCACTCGAAATATCGAAGCGCCTGCAATGCGGCGTGTCTGCCGACGAACCGGCGGTCTACCACTGGTCCGGCAATATCTACGGCCGCAGTCCGGGCATGCGCGACAAGCTGCTGTTCAAGGGCGAGGGCATGAATATCCGCCGCTGTGTGGAAGTCACCGACCCGGAACGCGGCACCGGCTGGCGCCTTATCAGTCGCGAAGTCATGCTGATGCTCGACCCTGAAAGGGGCCAAGTCGTGAATGAATGGGAGAACCCGTATACGGGAGAGACCGTCTCGGTCATGCAGATCCACAACGATCCGGTGAACGGGCGGCCCAACTTTGCCGTCAGCGCAGATGGAGAGCCGTTTTCGCTAGACACATTGCGCGAGGCCGGACCCTACGTGTTCGTGCCCTTCGAAGTGCCGCTGTTCTATCCCAACCCGCTCGCAGGCGATTACCAGCAATATGTCGGCAATATGTATCACGCGATGGAGATCTTCGACTTCGCCGCGCTCAAGGACGAGCTTTACGATGCATCCACTCCCACAGCCTATCCAATGATCAGCTGGGTGCGCATGTCGCCTTGGGCGCCGTGGATGGAGATGGGCGGGCGGCCTGGGCAAATGGTGTTCAATGCCATGGGTCGCAAGCTACCCGGCGGGTTCGAGGAACTGCCTGAGGTCTTGAAGACAGAGATTCGCGCGAATTACCCGATCTACGAACAGGCGCCGCCCAAGGACGACGCGCGGCGCAACGAGACGACCTGGACCAAGTTCAGGATGCTGACGGATGAGGCGCGCGAGGCTGCCGGCACACCTGCACCGATGGGTGAATAAAGCCGCGGCGGTATAACGGGCGGGGTCACAGCCCCGCCCTTACCGGATCAATATTGCGCGGACAGAATCACGCCGAACCGCCGTCCGGGCCGCAACCCTGCGACGAAGCTGCGACGGAAGTCCTGATCGCCATCGGCAAAGCGCAGCACCTGCTGCACCGCATCCTCATCGAACAGATTGTCGACGTAGAATTGCAGCCGGTAATTGTTGTTGGTCACCCCCATCCGTGCATCCACTTCGGTCGCATCGCCGCTGAAGGCGAGGTTGGAGACTTGCGCAAAGCTGCTCGATGTCAGCGTGACGTTGGCGCCGGTGAAGAACTCCCAATCGCCCGATCCGATCGGTGCGCGGTAGTCCAGATCGGCGAATACGCTATGCACCGGCGCGCGCGGTATGCGCTGGCCTTCGATCGATCCGAACGCGGACTGGCATCCGGCGAGTTCGGGGAATTCATCACCGGTCGAGCAATTCGCCTGGCGATCGTCGGCCACGTCGTTCAAAACGCCGACCTGCTCATCGAAGCCGGAGGTAAACTCGGTATCGGCGAGCGCGTAATTCGCCGTCAGCGTCACCCGGTCGCTGATCCGCCCGACGAATTCCGCTTCGAGCCCGAAGATCTCGGCATCGCCCGCATTGACGGTGATACTTTCCTGGTTAGGCGGAACGGAGACGTTTTGCGTCAGCTGGTATCCCTCGATCTCGGTGTAGAATCCGGCGAGATTGAAGACGACGCGGCCATCGGCGAATACGTTCTTCAGGCCGATCTCGTATTGCGCGTTCTCCTCCTCGCTGAAGGTCGCGATATCGCGGATCGGATCGTCTGGGGCGAGAGTTTCGTCCTGCGCGGCGCGAATCGCGTTGGCCCCATTGAAACCGCCGGGTTTCTGGCCTTCAGCGTAGATAGCATAGACCATGTTGTCGGGCGTGAACTGCCAGTCGAGCGTAACGCGCGGGGAGAACTTGGTGAACGTTGCTTCGGCAAGCACCGGATCGGGCCGTGCGTCGCCTTCGAAGAAAATGAAGGCGCTCTGATCGATCTGCTCTTCGGCATAGCGCCCCTCCAGCCCCAGATTCAGCCCAGGCGCCAGCTCGATACTGACCGCGCCGAACACCGCGATATTGCGGATATCGAGCAGGTTTTCGCTGCGGTTTTCCCGAATGCCGGGGCCGAACAGCGGCACGATGCTGTCGCAGCTCGGATTGGCGGCGCAGCGGGCAATTTCCTCACCGAAGGTCGCGCCGAAACTGGCACCGGCGCGCGCTGCGGCGTCGGCTGGCAGTTCGCGAATATCGAACGTGTCGTTGCTCTGGTCGAAATAATACCCGCCCAGCAGCACGTCAAAGCCGTCGCCTTCATATTGCAGCTGAAGTTCCTGCGACCAATCACTCGTCTCGCTGCGCTGGGCAAAGGAGAAATCGACGGTGGTGCCCACGAACCCGAACGGGAAGATGGGTCCCGCAGAGCCAAACCCGACCGGTGCGCCAATCGGAAACCTTGCGAACACCGCGGTCTGAAAACTGGTCGGGCTGTAATCGCCGTCGGTCAGCAGCGTCGACGTGCGATCGTTGTAGCCAGTGAGCGAGACCAGTTGTAACCGATCGGACAGGTCGTATTCCATCCTGAGAGAGACGTTATACGTGTCCGCCTCAAGCCCAACGTCGTCAGCATCGACGAACTGGCGGGAGAAGTCGGTATCGACCGTACCGGGCTGAATAGGCCCGCAGAAATACCGCCCGCCGCCGTTGTAGAGCCCGCCATCATCCGGCAGACAATTGTTGAACTCGGCCCCTTGCATGAAGATGGCGCCCTGGCCGTCATCGGTGCGGTTGTAATAGCCGCGCAAGTTTGCACGAAATGGCCCGCCATTGTCCCAGGCGAGGATACCCGATGCCGAATAGGACGATTGCTGCCCGACTTTGCTGCCGTCAAAAGCGTTCTCGAATTCGCCGCCAAAATCGTAGAACCGTCCGTTCAAGCCGACCGACAGACCATCGGCAAGAGGGCCGCGAATGCCCGCCGTGATCTCGTATCGGTCGAACTCCGCGATATCGGCGGTCACGCGCCCTTCCCACACATCGCCGGGCAGCTTGGAGATGATATTCAGCGCGCCGGAATAGGTGTTGCGACCGTAGAGCGCGCTTTGTGGGCCCTTGACCACTTCGATCCGTTCGATCGAGTCGACATCGTAGTCGGCCAGGCTGCCGGTGTAGTAGATGCCGTCAATAAAGAAGGCGACGCCGGATTCGCCCAGAATGCTCGACTGGCCGCGGATGACGGGACGGTTGTCGCCGCGCCCAAGGCTTTCGTTGAAGATCAGGCCCGCGGTTGTGTTGGCGATCTCCTCGAGGCTGTCGAGCGCAAGGTTCTGGATCGTCTCGTCGGTCACAACCGCAACGCTCGTCGGCACCGACTGAAGCGATTCCTCACGC
>JAZBPE010000236.1:0-16375 GCA_036353345.1 Erythrobacter sp. | reverse complement strand
TGCCTGTCGGTTAGCCACCCATCATCGGCCATGAGCGAGGCGGATGCGCGCTCCCGATACCTGCCGGGCAGCTTCAGCGGGTTTCTCACCGAAAGCCGAAATTCTGAAAGCGACCCCGTTACGGACGTTTGGTTGCGAGCTGCGACTTCCTGAAAGCGGCTACGTGTTCATGGAGCCCGGAACCGCTGTAATCGGAACTTTCCGCCGTTCGGCCTATGTTGTTCAACGGCATAGCTCGCAACTCGCTGCTTGCTCTGATCTCCCACTGCCTCCACAAGCGTCCGCGAAACGATAGGGAGAAAAAGATTGCTGTTCCACACAATGGTAGGGTCCAACGACATCGAGCGGTCGCGGCAGTTCTACAACGCGGTTCTGGGTGTTCTGGGAATGCCAGAGCCGATGAACAATATTGCCAGTAGCGGGCACATGCGCCTCTTCTACCCGAACCCGGGCGGAACAAACTTCATCGTCACCCAGCCGATCAACGATGAACCGGCCACTGTGGCGAACGGGGCTACGGTTGCTTTCTCGTGCAGTTCGCCCGATCAAGTTCAGCAATTTCATGATGTGGCCGTCGCCAACGGTGGAACGTCAATCGAAGACGCTCCCGGTCCGCGGGAGTCTGCGATGGGAACGATCCACCTGACCTACGTGCGCGACCCTGATGGTAACAAGCTGTGCGGAATTCACATCCCCGGATAGAATTTTCACCTTTCTTTGAACCGGCCCATTGAGCGATTGGACGTTCGGTAGGGCTGGGGTCATCCTTCCCCACGTTGAGTCAGACAGTTGACCATCCATCATCTGCCATGTGCGGGGGGTGGCGCGCGATCCCGACAGCGTCAGGGCAGCTTTGCGTCGTTGCTGGAAAACTCCTGCACTTCAGGAAACGACCCCATGATGGACGTTCAAGACCTTCAACCGCGATTCCGAAACCTGCCATTGCTTCTTCCGAATGGCGCTCGGCTTCCCGTGGAATGAAAACAGGGCGATGCGCGCCAAAGTCGCGCCTAGCTTTGTTAAGTCCAACCTATTTCCAGCGCATGATCAAACCCATTCTTAAGCGGCGGAGCAAAAGAGCAAGCACAAGCCGGGGGTGCACAAGAAACCGGGAGCTTTCATTGTCATCAGTCCCGACTTTTCGATCGAATGGGTGTAGTCTGAATAACGGGACCTAGCTCGCCCTCCCACCTTTTTCTAATTCTCTCGCGAGTCATTTCCGTTTGCGCTCGCAAGGCCTCGTCGCACCATTGCCAAAGAGCACCCTGGCCACGCGTGTTTCTCCAAGTGGCGAACTCGTTCCAAACGATGTCTTGGACGACACAGACCCGAGGATTATAAGTCCTCTCAATGGTCTTGTCATAAAAGAAAAGGCGCGTTCCATCGTCCAGATCAGCCACTCCCATCTTATGGTCGAATGGGAAAAGGGGCATGCTGCTCACAATCCGACGATCACTCGCAACTAGGTCAAGCGCCTTCTCAACATCGAATTCTGAGTTGTCACCATCTGGCAATTCGACAAGCCATGCCTTCCCGCCATCAGGCGTGGTTGTTTCGCGAAAGGTCGAATATCCAGACTTCGCTAGCTGCTCATCAAAGCGGGCGCGTTGCTCCACGTCGACTTGTTGCTGATTACATTTGTGGTCTGGCCAATCGGCCACGAAATCCTCGAACTTCGCTACTCGGAGTGGGATGCTCGGCTTCCTGATCACAACGATGCGGCAAACGGCAACGACTTCAGCGCTACCCTTCATGGTCACGCTCGCCCAAGGATCATGGCCGTCGGCACCTCGATAGGGTCCGAGGAACGGCGCGATAAAGAACACGCCGCCGCCAGGGCCCATGGCAGCGGATAAGAGATATTCGCCTCGCGGTCCTATTTGAGCGGAATACGACACCGCCTCAATTCCCATGTCTTCCGCAGCAATCCGGGCATTCTCCTCTAACTGATCGCGCAGCGGTTTGAGGCGCCCCATTCGTGGATTTGGATCTGCGACTTCGGCAGTCGGAACGACTACATCGACACTTTCGTAAGTTACACCATCCCCTGCGCGAGCTGCACATCCCGGGGTCGCAAACAACGCAGTCGCCAACGCGTAATGTGTCAATTTCCGGACGCTATGAACCAACTTAATGCACCCTCCCAATGAGCTTGAAGCACCCAGACTATACGGCAGATGTAAAGGAACTTGGACCTGTCTATCAATCCCATGGGGATCGCCAATGTGCAGGACAAAGCATGTGGCTCTTACTGCTTCAGGAAAGGGAAGATAGAAACGTGAAGAGTCCGAAGGTCAGCTTTGTTAGACGATCTGCCAGAAGCTGACGGTCAGCTCCCCACCCATCAGCGGTCATGGGCGGGGCTGTTAGTCAATCCCAAACCCGGTCTGGCGGCTTTGCCACGCTTCTGAAAAATTCCCGCCATTCAGGTTCCGACCCCAAAGTTAACGTGCCTCCCACTTCAAATGAGTAGATGGCACTGGTTATTTTGGGGCCGCCACCCCCTGCTTCTTGAATGCTTGATCCAATCGTGATGTATGATCGGTTTGCGCTTCGGAGGGAGGGCAGCGTGGCGGACGTTCGACACCAACTGCTCCGCAAGGAGCTCATTCTCAGCGAGAGCAAGTTTCTCCGGTTGACCGCTGTGGCGCTGTTTTATTTTACCCAAGGTATTCCGCAGGGCCTCTTCTACTTTGCGCTGCCAGCATGGCTTGCGGCCACAGGCGCATCTGCCGCAGCCATAGCCTCTGTGGTCGCAGCAGCCGCACTTCCGCATACGCTGAAATTCGCGACGGGCTTTATTCTCGATCGTTATACATACCTCCCGATGGGGCGCCGGCGCGCCTGGATAATCGGGGCGCAATTGGCGCTGACCGGCACTTTCGTGATCGGGGCGATCATCTCGCCGGATAGTGGAAACATCGCGATCCTCTCGGCTGTCGCGTTCGCATCGTCGCTCAGCTACTCCTTTCAGGATGTCGGCATCGACAGCTTGGCTATCGACATCATGGAGGACGACGAGCGGGCCAAAGCAGCAGGTCTGATGTTCGGGTCTGCGACGGTTGGGATTTCCCTCATGACCTGGTCCGGGGGACTGTTGCTTGAAAGTTTTGGTAGCGCGGCGGCCTTCGCTGTCGCTGCTTTTGGCACATCCGTGGCGCTGGTATTCGGCATTACTGTCCGCGAGAGACCGGGAGAGAAGCGCGTTCCATGGTCGGCCGGCAGCGCCCATCCGCGGAACGAGGCAATTCAGGTGGAGGCGTGGTGGCCGCTTCTGCGCGATGCTTTTCGCGTGCTCCTCGCCCCCGTCAGTCTGTTGTTCGTTGTCATTCTTGTTGCGCGCGGAATCCCGGCAGGGCTGACCGAAACCCTGCATCCGCTGATCGCAATCCGGGATGCCGGCTGGCAAATGAGCTCGTTCACCAATCTTGTGTCGATCGCCCAGCTTTCTGCTGCTTTCGCAGCATTGTTTGTCTTCGGTTGGATCGTCGACTTGATAAGTCCCCAACGTGCGCTAATCGCCGGCGCAATCCTTTACATCATACTATTTGCAGGGATCACCATCGCTCGTCCTCTATGGGGAAACAGCGCGCTGCTTATCGTGTATATTCTCTCCTACGATCTTGTGACGCTCTTTTTCGCTGTTGCCCTGATTGCTCTTGCGATGCGCATTTGCACTCCAGCGGTCGCTGCAGCCCAGTTCTCGGTTTACATGGCTGCCGGGAACATGGGGCGCCCGATTGGCGCTGCGCTGATGGGATCGATCGGCGAGGAAAACGCGATCAAGGGATTCATGATCCTTGCGGCTTTGTTTCTGCTGGTGCTGATCATTGCACTCGTCCGCCGCTTCCCGAACAACCGATCTGAGCAAAACCTCGGAAGCGAAGAGAAATAGCAGCTGGCTTCACGGCAGCGATATGAGGTCAGCTAACCACCCATGACTGGTCATGAGCACGACCGATGCGCGATCCCGAAAGCTCCCCGGCAGCTTCAACCGGTTTCTCGCCAGAAGGCGACATTCTGAAAGCGACCCCGTTGCGGACGTCCGGCTTTGGCCCGGACTGACGAGCTAGCTTTTTACAAGGTGGGCACTTGCGTAGGCGCTATGGCAGGCGCAGAATCGCCACATGTTCATCTGGCTCCGCACTTCGCCAAAAATGGCCATATTCTGGCTCGGACTGTCGCTAATTGTCGGTTCCGGGTCAGCAAGTGCGGCACACTCCCAACCCGTCGCACTCATCAACGCCAATGTGCTCGACGAAGATTTCAAGGGGACCACGCCAAATCAGACGATCCTGATCGTGGACGATCGCATCGTCGCTGTTGGAATGAGCGGCGTAGTCGAGGTTCCTCAAGATGCGAGGGTTGTCGATCTCTCCGGAAAGACGGTCATTCCAGGCCTTTGGGATGCCCATGTGCATACGCGCTACGAGGGCATCGACCATCTGCGTCTTGCGCTGATCCACGGCATCACCACAATTCGCGACCTTGGCGGCCCGTGGGAACATCTCCATCGGCTAACGCAATGGCGAAGCGAGATCGATAGCGGCGAGCGTCTTGGCCCGCGGATCTGGACAGGTGGGACGGTGCTGAACAATCCCGGCGCCAATTGGGCGCATATCACCGTGGTCAATACCCCCGAGGAAGGGAGGCAAGCCGTTCGAAGACTGCGTCGTGAAGGCGCAGATTTTGTCAAAGTCTATTCTCAACTGACGCCGGACAACTATTTCGCAATCTTGGACGAGGCAGATATCCAGGGTCTGCCGGTCGATGGCCATTTGCCATACGCCCTGTCACCCGAACAGGCGGCAGAAGCCGGGCAGCGAGCCATTGAGCACGCCGATAATCTTGCCGTTGGGCTGTCCGCCGGCTCTCCTCAGACTGATGCAGATGGCAGACCGGTTTTTGCGAATATTGTCGGCAAGTTGGACGAAAAAGTGATCGCCCAAGTTGCAGGCGTGTTTATCGCGAACGAGACGTTTCTGGTGCCTACACTGGCGCTGCCGGAGCATTTCGTGAGACTTCGCACGCATCAAGAGGATGTGCGCGCAAATCCTGCGCTGCGATTCATTCCCCGACCCTATCTTAGTGAATGGGAAGCCAGTCTTCCTCTGACCAATCTAGCAGAGTGGCAAGCGAGCGCGCTTTTGGCGCAACAGATCACCATCAGCTTGCATGAAAATGGGGTGCCGATCCTGGCAGGAACGGATGTGATCAAGCCATTTTTCGTTCCGGGCGACGCGCTTCATCAGGAGTTAGCCAGCCTGGTGGAAGCCGGACTAACTGAAGGCGAGGCTATCAAAGCTGCCACCTTGATACCCTCCCAGATGATGGGCGTCGACGACAGCGGTTTAATCAAGGCTGGTTACGTTGCAGATCTCGTGGTGCTGGATCAGGACCCCCTTTCCGACATCGCTAACTCGCGCAAGATTGCCGCAGTAATGAGAGCGGGGCGATTACTCGACGGAGCCAATCTCGATCATATGAGCGATGAAATTGTTGCGGCGGCAGCGCAATGGAACGGTTTGCCGAGCGGACGCGATCGCTAGAGGGCGAGGGTCCGCTTCCCAACCAGATGCTGTCGTTCGCCGCGATTAGCCGCGACCCTGAAAGCGGACGGGCAGCTATCGCCTCACCTGCGCCGAAAGCAGACCCTCTGCAAACGACCCCAATCAAGACATCTGCGCGGTTGAGGCCGGATCCCGAAAGCTGACGCCCCTATGGTTGTTCAGCGTCTCGTGCGATTGAGTCTTGCCTTGCGAAAACCTCCTTGGCGATCTGCATCCCGTTCAAGGCCGCCGGAAAGCCGGCATAGACACTCATCTGGATAATGATCTCTTCGATCTCGCACTTCGTCAGACCTACGTTGAGCCCGGCTTGGATATGAACCTTCAACTGAGGTCGTGCCGTGCCCATCGCCGTCAAGGCGGCGATCGTCGCGATTTCTCTTTCGCGCAAGCCAAGACCAGGCCGGGCGTAGATGTCAGCGAATGGATACTCGATAGTATAACGGGCAAGGTCAGGTGATATGTCCCGAAGACTATCGATCACCTTTTCTCCGGCTTCCCCATCGATCCTGCGAAGGTTTTCGAGACCTCGCTTCATCCTCTCGGTCATAGGCTTTCCTTTACAATGTGCGTGGCGAGCCTGTGCATCGCGGGGGCGAGCAGCAGGCTGATGAGGGGAACGAGAATCGCCGTCAGGACGAGGGTCTGGAAGCCAAGCGCCAGATCATTCGCGATCAGCTTGAGCAGCACGAGCATTGCCGTCACCAGCGGCCAGACGATCAGCCAGACGAGGACGGTCCGCAAGATGATGATCCGCAGTGTCATTCGCCTAAGCCGGGCGTGGCACGGTGCAAGATTGCGAAATACCCCGGCAGGACTTCGCGTAGCTTGTCGTGACCGGCCGCGGCGAGGGCAACGTTTCGCGAACGTGCGTCGTCCTGGTCATCGGAGATCGCGATCAAGCCCGCCTTTTCCAGGCCTTGCAATGTCCGCGTGACCACGGGGCGCGAAACGTCCAGTCTGTCGGCAATCTCGCTGGCTCTCAGATCGTCTCTCCCAGGCTCACGGTCGATGAGGATCATCGTCAGAAAGCGCAGCTGCGAGAGATCGTGTTGAGCGAAATAGGCTTCCAGTTCGCGGATCAGCAAGCTGCCCGCGCGCATCATCCGAAGCGCGTCGAGAACCTTGGCGGCATCGACGCCTTCGAACCGATCGGCATATCCCTGGACCATGAGCCGGCTCGGCAGTTCCTTAAGAAAGAACACAGGGCTAGCACACGGGACGAAGGTGGAGGATGTGCGGCTCTTCAGCGAGCCAAGCTCTGTAAGCTTCGAACACTGCCTTGGTGTATGGCTGATCGTGATGCGATGCCAACGCCGCCTCATCACGCCACTCCTCATACAGGTGCAGCGTTCCGTTCTCTTGGTCCTCACTAAGACGGAACTCGATGCATCCTGGTTCGGCGCGGGTCTGCTCGATGATCGCGCAAATGGCCTTTTGTGCAGCATGGTAATGGGCCGCGTGCGGCCTGATTTGTGCGATGACATTCAACTGGTCGGTCATGGCATCTCCTTTGGTTAGCATGGTAACCATATGTGGTCCAACCGGGTTGGTCAACCTCTTGGCCGCCATTCAGCTTACCACCCATTAGCGGTCATGAGCAGGGCCGATCCGCGATCCCAAAAGCAGCGTGGCGGCTTTTTGCGGAACCAGACTTTATCGGTGTTGATTGGGAACGACCGAGTCTGGGTCGAGAGCGGCCGCACGTCAGTGGCGAGCCGAACGGCGGCTTTCTAGCAATTGGCACTTTAGGTCTGCCCTTCAGGAGACCTTATATCGAGCGTTCACCCCGCAAACTATGATTTACGGCTTGTGGCCGCTTGGTGAGTGTCGGCTTTCTGCGTTCAACCACACGCTCCAAACTAAAATTCTGCCCCAACGCAAGTCAACTGGACCGTGAATGTTCAAATATGGATGGTTGCCAATCAATGGTGTGAGAGCACCGGACCTCTCGGCGTGGCCGGGTCGGCGGGCGGAAAAGGACTGCCTGGCTCCTTACGCATCTGCTCGACTTCTTCGCGCATTGCAGTGACCTGCGCCATCAGACTGTCGCGTGCTTCGGGGTTTTCGCGCAGATAGCTGAAGCGTTCTTCCGGATCGCGTTCGAGATCGAACAAGAGCGCCGTGCCGAATTGTTCGAATGGCACCGGGAAGGTGCGGTAGAAGGTCGACAACACGAGCCGGAAGCGACGGTCGCGCACGGCAGCGATATCGTTACCGTCGAAGAAGAAGAGAACCTCGTGAGGCGTGGGTTCGCCGTGCATGAGCATGCCGCCCATATCCCTCCCGTCGATTATCCGGTCCTGCGGCAACTCTGCACCGGTCAGCGCAGCGATGGTCGGCAGCAGGTCGATGTTCATAGCCATTTCGCCGGACACGCTCGCGGCAGCGATCCGGCCGGGCAGACGAGCGATAAAAGGCACCCGGTAACCACCTTCATGCGTGCCGCCCTTACGCCCGCGAAATGCGCCCTGATCGCCCTCGAACCAAGGGCCGTTGTCCGACGTCAGGATCACCAGCGTATTGTCCGCTACGCCGTTGACTTCAAGCGCAGCCATGATCCGGCCGATGCCTTCGTCTAGATGTTCGACGACATCGCCGTAAAGCCCCGCCTCGGATGCGCCCGCGGCGCGTTCCGGCACATTCAAAGGCAGGTGCGGGAAGGTTTCGGCGTAATAGAGGAAGAACGGCTGGTCTTTGTTGCGGTTGATGAATTCGGTTGCCGCTGCGGCATAGCGATCGGTAAGTTCGCGCTGTTCGGCAGGCGACTGCACCACCGTCTTGTGACGGTAGAGGTCAAAGGGTTGCATGTCGTTGGAATACGCGACCCCAAAGAACTCATCAAAGCCATGCGCCGTCGGCCAGTATTCGTCACGGTGGCCCAAGTGCCACTTGCCGACCATTCCCGTGGCATAGCCTGCCTGCTTGAGCATTTCCGCAATAGTGGTTTCAGAAGCTGGCAAGCCAAAATCGCTATGCGGCATTACGACATGCTGCATCCCCGAACGGATCGGATATCGCCCGGTCAGCAGCGCTGCCCGCGACGGCGTGCAGACATTAGCCCCGGCATAGAAACTGGTGAGGCGGATTCCCTGCGCCGCCAGCCGGTCGATATTCGGGGTCGCGATCAGATCGGCACCGTTTGCGCCGATATCGCCCCAGCCGAGGTCATCTGCCATGATGACCACGACATTGGGCGGGCGGCGCGGGTCATCCCCTGCGCTTGCCGGAGCAAGTCCGGCGCAGGCGAAAAGCAAGGCGAACAGCGTCGATAGGCGCATCATATTTTGTTCCTCGCGGTCAATAGCTCAGCGACAGGCGCACACCCCAGGTCCTCTGCGCCTCAAGACTAAGGAATTGCGAGTAGCCTCCGGTGTCGAATGGCGTGCCGAAGATCGCCTCGACGAAGCTCTCGTCGAACAGGTTGCGAACGAATCCGACCACGCGGACCCTGTCATCCAACAGGTCGACTCCGATCTGCGCATCGACCAGCGTATAGGCCTCGATAATGGTGTTGGGGTCGTTGAGAATGGTGCTCTGCGCATCGCCGCGGAACTGCACGCCGATCTGGGCAAAGCCGCCGGTTTCACCGCCGAAATCGAAATCATAGCGGGCGAGGCCGTTGGCCACCAGTTCGGGCGCATTAGCGAGCGTTGCCCCTTCAAGATCCTGCACGCGCTGGCCAGAAACTACGGTGCACCCCTGCGCTGCTGTCTGTAACTGGTAGCACGGTGCATTCGGAAATTCGGCGAAGGTCGCGTTGGTATAGGCAACGGAACCACTCAGGGTGAGGCCCTCAACCGGGATTACTGTCAGTTCCGCTTCGAACCCGTAGGTTTCGACCTTGCCCGCGTTCGCGACAGTGAAGATCGCCGTTCCGCTGGGATCGGGGATCAGCGTTTGCGCCTGGAAGTCGTCGATCTGGGTGAAGAAGCCGGTGAGGTTAGCGGTGACCCGCCCATCGTCGCTGCGGTGCCGTATCCCGACTTCATATTGAGTCGGAACCTCGGGCCGGACAGTGGGCAAGGTCTGCCCCTGGATCGGTCGCACCGTCAGGCCTTGCACAACCCCGGCCGCCTTGTAGCCGCGCGTGACGGTCGCGAACAGGTTGGTGTTGTCGTCCACAAAATACTGCGCGCCCAGCCGCCAGACGAGCGCGGTATCCTTGTCTTGTGCGCTTTCGAGCGCGGTTGAGGCGACTTGCCCTGCGAAGGGAGCGGCAAAGCCGGGTGCGACGCTCTTCAACTGACTGCCGAAAACTTCCGAACGCAGCACGCGGAAACCGGCGATCAGGGTCAGCGCTTCGCTGACCTCATATTCGCCCTGACCAAAGATCGCATAGTTCTTTTCGCTGAAATCGGATTCAAGCAGTGTGCCGATCTGCACCCCTGGCGGCAATGCGCCCAGCAGGTTGAGCCCGGCAGTTCCACCCTGAATGTTATCTTGTGCGATGTCCTGCTCGAAGTAGAACGCGCCGAGCGTGTAGGTGAAGGGCCTGCCGCGCGGGGACACCAATCGAATTTCCTGGCTGAACTGCGACTGCGCAAGATCGCCAAGGTTTATCGCTAAGAGTGGCTGGGGAATGAGGTCGGCATCGTTATTGTCTAGGCTGTTCCATTCGCGATAGGAAGTCAGCGATACCAGCTCATGATCGCCGATGCCGGTTGTCAGCTGTGCCGTAGCGCTCCAGGCGTCCATCTGCGACAGATACGCCGCCTCGGAACCAATTTCGAGGTTCTGCGGGCCAGGCACGATACCGAGCGCAGTGCTTGCCGGACCGGTTACCGGAACGCCGAAGCCCAGCAGTCCTGTGCCAGGACCGCCGGGAGAGAAGCTGCGAAGGGTTGATGCCCCCGATGCCTGATCGCGCTCGACATAATCGCCACTGAGCAGCAGATCGGTGCCGGGCGCGATCTCCAAATTGAACTTGCCGCGAAAGCCGAACTCGTCACGATCGTTTAGCCGTTCCTGCGGCGCGTTGGGATTGACGTTGCGCACGAATCCGTCGCGGGTGTTGCGATAACCCGAGAGACGCGCCGTCACTGGCCCGGCAATCGGTCCGCTGACGGCTGCAAACAGGTTGAGTTCGTCAAAAGAGCCGTATGCGACGTTGGCTTCGGCCTTGAATGTATCGGTTGGCCCCTTGGTGATGACCGAGATGACGCCGGCCGAGGCATTCTTTCCGAACAGCGTGCCTTGAGGACCGCGTAAGATTTCCACTCGCTCGACATCGGCGAAGTCGAAGATGCCTGCGCCTTCGCGGCCCATCACCACCCCATCGATGACTATCGCGGTCGAAGCCTCGATTCCGATATTGAACAGGCTGGTTCCAATCCCGCGGATCGTGGTTGCAGATTGCCGCGCATTGATCCCCGCGTTGAAGTTGACGCCCGGAGCGATGAATTGCAACTGGTCGAAGCTGTCAATCTGGCGCGTTTGCAGCGCCTCTCCGCCGATCGCAGTGACCGAAATTGGCACGTCCTGAATGTTCTGTTCGACCCGCTGCGCGGTGACGACGATCACATTTGAGTTGATCTCGTCTTCGTCGATGTCCTGAGCGGCCAGCGCCGAAGGAAACGCAAACGCGAACAGGCTTGCGCCTGCAAGAAACGAACGCCGCATGAATTTTCTCCCTCAAACTTTCCGTGCGTCTAATTTAGACAATTGGAAAGTTTGTCAAGCGGCGCCGCTTGTTGGATCTTCTGCTTTGGCTTGGGCCAGCACAGCCCATTGCGGCAATGGCGGCCACTGCGCTGGAGGCACCGAACGTTCGCCGAGGATCAGGGCAATGACCGCATCGGCATGCGCTTCGATTGCGGCTTCTGACGTCATGTCGACCTCGTAGAGCCGATTGATCGCGGTCGAGAGCACGAATGGCATCTGGCAAATGCTGGAGATGATGTAGAAGAATGACACCAGCCAGACGTCCGGCACGACCCCGTCAGACATCAGGCGTTGGAACACCGGAATCAGGCCTTTGTGACTGCGCTTGATCCGACTGACCATGTATCCAAGCCGTTCGCTCTCGGACATTGATTCTTGGATCATCATCCGCACATGGTCAGGATTGTCCGCACAATAACGGATATAGAACCGCAGCCACGCCTTCATCCCCTCGGGCGTCCGCAGATCGAGGTGGCCAGTCTGCTCCGGACTCATGCTGGCGCTGAGCCGGTCGAACATATCGTCGACGACTGCTTTCCACAGCTCATGCTTGTTGCCGAAATGATACCGGATCAGCGTGTGAGTAACGCCCACCTGTTCGGCGATGTGGCGGATGTTGGCGCCTTCATATCCGCCCTTCGCAAAAGCAGTTCGCGCAGCTTCAAGAATGACCCGGCGCGAACGCTGCGCCCGTTCCTGACGCGGCTGTTCGCGTTGCTGCGGCGTCTGCTCCATGCGCTCTGCTTCCTTTCGACCGGCTCAATGCGGGCCCATACCGCAAAAACGCTTGCCTAAAAACTTTCCTTTTGGAAAGTGAGTGTCGATGAAGAAAATCATGGGAGCAAAAATGTCGGCGAACGAAAATGGCAAAAGCCTTCAGCGCTGCGAACAATTGCTGTCTGCAATGACGGTGGACGAGAAGATCGCACTGCTCTCGGGGCAGGATTTTTGGACTTTACCGGCCATCGAGCGGCTGGGAATTCCTGCCCTCAGGATGTCAGACGGACCGACCGGGCTACGCTCGACTAACTCGGATCCTGCGACCGTGTTTCCGGTGGGGACCGCGCTGGCAGCCAGCTTCAACCCTTCATTGGTTAGCGAAGTAGCTGCGGCGATCGGGCGCGAGGCAATCGGTCATGGGGTGGACGTGCTGCTGGCGCCGGGCATCAACATTCAGCGGACCCCACTCGGCGGAAGGAACTTCGAATACTACTCAGAAGACCCGGTGCTGTCCGGGACGATCGGCGTCGCTTACGTAAAGGGCGTGCAGAGCGAGGGTGTCGGCACCTCGGTCAAGCATTTTGCCGCCAACAACCAGGAGCACCGCCGGATGGACGGATCCTCCGATGTCGGCGAACGCGTGCTCCGCGAGGTCTATCTTCCCGCCTTCGAGCAGGTGGTGCGCGAAGCCGCCCCATGGACGGTGATGTCGGCTTACAACCGCATCAACGGCGTGTTCTGTTCGCAGAACGACTGGCTGTTGAACGGCGTCCTGAAGGGTGAGTGGGGTTTTGATGGTGTGGTGGTGTCCGACTGGGGCGCTGCAAAGGATACCGCCGGCTGCGCGGTAGGTGGGCTCGATCTGGAGATGCCGGGGCCCGCGCGAGTGTTCGGTGCAGCGTTGAAGCAGGTGGTCGCAGCGGGCGATGTGTCTGAGGAGGTAATCGATCACCACGCCTTGCGCATACTGCGCCTGATCGAGCGCTGCGGACTGCTCGACGGCAACCCGAAGCAGGCGCGGGCCGAGACGCATGGCCCCGCGCACCGCGACCTCGCCCGAAAAGCCGCAGCCGAGGCGATGGTGCTACTGAGGAACGAGGGCGGCGTCCTGCCGCTCGGCACGTCGGGCAAGCTTGCGGTGATTGGCGCGCTGGCGGACTTTCCCGCGATCCAGGGCGGCGGTTCCTCGCAAGTGACGCCCGAACGAATCATCAGCTCGCTCGACGGCTTGCGAGAAGCCTTGCCGGCAGACACACAGATAACTTTCGAGCGCGGAATCGATAGCGAACTGCGTATCCCCGTGATCAATCCGTGCCTGCTGGCGACGGCCACGGGCGAGCCCGGACTGGTTGCGCGCTACTTTGCTTCACCTTATTTTACCGGCAAGCCCGCGCTCGAACAGGTCGAGACGTGGTTTGCCAAACTGGGCTTCGGCGCGGCGGCGCAGACTGGGGACGACGCTGCCTTCAGCGCCGAGTGGGCAGGCGTGCTGCGCCCACGCTTCACCGGTCGCCATACCTTCGAAATTCTCCACTCCAATCCCGAGGTCTGGCTGGAGATCGATGGCAAGCGGCTGGTGGGCGAGACGACCCCGCGCGAAACCGAGATGCTGTTCATGATCCTGCCGCTGAACCGCCGGCAGGTGTCGGTAGACCTCGAGGTCGGGCGTGATTACCCGATCCGCATCCGCTATGCTCAGCCTGCGGCGGGCAGCATCCGTGCCTTCAACATCTTTGAGGTCAAGCTGCGCGAGCCTGCGCCCGATCGCGATGCCGCAATCGCCGCTGCACGCAATGCAGATGTCGCTCTGGTGTTCGTCGGCCCCGGCACCACCGCCGAGACCGAAGGCATGGACCGCACCTCAATGCGCCTGCCTGGCGAACAGAACGCGCTGGTTGAGGCGGTTGTCGCAGCCAACCCGAACACGGTCGTCCTCGTCAACAGCGGTGGGCCGGTGGAGATGCCTTGGGCTGACAAGGTCAAGGCGATCCTCCAGTGCTGGTTGCCGGGGCAGGAAGGCGGCCGCGCCATCGCCGACGTGCTGACCGGCGCGGTCAATCCGTCAGGTAAGCTGCCCGTCACGTTCCCGCGCCGCTACGAGGACAACCCCACTTTCCTGCATTATCCGGGCGGCGCGCATGTCCACTACGGCGAGGGGCTGTTTGTCGGCTATCGTCATTATGAAGCGGCAGGCATCGAACCGCTATTCGCCTTCGGTCATGGCTTGTCTTATACCAGCTTCGCACTTTCGGACCTTGAAGCGCCGGATTTGGCCGAGGCGGGCACAGACATCACCGTGACCTGCAACCTTACCAATACCGGTCAGCAGACGGGTGGCGAGGTGGTTCAGCTCTACCTTGAGCACCTCAACCCGGCCGAGACCATGCCACTGCGCCAGCTCAAAGCCTTCGCCAAGCAGCAACTGGCGCCGGGCGAGAAGACCCGCGTCGCCCTCACCGTCCCCGCCCGCGCCTTTGCTTGGTATGATGTGGACGCCGGCCAATGGACCGTGACCCCGGGCCACTACCGCCTTCACATCGGCACCTCCTCGCGCAAGCTGCCGCTCGTTCACGACATCGAGATCAGCGCATGACCGCGCCGACCGTGCCGCCGCAGCACCGCGTTCCGCTGGGGACGCGCATCGGCTTCGGCATCGGAGACTTCGGCTTCCTGGTGGTGTGGCAAGGGACCACGCTGTTCCTGATGTATTTCTACACCGACGTGATGGGGCTCGACCCGGTGCTGGCCGGGACGATCTATCTTGTCGCGATGGTGTGGGATGCCGTGACCGACCCGGTGATCGCCGCCCTGGCTGAACGCACCCGCACCCGCTGGGGCCGCTACCGGCCGTGGATTGCGCTGGGAGCGATTCCGTTCGGTCTCTCCTTCGCACTGGCGTTTTCCACCCCGGGCGATCTTCCCGTGACGCCGTGGGTCTGGGCGCTCGGCACCCACCTGCTGCTGCGCACCGCCTACACCGTGGTGTCGATGCCGTTCAATTCGATGCAGGCGCGGCTGACCAGCGACGCCAATGAACGCAGCGTCCTCGCCGGCTTCCGGATGGTTGGCGCGGCGAGTGGAGGGCTGGCGATCGTCGTGCTGATGCCGTTGGTGGTGCAGGCCTTCTCTGCGCAAGGCGAGGCTTATGGCTATCTGGTCGCGGCCAGTTTTGCGGGCGGCCTCGCGGTGGTGGGGCTGCTCTATTGCGCGGCGGCGATGCGCGAACCGGGCGCTGGCAGCGAGGCTGCGCCCGAACAATCGCTGCTTGCCGATATCGCCGCCATCCCGGGCCTGTTCCGCTCCAACGGCCCGCTGGTGCGGGTGTTCGGGGTGATTGTGATCGGTTCGATCTGCCTCGGTATGTTCGGCAAGAATGTGCTCTACCACTTCAAGTATGATGTCGGGCGCGAGGATCTCACCACCATTGCGCTGGTGCTGCCTGCCATCCTGCTGGTGGTTTCGGCCCCGTTTTGGGTGTGGCTGTCGAAACGCCGGAGTAAGCGCGACGCGCTGAGCTTCGGCTTGATCATCGCGCTGGTGGGCTACTTGCTCTTCTTCATCAACCCGTCGCAGTTCCTCGGCGGCAGCTTTGTCGCGATCGCGCTGATCGGGTTTGGCGGCGCATCATTGCCGGTGATGTTCTGGGCGATGCTGCCCGACACGATCGAATATGGCGAAGTGCACACTGGTGTGCGCGCCGAATCGCGCACCTTCGGGTTTGCAACCTTCGCGCAAAAAGCGGCCGTCGGGATCAATGCGCTCCTGCTCGGCGCCTTGCTCAGCTGGGCCGGGTTCGAGGCCAACACCGCGCAGGCACCCGATACCCTGCTGGCGATGAAGGCAATAATGGCGCTGGTTCCGGCTCTTGGCAGCATCGCCATCTGGTTCATCCTGCGCGGCTACCATCTCGATCGGGCCGCGCACGATGCGCTAGTGCACGGCTTGGAGCAGCGGCGCGCGGCCTCATGAAAGCGGTAGCGCCGACGCTTCACCAACCCCATTGAGCTCTTCGCGAAAGCGGCTCTGCATTTATGCCAATTCGATTGATGAGCCAAAATTGCCGGACCAGCTAAAGCGCAGCTTTCATGACCGCTTTCAGGCGATGGGCGAGCGGGATCTATTGACCGGAATCAGAGACCATTCCTAACCTTCTGCAGCGTCCACCGCAATCGACCGCTTTCGGCTTATCCCGACGTTCACCTGTGCTGATGTGAACGACTTGCTTTGGGTCGGGAGGCGACGCAATACTAGGCTGGGATCAGCGGCAGCTTTCGCGTTCTGTCACCCGAAAGCGGTCAGGCAGCTCCCCACCCACAAGCCGTCAAAATCGAGGCCGCGACGCAATCCCGAAAGCGGCACGGCGGCTTTGCCCCCTAATGAAAAATTCCTGCCATTCTGAAACAGACCCGTTGCAGCCTTCGAAC
>JAZBPE010000235.1:0-4575 GCA_036353345.1 Erythrobacter sp. | reverse complement strand
TGACGCGCGCGGCCGAGGAAGGCGCGAAACGCGCGCTCGCCGATGTCGGGCTCGACGGCGACGAGGCCGCGCTCGACATCCGCGATCTGCGCTCCCTTGTCGACTGCATCCGGCTGGTGCGCCGCAGCGCGATGCAGACCGCCGTCCGCATGATCACCACCGGCGTCATGCTGGCGCTGCTCGCGGGCATCGCCATCAAGCTCAAGATCTTCGGCGGCAGCCCGTAGTCGCGCCCCATCCCCATTCATCAGCCCGCAATGACCCGCCCTCGAGGCGGGTTTTTCGTTTTCGGAGGACCCCCCATGACGACGACCTTCCACCGCCACTGGCGCAACGTGCCCGAGGGCACCTGGCGCTGGCCGAATTTCTCACCCGCCGAGATCGCCTGCCGGGGCACCGGCAAGCTGCTCATCAACGAGCCCGCACTCGACAAGCTGCAGGCGCTCCGCGACCGGCTGGGCAAGCCGCTGATCGTCCGCTCGGCCTATCGCAGCCCCGAGCACAACCGTGCCGTCGGCGGGGCAACCCGCTCCAAACACCTCGACGGCGCGGCCTTCGACATTGCCATGGCGAACCACGACCCGGCGGTGTTCGAGGCGGCGGCGCGACGCGCTCGAAGCATATGGATGGCGCGGCCTTCGACATCGCCATGGCGAACCACGACCCGGTGGCGTTCGAGGCTGCAGCGCGCGCGGTCGGGTTCCTCGGCTTCGGCTTCTATCCGCGCTCGGGGTTCATCCATGTCGACCTCGGCCCGGCGCGTCAGTGGGGCGAGCGGTTCCCGGTCCGGGCGATGCCATTTGCAGCCGAGACGCCGCCCGCACGCGAAGTGCTGGCCGACAGCCGCACCATGAAAGGCGGCGGCGCGGCGGGCGTGGCGACGCTGGGCGCGGCAGGCGTCGAGGTGGCGCAGAGCGTCCTGGCCGATACCCAGACCGCCATCCTGCCGCTCGTGCCATATCTCGAAACGCTCCGTTGGGTGTTCATCGCCGTGGCGCTCGGAGGCATCGCAGTCACGATCTACGCCCGTCTCGACGACTGGAAGCGGGGGCGGCGGTGACCGCCGGCCTGCTTACCGGGATCGCCACGAATCCATTGATGCGGGCGGCGCTGCGCTACGGCGCCATTGTCCTCGCCGTACTCCTGTTCCTGCTTTCGCTCCGGCGGTCCGGCGAGCGAGCTGGACGCCTCGCCGAACGCCTTGAAACCTCGGAGAAGACCAATGACGTCCAACGCCAGATGCTCGACGCTGCAGCTCGCCGTCCTCGCGATCGCGACGAGCTTGCTAAGCGGCTGCGCGACGGTCGGTTCTGAAGGTAGCGGGCCAGGGGCGTGCCCGCCGGTCGTCGAGTATAGCCGGGAGTTCCAGGCGCGGGCGGCCGAGGAACTGTCCCTGCTGCCGCATGACTCGGCCATTGGCGAGATGCTGAGCGACTACGCGATGATGCGAGAGCAGAGCTGGGCCTCCCGATAAGACTTTGGAAAACAGCACGTTCGGGCCAGCCGTGGTTACATGACGGCGATCTTGTCCCCTTGATTCATCGATCGAGTAGCGAAACCGGTAGCTTCGAAAATAGAACTCGGCTAGCATTCTTGACGAAGTCGCGTCACGCCATGCGCAAGAGGAGACAAACATGAACGTTGCCGCCAAACGGGAATTGATCGCACAGCCCGTTGACGTGTCCGCCCTGTCTAGATTTCGGCACCGACTTCCAGACGTCCATGCTCGCGACATGTGGGTGCAAGAGACATGCTTAGAACTGAAACGTTTCGATTTACTGCGCAAGAAGGGCGTTGATATTCAGCCGCACAAGAATTCGTTGCTAGAGATGCTCTTGTCGATTGCGGGGCGTGCGCTTGATGATTGCACTTTAGATCAGGGCTACGAAGATTACGAAAGGCTCTTTGGACATCCCCCTACGTATTGCTGGACGAAAGATCTTTCCGTTCTAACAATTGAGTCAGCGACAGGTAGCAGCCCAGCAGTTGCGTGGATGCGGGCGGACGGAGAGTAGGTACTTATAATGCCTTTAGAAGGTGAGCGAATATTTTTCCGTAGGAGAGTTCCGGATACTCTATTCGAACGTCTTTGCTCGGAGGCCTCGCTAGCCGAAAAACGCACTGAAAAGATTGAAGCTGATACTTGTGAGGTTGACGCTGCGGGTGCCGTAAGCAGTCGCGGAAGCTGTCGGATCGCTGGGCCGCGCGATGCTCTTAATGAGTTTCACCATAGCTTCGGCTTTGAACTAGCAGCGGATTTTGCTGGCCTCGAGCAAGACTTAATGCCCACTAGGGCATCCTTTCTATTCTATGATTGTGATGATTATACATTCTTCCACCACGATACGTCTCTCTCGCACATTACAATTATAGTGGGCCTCTCTGATGGGCTTCTTCCACTTTTTGCATATCCATCATTTGGGCCGATTTCGGACAAAGATGTTATTCAATTGAACTATATCAGTCCATCCGGACCCTTGGAGCTTTCTCAGCAAATGCAGGAGCGCTTTGGCTCCCGTTCGAAGGCAATTGAGATAGCGGTTGATAAGCAATTTGCCGTTGCAATCAAAGGCCGCCGCATACCGCATGCTAGACCAAGGCAACCTGTTGCGGGGAGCATCTGCACCGCGTGCTATGCGTTTGTTCTCCCCTCCAAGGACTGGCTGACACCTAGAAATGACGCCGCGTAGGAGGGTTGCAACCTTATTAGGCGCAACGATCGCAGTTACTTTCGCGGTCCAGTGGCCAGACTTGTCAGGTTTCTTAGACGACTTGGTTGGATTAGACTGGTCGTCTGGCATTGTTCAGTTTCTCAGGCAGAACACACAAGGCCTTATCGTCTTCGTTATGCTTGGTTTGTTTTTCGAGTGGTCTGGGCTACGACAGACTGCCGAAGAAGCACATCGTGAGTCTAGGACTGCACTCAGGCTACTCGAAGATACGCTTCGATCTTCGTCAGGTCGCCCCTTGATGGAGCTCGGTCTCGCATCGATTTACGGGGAACAAGCAGCGCGTCAATTTTCAAACAACCTATTCCGAGACTGCAACGTTCTAAAAAATGTAAGGGTAAGTATTACCGTATTGCCTCATCCCAGTGGGTATGAAATAGAAGCGGAGCTTTCTTACAGCTGCGATCAGAAAGTCTTTGTGGCGGCGGTAGTCAATAGTCCCTCACTGTCGGAAGCCCTACTTCGAACCGGTGTTGTCTCGGAGGTTTTCGTTGTGACCGAGGAGTGCAAAGGGGTTCCGGCCGTCGTCACACGTATTGATGACGATCCTCGATCAGGAGAGAAGATCGTTTCAGAAATAGCTTTCGATGAGCTAACCGGGTCTCGAAAGAGCCGGCTCTTTAGTGGGGTCAATCTAAAAATCCCGATGGATTCATTCAGAGTCTATTCCGGCAGATCCGACAAGAAGGGCTCGTTGGCTGAGTACACTTATCGTATAACACACCGAGCGCACCAGCCCTCCGCGGAGGCGTTCACGTTTTGGATGAACGATAGAGTCATCCAAATTGATAGCGTAGATGTAAATTTGAGAGCTCTTGGAGAAGAGGTATTCAAGAAGGCGCGATTGTATCGTTTTTTGGCTTCATCCCAGTGGACAGCAAATCTCGGATTTGAGACTGGGCGATGCATCTTACCTTTAAACACTTGGTCCGTCGCGGGGGATGGCATCTTCGTAACTTGGCCACAAAAGCAGTAAGCGGAGCATGGAAATGAAGGTCAAAAAGTATGTCACCGGCGGTGAAATTCGCTGTGTGCAGTCTGCATTTCGGATGGTGCTGCATGCGCTTACCGGCGAAGATCCCGGGCAAGATGCTGCCGATAAGATGACTGGCTATGTTGAAGGAAGGGGCACGTGGCAATTTGAAATGCTCGTAGCGTTTGCCTCATATGACTTGCAAGTTGTGGACCATGAGCAACTTGACATTGCAAAGTTTCGTTCGGATCCGGAGCAAGCAATACGGGATCAAGTCGAAGATCCCGCTGCCATTCAAGGCATTTTAGACGAAACGGACTTTGAGGCGGAGTTGGCTGCCTTGAAGAAGTGCGTCGCATCACCCAACATTACTTTCATTGAGTCTGCACCAACCTTTGACGACCTAAAAAGGGAACTCCTTGATGGTCGACTGGTGATGGTAAACGTGAATCGAAGCGTTCTGCGGGGAATAGAAGGGCGTGAAGGGCATATATTGATCTTGGAGAGCTTCGATGAAGATGGCCTTGTCGTACACGATCCTGGTGATGACGGAGGTTTGAACAAGAGACTGGACAAAGAGTTGTTTGAGAAAGCTTGGATGAGTCCATCAAAGCACATGGCGAACTACATATCTGTTTGGTGCTGATGCACCAGATGATTTATGAACTGCTGCGGGGCATCCAATTGGCCCGCTAACTCATGGTACATCTGCCTAGTTCGCGAATCCAGGTAGAGAAGGTTCGACGTCAGGCCCATTCCCTCCGCCACTTGCCCTTGCGAAAGCGTTCTATCCATCCGGCTGCGGCCGGATTTTTCCGTTGTATTCGAGGGTTATGCGGGAGGGGCTGTTAACCGGCCCCGCTGCCAGGAGGC
>JAZBPE010000234.1:0-4326 GCA_036353345.1 Erythrobacter sp. | reverse complement strand
GCGCATCCTTGAGGCCAAGGCCCGGGGGCAGGATCACCTCGCCCGAGAGCGCGATCTCGCGCGCCTGCCGGGTGGAAAGGATGCCGCCAGCGGCCTTCGTTACCTGTCGCGGCAGCGTCAGCGCGGCGTTCTTGCGCGCATTGTCGTGGCTCTCGTCCCCCTCGGCAAGCGCTATCTCGTTGAGCAGCGGCTGCGACCTGGAATGGCCCGCCTTCGTGCCGAACAGCAGGTTGACCTCGTGCCCCAGCGCGGCACCCGCCCGCGCAAGATTGCGGGCATAGGTCGCCACGCCCGTGCCGTGGGGCCGGGCGATGTTGTAGGCGTCGAGGAGGATGCGGGTCATGACGGGGTGGCGGGCTTGCGGATCCACCATTTGGGGCCGTCGACATCGAAAGGAAGCCCGACCCGGTCGCTGAAATGCACAACCGCCCGCGCTACGCTTGACCAGGGAAAGTCGTCTCCGACCAGCAAACCGCCGGGACGTAGCAGATCCCACCAGATCTCTATATCGTTCAGCACCGGCTTGTATTCGTGCGCTGCATCGACATGGACGAGGTCGGGGGAGATGCCGAGCCCGTTGAGAATGAGCGCGGCATTCTCCGATGTTTGCGCGATCGGCACGATCTGGCTGTCAAGACCCGAAAGTACCACGTTGCTCAGGAAGGTTTCGTAGAAGTTCGGCCGACCGTTCCTGAAAGCCAGCGACTTGTGGACATCCGGGCGCGAAAGGGTCCAATGCTCGGGGGAGCCCAGAAAGGTATCGACGGCAATCACGATCCCGTCCGCGCGCTCCTTGTTCTGTGCGCGCGCGAGGGTCACGGTGGATTGCCCGTGCCAGACCCCGACGTCGACGATGATCGCAGGCTTGTCGCGCGCGACATGGCGTTCAAGCGCGGGGTGGAGGCCGTTCCAGCCCTGAAGGTCGGGCTCATCGATCACCGGCGTGAAGTCTGCATAGGGACTTTGGCCGAACAGTTCCTGAATCAGTTTTTCGCGCATTTTGGCTTCACCTTCCGGATTCTTGAGGCTGGCGCGCAGGCGTTCAACCCAGGCGTCGAGTTGGTCGGATGAGGGCAGGTCAAAGTGCGGGGAACCAGTAAAGACTTCGGTCTTGCCATAGCCGAGTTCCTCGAACAGTTCGGGCCGCATGTGGAGCCCGTCGCGCCCTTCGTAGCGGGCAAAGCACGCGAGGCTCATCAGCTTGACCGTGCCCAGCACCGCATTGGCAACGTCCTTGGCACCGTCCTGCGAAGTGCCCCCCTTCGCGTAGCCAAGCTGGTGATAAAAGGCCTTGATCGCGGCGTTGTCGCGCTGGCGGTAGGGGCGCTGGCGAATGATCTCGAGATAGGGCTCGATGATCGGTTTCTGCCGCTCCCACTGACGCCGCGTCAGGGCAAAGCCCCATTTGTGCTCCATCGGCACGATCTCGCTCGCGCGCTCCGCCTGTTCGGCGGCGTCGACGCGGTGCTGGCCGTAGGCTGCGACATAACTTACCCGCTCCTCGCCCAGCGCGAAGTCGCTCAATTGCCCCAGCGCCTCGAGATAATGCGGGCCGAGGATCAGATCGTCCTCGAAGAAATAGGCGACATCGGCCCCCAACGTTTCGAACACGTGGCGCTCAGCCCGGTCGATGTTGAGCGCGACGCCGAGATTGGTGTCGCTCTGGAACACCTCTCCTTCGGGAAAGGCGGCGCGGAACACCGCCACGCAGTCCGCTTCGGCCGGATCGCCGTGATCCTGGAACAGCGCCACGCGCGCCGGATCGACGGCGACAGTCTGCTCCTTCAGGCTTGTCAGAAACCGTTCGAGCAGGTCGGGCCGATTGTAGCTGATGACAGCTATCGGACGATCAATCATGGGTGTTGTCCTGAAATGCGTGTGTTCAACATGCGATCTTGTAGGCGTTGCGTTCGGCAATGCGCAGGCGTTCGCCCATCGCCCCTGCATCCAGCAACACGAAGCTCTTGAGGCCGAACGTCAGCTCGCGTCCGTCAATGTTGCGGCTGGCCTCGCGCATGGCAGGGGTGACCCCCGCTATTTCGAACCTGAGATCGACCGCCAGCTTCCCGTCTTCGCTTTGGGTGGCATGGCGGCGCAATTGTGCCACCGGCACTGGCCATGCGAGCACGGCGCCGGGGCTTTCGACGAGGCGCTCGTCCCCCAGCGCCGTTCCACCCACCAGCAAGCGCATGGTCGAGCCCAGGATCGGCGGAACGAAGCTGAAGGCGCCGTAAAGGACCAGTTCGTCCTGCTCCGCCAGATCGGCCGGATCGATCGCGAACTGCAATCCGGCGCGCTCGCTCAGCGCCCAGCTGCCCCAGCGTTCGGCCGGGAACCAGCCCGAATCGCGCGCCAGCAGCCCGGCGACGCGGTGCGCCGCCTTGGCGGTGCCGCCCATGATCGGCGCGGCGAAGGCTTCCTCCATCGCTTCCAGCATCGCGCGACCGAGTATCCCGTCGAAGCCGCCCTGAAGCTTCTTGACCGTATATTCGGTACCGGGCGTCACCAGCGGGCGCTGCCAGGCTGGCGTGTCGGCGTGCTGGAGCGCCAGGCAACCTTGTACCACGCGCCCGGCGACTTCCTCCCAGCGTCTCGGGGTGAAGCGCGCCTCGATCGCCTGTTCGTAGGCCTGCAGCCTGTCCGGATCGCCGAGCAATCCGGCGATCGTATCCGCTGCGGCTTCGACATCGTCGATCGGGATGAAGCAGCCAAATTCGCCGGCCACTTCGGGTAGCGAGGAATTGTCGGCCAGAACGCACAGCTTGCCGTGGCCCAGGCTCTCCCCGATCGGCAGGCCCCAGCCTTCATAGACGCTTGGGAAAACGGTGAAGAGGCAATCGCGATAAAGCGCGTTCAGCGCCTCGTCCGAGACATCCTCGCGCAGCTCGATCCGGCCGCCAAGATATTCGGTTTCGAGCAGGTTGGTCAGGAACGTCTCGGCCCGCCAGCCGATCCGACCGACGCACACCAGTCGCGGCACGTTCACCCCGCGTTCGACCAGTGCTTGCCAGGTGTCGAACATGAAATTGTGGTTCTTGCGACCCTCGATCGTGGAGACGAACAGCACGAACGGATCGTATGCGGCCCGCTGCGGTGCGGCTCCCTCGCTGCGGGGAAAGAATTCGTCGAAACTGGTGCCGAGCTGGGTGACGAGCGTGGGCGGCACCGCAAGCCCGTGTTCGCTGCAAAAGCGCTTCAGATCGCGTTCGGTGCTGCGGGACACGCACATCGCAAGGTCCACGATCGGGAGTACCTGATCGACAAATTCCTTGAACACTACCGCCGTGCCCTGATCGCAGGTCTCGCGCGCGTAGATCGGAATGAAATCGTGAAACAGCATGGCGAAGCGGGCATCGTGGCTGCGCTTCAGATTGACGATCAGCGAGGCGTATTCCGGGATCACCCAGGCGGCGCCGAGCAGGACGACGGTGGTCCGTCCGGGGCGCAGAAAGACGGCGAGCGGCTCCTGCGGGAACAGCCTGCCGTGGCGCGCGGCGGCGGCGTCGAATTCGACGGTGCGGCGTTCCTTCGGCAGCGCCAGATCGTCGAGCAGCGCAAGGAACCGGTCCGGGCAGACCGAGCGGAAGGCCCTCAGCTCGCGATCATAGGAAATGAACCGCATGTCGCGCGGATCGTGCAGCCCATATTTCATCGCCGCCTGGATCACGCAGCACTGCACGCGCTGGATCCCCGAAAGATTATCGTGGTGGCCGATGTAGAACACCAGATCGGAAACATCGAACACGAGCAACTGCTCGCTGCGATGTGACGGTGCGTGGTTGCGAAGTAGAGTTTCGTTTGCTTGATCGGCGAGACCCATACGCTCCAGTTCCTCCAGGGCATGGAGATTGAGAGGCGTGGAGTCGAGTGCGCGCAAATAGCTCTCGATGGCACCCTGCCTGTCTCCCATGACTTTGTGCAGGTGCCCCAGTTGCAGGTGCGTGTCTGAAGTGTTCAGCCCCAGGGCAAGTGCTCTTCTGTAGGCTGAGAGGCTGGTGTCAATTCGGTGTTCTTCCTTAGAAACGTTGCCGAGCTGGACCCAGATTTCGGCATGGTCGGGTTTGATCCTGAGATAGCGGTCATAATCGCGGGCTGCCGCGGCCCAGTCGCCGCGGTCGCGTGCCGCGTCTGCGGCGGCAAGAATTGCCCCCGCATCGGATGTACCGGCCGAAAAGCCGCCAATCAGGTTGCGTGTGAACCTCGCGACGTTCACGGGCGGGGCCCCTTCTTTCGGATGATCAGGCCGAAGGAGGTCGTGACCCACTTCTCGATCTGTAGCTTGAGGTGCCGGTCGGCCGAATAGGGGGCGATATCGACATGCTGATC
>JAZBPE010000233.1:0-32626 GCA_036353345.1 Erythrobacter sp. | reverse complement strand
GGGACGACGCATATTGGCCTGCCGAACTTCAACACCGTGCGCGAGGCGAAGGAAGCCACCGGCGCAACCGCTTCGTGCATTTACGTCCCCCCGCCCTTCGCTGCCGACGCGATCTGCGAGGCGATCGATGCCGAGATTGAACTCATCATCTGCATTACCGAAGGCATTCCGGTGCTCGACATGGTGAAGGCAAAGGCCGCGCTCGCAGGCACGAACAGCCGCCTGATCGGACCGAACTGCCCCGGCGTGCTGACGCCGGACGAGTGCAAGATCGGCATCATGCCCGGTTCGATTTTCAAGAAGGGCAGCGTTGGCGTCGTCAGCCGCTCGGGCACGCTCACCTATGAAGCGGTGCACCAGACCACGCAGGTTGGCCTGGGCCAGTCGACCGCTGTCGGTATCGGCGGTGACCCCGTCAACGGCACCAACTTCATCGACGTGCTCGACCTCTTCCTCGACGACCCTGAAACGAAGAGCATCATCATGATCGGCGAAATCGGCGGCAGCGCCGAGGAAGAAGCCGCTGCCTTCATCAAGGCCGAAGCCGCCAAGGGCCGCTCCAAGCCGACCGTCGGCTTCATCGCCGGCCGCACGGCGCCTCCGGGCCGCCGCATGGGCCATGCAGGCGCGATCGTCAGCGGCGGCAAGGGCGGCGCGGATGACAAGATTGCGGCGATGGAGGATGCGGGCATCCGCGTTGCACAAAGCCCCAGCGAACTCGGCACCACGCTCGATGCGATGTTGAAGGAACTCGCCTGACCTATCAGGCCGCCCGCACCGCCGGGTGAGAACGCAAGAGGCGTCGATGAACGAGCAAAGCCAGAACTTTACCCCCGCCGTGCCCGATCAGGGGGAGGCGCAGGCTGGTCCTTCGTGGGCGAACGCGCGGTGGCTCGAAGCGCTGACCGGCGCCGATGAGGGGCTGACGCAAGCGCTCGATCCGACCCGGATGCTGACCGAGGCGAAGGCCACAGTCGAAAAGGCGGCAAAAACGGTGGGCAAGCCGACCGATCCGGCGAGCATCGAGCGCGCGGCCAGCCTCTCGATCCGGGCGATGACTTTGGTGCGGCTCTACCGCGTGCGCGGGCACATGGCAGCCGATCTCGATCCGCTCAAGCTGTCCGGACGCCGTGAGGTGCGCGAGACGCCGGAGGACTTGACGCTCGAATTCCATGGCCTTGCAGGCAAGGAAGACGAGGACGTCTATGTCGGCGGGGTCCTTGGCATGGAATGGACCACGGTGGGCAAGCTGCAAGACCGCCTGATCGAGGTCTATTGCGGCAAGGTCGGCCTCGAATACATGCATATCGCCGACACCGAGGAGCGGCGGTTCCTTCAGGACAAGTTCGAAAGTCCGGGCGACACGATCCAGTTCACGCCCGAGGGCAAGAAGGCAATTCTCGCCGCTGTCCTTCGCGGCGAGCAGTACGAAGAATTTCTCGGCAAAAAATATGTCGGGACCAAGCGGTTCGGCCTCGATGGCGGCGAATCCATGATCCCCGCGCTCGAAGCCGTGATCAAGCATGGTGGCCAGGCGGGCGTGCGCGAGATCATCTACGGCATGGCGCATCGCGGGCGGCTGAATGTCCTCGCGAACGTGATGGCCAAGCCATACAAGGTCATCTTCCACGAATTTTCCGGCGGATCCGCCAATCCGGAAGACGTGGGCGGATCGGGCGACGTCAAATATCACCTCGGCACCAGCACCGATCGCGAGTTCGACGGCATTTCGGTTCACATGAGCCTGGTGCCCAATCCCAGTCATCTCGAAGCGGTGAACCCGGTGGTGCTGGGCAAGAGCCGCGCGCAGCAATTTATCCGCGACGATCTGGAAAAGAAGAACCAGGTGCTCCCGGTCCTGATCCATGGCGATGCGGCCTTTGCGGGGCAGGGCGTCGTGTGGGAAAGCCTCTCCCTTTCCGGCGTGCCCGGCTACGATACCGGCGGGTGCATCCACTTCATCATCAACAACCAGATCGGCTTTACCACCAGCCCCAAATTCGCGCGCTCCTCACCCTATCCCAGCGATGTGGCGAAGGGCGTGATGGCGCCGATTCTGCACGTCAATGGCGACGATCCCGAAGCGGTAACCTTCGCCTGCAAGCTTGCGGTCGAATACCGCCAGAAGTTCGGCCGCGACGTGGTGATCGACATGTGGTGCTATCGCCGTTTCGGCCACAATGAGGGTGACGAACCGAAGTTCACCCAACCCCTGATGTATGACGTCATCCGTGCCCATCCCAAGATCAGCGTCGGATATGCCGAGCGTTTGAGGAACGAAGGGGTCATCGACGAAGGGCACCGCGAGATGGTCGCCAAGGAGTTCGTCGCCCTGCTCGACGAGGAATTCGAAGCGGCCAAGTCTTATTCGCCCAATGAGGCGGACTGGTTCGGCGGGCGCTGGTCCGGGCTCAACAAGCCCGCAGATCCTGAAACCGCGCGCCGCAATGTCGAGACCGCGATCGAACCAAAAGCCTTCGATTCGCTCGGTCGCACGCTGACAGAGGTGCCCACCGAACTCAGCATCCACAAGACGCTTGCCCGGGTGCTGAAAGCAAAGCGCGAAATGTTCGACGATGACGAAGCGCATTTCGATTGGGCGACGGCCGAAGCGCTCGCTTTCGGAAGCCTCCTGATGGAAGGTTACAATGTCCGCTTGTCAGGTCAGGATTCGGGCCGTGGCACGTTTTCGCAACGTCATGCTGTGTGGGTCGACCAGGAAACCGAGGAAAAATACGCGCCGCTCAACACCCTTCCCCATGGCAAGTTCGAGGTGCATGACAGCACGCTGTCCGAATATGGCGTGCTCGGCTTCGAATACGGCTATGCGATGGCGGATCCAAAGACGCTGGTCCTGTGGGAAGCGCAATTCGGCGATTTTGCCAATGGCGCGCAGATCATGATCGACCAGTTCATTGCCAGCGGCGAAGTCAAATGGCTGCGCGCCAACGGTCTCGTGATGCTGCTGCCGCATGGCTATGAGGGTCAGGGGCCGGAGCATTCCAGCGCCCGGCTCGAACGGTTCCTGCAGATGTGCGCGAACGACAACATTCAGGTGTGCAACATCACCACGCCAGCAAATTACTTCCATGTGCTGCGGCGCCAGATGCTGCGCTCGTTCCGCAAGCCGCTCGTGATCATGACGCCCAAGTCGCTGCTGCGCCATCCGCTCGCCAAGAGCCCGAAAGAGGAGTTCCTTGGTGACTGGCAGTTCAAGCGGATCAAGAGCGACCTCGCCGAAATCGCCGATGAAGCGGTAAAGCGCTGCGTCCTGTGTTCGGGCAAGGTCTATTACGACCTGCACGAGCGCCGCGAGGAGGCCGCGCTCAAGAATGTCTCGATCGTGCGGATCGAGCAGCTTTACCCCTTCCCCGGCGAACCGCTGGCGAAGCGGCTTGAGCGCATGACGAACCTCGAGATGCTTGTCTGGTGTCAGGAAGAGCCCAAGAACAACGGGTCCTGGTCGTTCGTTCGGGATCAGCTTGAAGCTTCGCTCGCGATGGCTGGGCATGAAGGTATGCGCCCGGTCTATGCTGGCCGCGAGCCCGCAGCCTCACCGGCGACAGGCCTTGCCAAACGTCACGCCGAACAGCAGCAGCGCCTTGTTGCCGACGCCCTTGGCCTCTCCAACTGATCTGAACCGTTTCGTCCTTTTCCCTAGGAACACGCATACTCATGGCAACCGAAATCACCGTGCCCACGCTGGGCGAATCCGTGACCGAAGGCACTATCGGCGAATGGCTGAAAGCTCCCGGCGATGCCGTCGCCGCTGATGAGCCGATCGCCAGTCTGGAAACTGACAAGGTCGCGGTCGATGTGCCCTCGCCCATCGCCGGTGTACTTTCCGAACTGAGAGCCGAAGTGGGCGACACGGTCGAGGTTGGCGCGGTCATTGCGCTCATTGAAGAGGGCGCGACCGGAGCAGCTTCGGGTGAACCGGCAGGGCGGCGCGAGGAGAAAGCCGACAAGGGTGAAGAGCTACGCGCGGACAAGCCCGAAGCTACCGACGAATTGCGTGAAGCAGCGCAAACGCTTTCGCCCGCAGTACGACGCGCGGTGCTCGAACACGGGGTCGACCCCTCGACCATCAAGGGATCGGGCAAGGACGGCCGTCTGACCAAGGAAGACGTGCTCGAAGCGGCCAAGGCAAAGGGTGATGCGCCAGAGATTTCGCCTTCACCTTCGCCCGCACCTTTGCCTTCATCGGCACCCGGCCCAGCTCCAGCCGCTGCGACCAATGGGGCCACCGGCGAACGCCGCGAGGAACGGGTGAAGATGACCCGGATGCGCCAGACGATCGCCCGTCGTTTGAAAGGCGCGCAGGAGGAGGCTGCGCTCCTCACCACGATCAACGATTGCGACATGAGCGCAGTCATCGAAGCGCGCGCGAAATACAAGGACATGTTCGCGAAGAAGCACGATATTCGCCTGGGCTTCATGGGCTTCTTCGCCAAGGCAGCCTGCCTCGCGCTAAAGGACGTGCCGAGCGTCAACGCCTACATCGATGGCGACGAGATCATCTACCACGATTATGTCGATATCTCTGTCGCCGTCAGCGCTCCCAACGGTCTGGTCGTGCCGGTCATCCGCGATGCTGACAAGAAAGGCTTTGCGCGGATCGAGAGGGATATTGCCGATTTCGGCGCGCGCGCAAAAGATGGCAAGCTGACCATGGATGAGATGAAGGGCGGAACCTTCACCATCTCCAATGGCGGCGTGTTCGGGTCGCTTATCTCGACCCCGATCATCAACCCCCCGCAAAGCGCGGTGCTGGGCCTGCACCGGATCGAAGAACGTCCGGTGGCGATTGACGGGCAAGTCGTGATCCGTCCGATGATGTATATCGCACTGAGCTACGACCATCGCTTGATCGACGGGCGCGAGGCGGTCACCGCACTCAAGATAATCAAGGAAGCGATCGAGGATCCGACCCGGATGCTGATCGATCTCTAGGCCCGATCACGAGGACTATGACATCATGCGCAGCACTATTGCTCTTGGACTGGCAGCTCTGACGCTCACCGCCTGCGACGCGGTAAGCGATGTCGCCGGGCAAGCGATCGGCGAACAGGTCAGGTCCTCGTTTGTCGAACGCTGCGAGCAGACCGTGGGCGATACCGGACTTGCTTCCTCGCAGGTTACGGCCGCCTGCAATTGTGCCGCCGACGAACTGTCAGCGCGATTGGGTGATGATGACCAGCCAATCAATCGCGAAATCATCGAACAGGTGGCGCTCGCCTGCGCGGATGGTGGCACGCCCGAAACTACCGAGATCGAGCCGGTCGGTGGCTGATCAGCCTCGCTTCAGATAACGCGCGCTGCGTCATCCACCTTGATGCCGTCCTCGAACTCCAAAACTCAATCAAGGGGTATCGCTTTGCCTTCAAACCTTCGGGAACGGGTCTCTACGCATTTTCGCGCCAAGCGCGATGTGGTGCTGCGCAATACGCTATGGCGCGCCGCACGCGGGCGTGACACGCTGCGGATCCTCGATCTGGGTGGTCGCCCGGACTATTGGCGCCGCGTAGGCTACCGTTTCCTCGAGATAATCGGCGCGCAGATCGTGCTGCTCAATGTGCGTGAGGCCGAAATCGCGACCGAGGATGAAGATGCCCCCGAAGGCATGTTCCGGTGGGAAGTCGGCGATGCGCGCGCTCTCGATTATCCCGACTACACCTTCGATCTGTGTCATTCCAATTCGGTGATCGAGCATGTGGGCCTGTGGGAGGACATGGCCTCCTTCGCCGCCGAAACCCGCCGGGTCGCCCCGTCCTATTACGTGCAGACTCCGAATTTCTGGTTTCCGGTCGAACCGCATTTCTATGCGTTCCCGATGAACCACTGGCTCCCGCGCCCGCTGCGCGCGAAATTGATGATGACGATGAACCTCGCAACCGCGGGGCGCGCGGACAATATCGGCCATGCGCACCAGATGGTCGACAGCGCCCGGCTGCTGACGGCGGCGCAAATGCAGTTCCTTTTTCCCGAAGCCGACCCGCACTATATGCAGGCCAGATTGCTGGCAAAATCCCTCCTCGCAATCTACGTCAGCGGTGAAACGCGCCCCGCGTACTGAACAGCAAACAAGAGCATCTGATGACCGATCATTCCTACGATTACGACGTCCTTGTCATTGGTGCTGGCCCCGGCGGCTACGTCGCTGCGATCCGCGCCGCGCAGCTCGGGCTGAAAACCGCGTGCGCCGAAAGCCGCGAGACGCTGGGCGGCACCTGTCTCAATGTCGGCTGTATCCCATCAAAGGCGCTGCTGCACGGCTCCGAACTGTTTGACGAGGCAAACAATGGTCACTTCGCCACTTGGGGCATTACAGCCGAGCCCAGGCTCGACCTTGCCCGCATGATGGAGGAAAAGACCAAGGCGGTGGACGAACTCACCGGCGGGATCGAATTCCTGTTCAAGAAGAACAAGGTCGATTGGAAGAAAGGCCGCGCCGCGTTCGAGGACGCGCATACGGTCACGATCGGCGATGAAACGGTCACGGCCAAGGACATTGTCATCGCCACCGGCTCAAGCGTCACGCCCCTTCCCGGCGTCGAAGTTGACAATGAGGGCCAGCGCATCGTCGATTCCACCGGCGCGCTCGATCTTCCGCAGGTGCCTGAGCATCTCGTGGTTATTGGCGGCGGGGTCATCGGGCTGGAGCTTGGTAGTGTCTGGCGGCGGCTCGGCGCGAAAGTTACCGTGGTCGAATATCTGCCGCAGATCCTTCCCGGTATGGACGAGGAAGTGCGCAAGGAAGCCAACAAGATCTTTAAGAAGCAGGGGCTGGAATGGAAACTTGGCTCAAAAGTCACGGGCGCAAAAACCGACGGTGACAGCGTGACGCTAACCATCGAACCGGCAGATGGCGGCGAGGCCGAGACCTTGAATGCCAGCCACGTGCTCGTCTCGATTGGCCGTCGGCCCAATACCGATGGCTTGGCGCTCGACAAAGCGGGGCTCCAGACCAACAATCGCGGTCAGATCGAAATCGCGCACGACTTCCGCACGAAGATCGACAATATCTGGGCGATCGGCGACGTCGTTCCCGGCCCGATGCTTGCCCACAAGGCCGAGGATGAAGGCATCGCGGTTGCCGAGAACATTGCGGGCCATACGGGCATCGTGAATCACGAGATCATCCCCAATGTCGTCTATACCGCGCCCGAAATCGCAGGGGTAGGCCTCACGCAGGAACAGGCGATAGAGGTTGCAGGCGGGGACAAGACCAAGATCAAGGTCGGAAAGTTTCCGATGATGGCCAACAGCCGCGCCAAGGCAAATCGAGACACCGACGGTTTCGTCAAGGTCATCGCCGATGCCGAAACAGACCGGGTCCTGGGGGTGTGGATGATCAACACGCTCGCGGGGACGATGATTGCACAGGCTGCGCAAGCTATGGAGTTCGGCGCGACTTCGGAAGACATCGCCTACACCTGTCACGCCCACCCCACGCACGCCGAAGCCTTCAAGGAAGCGGCCATGGCGGTCCAGGGCAAGCCGATCCACATGTGATCGGGACACGCTGAATTGACCCGCTCAGTTGCCATCGTCGGAGCGGGTCAGATCGGTCATGCGGGCGCGCTCGTCTTGCGTGATGCGGGATGGGACGCGCGCGTCTTCGCACGCTCTCACCCCGACTGGTTCGTCGATGGCGCGACCTTTGAGCGATATGTGACGGACGAAAGCGCAGCGCCGTCCGCCGATATCGTGCTCGACACGATCGCCTACGACGAGGATGACGTGGCACGCTATGATCCGCACGCGGTCGGACGGCTGATGGTGGTGTCTTCGGCGAGCGTCTATTGCGACGCCAAGGGCCGCTCGCTCGATGAAGCCGCGCAGGACGGCTTCCCGCACTTTCCTGCGCCTATCACCGAAGACCAGCCCACCGTCGCGCCGGGCCCAGAAACCTATTCGACCCGCAAGGTTCGCATGGAAAACGCTGCCAAGAGCCGATTCGGAAATCGCGCGACAATTCTTCGTCCCTGCGCAATTTACGGCTCGCACAGTCGTCACCCCCGCGAATGGTGGTTCGTGAAGCGATTGCTGGACGGTCGCTCGAGGATACCGCTTAACCACTCAGGCCAGTCCTGGCTCCAGACCACCAGCGCGCGCTCGATCGGTGATGTCGCGCTTATGTCGGCGCGCGACGCGATCGGCGGGACGTTCAACGTCGCCGACGCGGATGCCCCCACGGTTGCCGAGATCGGCAGCGCCGTCGCGGCAAGCCTCGGCAAAACTGTGGAGTTCGTTCCGGTCGAAGGAGCGCCGGACGAAGGCGTCGGGCGCACGCCCTGGACGATACCCGAACCGATGATCGTATCGCGCGCAAAGGCGGCGCGCCATGGCACCGCGCCCATGCGGTATGACACGGCGATCGACGACACCGTGCATTGGTTGCGCGATCTTGACCCCGCAGACTGGCGCGCAGCCTTTCCGCAACTGGCCGCCTATTCCTGGGACCTGTTTAATTACGAGGCCGAAGACCGCTTTTTCGCATCGCGCTGACGCGCTACGGCTTTGCGAAACAGGGGAGCATCTGCATGGCCTATCCGCAATTGACTGACAAACCCGGCGCGCTCGAAACGGCGGCGGCGATTGCGCGCGGGGAGCTATCGGTCGCGGAGGCGGTGGATGCCGCGATCACGCGGTTCGAACGGGACGATGCGACGATCAATGCGCTCGCCGTTCCCGATTTCGAGCGCGCCTGCGACACAGCGCGCAAAATGGACGCGAAGGGTCCGATCGGTGAGCAGCCGCTGTTCGGCGTGCCGATGACAGTCAAGGAAAGCTTCGACGTGGCAGGCCTGCCGACATGTTGGGGGCACGAGCGCTTCGCCGATCTTGTGCCGAGACGCGATGCCGACGTGGTTCGCCGCGTCAAGGCAGCAGGTGCGGTGATCCTTGGCAAGACCAATGTGCCGGTCGATCTCGCCGACTGGCAAAGCTTCAACCCGGTCTATGGCCGCACGTGCAATCCCCACGATCTCGAACGCTCGCCCGGTGGCTCTTCGGGCGGAGGTGCAGCTGCGGTTGCAAGCGGGATGGTGGCGTGCGAATATGGATCCGATATCGGAGGGTCAGTGCGCGTACCCGCACATTTCTGCGGCATATGGGGGCACAAGACCACCGAGGGACTGGTGCTCAAGCGTGGGCACGATCATCCGATGATGGCGCAACGCGAGGGGTTTCTTGCTGGGCACGAAAGTCCGCTTTCGATCGCCGGGCCGCTTGCGCGTTCGCCCGAAGATCTCGCCATTCTAGTGCGCATCGGTGCGCAATATGCGCTGAATGATCCCGGCCTTTCACTCAAGGACGCGCGCATACTTGCGATCACGCGGCACCCGCTCAGCGTGCTCGACCGCAGCGTTGGCGAGCCAGTTCAGCGCGCGCTCGCCGAACTGGAGCGCGCCGGCCTGGACCTTGCGTTCGACAGCGATCTCCTGCCCGATCTCGAAGCGCAGCATGGTCACTACCTGCGGATGCTCAACACTATCATGGCGCGCGGCGGTCCGGCGCCCGGCGGCAAGCGGGCGAGCGCATCGGACTGGTTCGACATGCTGGACGCGCAAGCCGAGTTCGCGGCCCGCTGGGCGAGACTGTTCGATGCGTTCGATATCGTGCTCGCACCCCCGGCCCCGGTGCTCGCAGTCGCGCATAGCGATCGCTCTGTGTTCGAAGGGACACTGATGATCGACGGTAAGGAGACATCTGGCGGTGCAGCGCTCGCCTGGTCGGGCATCGCAACCTATCCAGGCCTCCCGGCTACCGTCCTGCCGATCGGCGAAGGGACCTACGAAGGCGCCAGGCTTCCCTGCGGTTTGCAAGTCATCGGACCGCGGATGGGCGACCTTGCCACGATCAGTGCGGCTCGAGAAATCGCACATATCTTGCACAGCTGAGCCCGAGCCGCCACAGGGCGTTCGCTATGAACACGGCCGTCCTCACTCCGATCCTCGATGCTCTCGATATAATCGGGATCGCGCTGTTCGCGCTGTCAGGTGCGGTGATCGCAGCAAAGGAGCGTCAGACCTTCGTGACGATGGCCTTTTTCGCCCTGGTTACCGGAGTTGGCGGCGGAACAGTGCGCGACCTTCTGATCAATGCACCGGTGTTCTGGGTTGGCGATCCCTGGATGGCGCCAGTATGCCTGGGAAGTGCGCTCATCGTCTGGATGACCCCTGTGCGCTTGTGGGAGGGTCGCGCCTTCGCCTATGCGGACGGCGCCGGTCTTGCTGCTTTCACCGTGATCGGCTCGGCCAAGGCACTTGCCTATGGGGTGCCCGCAGTCCCGGCAATGCTGATGGGGATCGTGACAGGCGTGGTCGGCGGGATCATCCGCGACGTGGTTGCCGGGCGTCCCTCGATCATCATGCAACCCGAACTCTACGTCACCGCCGCTGCACTCAGCGCGGCGGCAACGGTGGTTGGGATGGAGCTGGCCGGAAGCCTTGAGCTGGCCAATGCGTGGGTATGGGCCGTAGCCTTCGCCTCGGGATTTGGCCTGCGTGCGGCCGCAATCCGGTTCGAATGGGGATTACCGAGCTATGGCAGTGGACGCGTCGCTAAGGAAAGCGACGCGCCTAGTAGAGCCATTCAGCCGCCGACATCCTCACCCGGAAGCGGGCCGCCGGGATAAACGGGCTGACGCAGGTCGGCACTGCGAACCAATGTCGCGCGTGCATCGGCATAACGATCCGCGCCCCATTGCCCTGCCGCTGGCTGCGTACCCTGCTGATCATAGGAGACGCCGCGCAGGTTCCGTACATTGTCGAGCGCTTCGATCTGGCCATTGCGATCGATCCGGCAGGTGAAGCCCTGGCCGTCCGAAAGCCGACCGGTCACGTTCCAGCCATTGCCGTTGGGGACGACGCCCTCCACCTCTTCGACCGGCTCTTCGATCGCGACAACTTCGACACACCGATCGATCGCGGTATCGATGGTAATCGGCGCACCGAAGCGTTCCGGCTGCTGTGGTGCAGGCGCGTAGCGTTGAACTTGCGGTACGGCGTCTATAGGTTCGCGTGAACCCGAGCGCACGTCGAACTCGCGACTACGCAGATATTCGAGTTCGCGCTGCTGTTCTTCGGTGCGACGACGCAGGTCATCGATCTCGCGTTGCTGCTGCCATTCGCGGTCGCGCTCATAGCGATTGTCGCGATCCACGACGACGACATCGCGGTCCCGGTAGCGGCGGCGATCGTTATTCGCGGCGCTGGCGATCGCGGCGATCCCGCCGATAATGGCGACCCCGGCAAGCACTTCGCCCGCGCCTATGCCCCGACGATGACCGCGCCACCCACGACGACCCCAGCCCCCACGGCGGCCCCAACGCCGGCCCCGCCAATCGGCAGTGTCGGCCTCGACGTCATAGGTACTGGAGGAAAACGGTGAACCGCTCGCAGGAGCATGACCCGAAAGCGTGCTGGTTGCATAGCCGAAAGTCCCTATCGGTGCGGGCACTGCCGCATGAGCCGGAGCGGTCAGAACCGCGGCTGCGGCGATAAGGCCGCCGGTCCATCCGAGTTGGCGGATAGTGGGCATGGTGAATACTCCTCCTGTTTGCATCGCGCGTCGCGTGCAGGCGAGCGTCCACCAAGCGCCCCAAAACGACCCAAGCACTAAGTGGCCAAGGCTTACGCGTGCCTGAACCGCCACTGGCTTGTGCGCCTTTCAGCCTGGCACGAATATCAGCGCAGGCCGCGAATGCCGCGAAATTCGATCTGTGGGCGATCGCCGCGCTCGACGAAGCAGGTGAAGCGACCCCGGTCGAAGTCACGCCCCCGGTTCCAGCGTGCGCCTTCGACTTGCATCCGGCCACGAATGCGAAAGCCAAAGCGGGTGCGGTCAACATCGCGTATCTGCGTCACATCGGCAAAGCGATAGCCGCCAAAGCGGCGGGCCTGGCGCTCTGCGGTGCGAATGCAGCGTTCGACAGCGCTCCGCGAGCCACCGCGGAACCCGCGATCGAAGCCCGCATCGTAACCGCGGAAACGGCGATCGCGCACACGGCGGTCATCGCGGTCATTGTCGAAAGCCCCGGCAAGTGCAGCGATGCCGCCGATGACAACGGCGCCAGCGATGATTTCGCCAGCGCTGATCCCGTCGCCGCGGTCGCGGTTGCGGTCATCGAAATCGTCAGCGATCGCGGGGGAGGTGAACGCAAAAGCCATCGCGCCAGCCGCGACAGTCCCAAGTGCGCCCTTGGTAAGGGTCTTTCTGCAAGCCATCATAGGGTGTCCTCCTTCAGGTTCGAGTCGATGCATGATGGCACCGACGTGCGAGAAGAAATGGTGCACACCCCGTGAGGCAACGCTGAAGCAGACTGGCAGCGATTGTTCATAATTCAAGCGTGTTTTATGAACGGTATTGCTCACGGTTCTTCTGACGGTCGGCGAGGCGACCGCAAGTTTCAGCCGATCCGCCTACAGGATTGAGCAGGTACTTTCGGTCCCGGTCCAGATGGATCGCGGAGCGCGCCTCAGTTTGATCGTCTGATCGGCGTGTTGCAGAAACGCGCAGTCGAGTCCTCGCACGATATCTCCGGGCGGCGCCTGAATGCCCGTAATCTCCCTGCGATAACGCTTTCAGGTGAGCGCACCGTGCCGTTCGCCTCGGCAAGGGACATGACGCTGCAAAGCAGGCGCGCATCGTAACCGACCGCAAGCGCGAGATGGTACGCGGATACAGAGCTGCTGCTGCGCGGACTGCGCACTTCCCGGTCTGACGCATGGCACTGCAAGTGCGAGCGAAATGGGCGTTAGTTGGCGGGGTTCTTGCGTACGCCTTCATGCCACGCGCATGGCAAAATAAAAGGGCCGGCGAACCGCTCCGCCAGCCCCGTATTCTTATAGTGTTTGTGCCGCGACGCGTTCAGGCGTCCTCGTATTCGTCCATCTCGCTCATGTTCGGGCCGCTGTCCTGGCCCTTGGCATCCTCGTCACGGTCGACGAATTCGATGATTGCTAGCTGAGCGCTGTCGCTGGCGCGATAGCCGGCCTTGATAATGCGGGTGTAGCCACCCTCGCGGTCCGAATAGCGCCCGGCCAACGTGTCGAAGAGTTTCTTGAGCTGGGTCTCATCGCCCAGCCGGCTCATCGCAAGGCGGCGGTTTGAGAGGCCGCCGCGCTTGGCCAGCGTGACCAGCTTCTCGACGTAGGGGCGCAGTTCCTTGGCCTTGGGCAGCGTGGTGGCGATCTGCTCATGCTTGATGAGCGCGGCCGCCATGTTGCGGAACAGGGCCTGGCGATGGCCCGACTTGCGGCTGAGTTTCCGCTGGGAAATTCCATGACGCATATTTGTATACTCCGTTCGAAAGGGGCCCGTATGAGGTAGCCCGATGCTGGCGGCGCTTGTCCGTTTGATCGGACGGGCGCGCCGCCGATAGCCCGCTTATCCAAGCAGCTCCTGTTCGAGCTTCTTGGCCATTTCCTCGATGTTTTCAGGTGGCCAGCCGGGAATGTCCATCCCCAGGCGCAGCCCCATGCTGGAAAGCACTTCCTTGATCTCGTTCAACGACTTGCGCCCGAAATTCGGTGTACGCAGCATTTCGGCTTCGGTCTTCTGAACCAGATCGCCAATATAGATGATGTTGTCGTTCTTGAGACAATTGGCACTGCGCACGGACAGCTCCAGCTCGTCGACCTTCTTGAGAAGGTAGCGATTGAGCTGGTTCGCGTCGTCTTCCTGCGGCGCGGCTGCCTGGCCGATCATTGCCGATTGCGGCTGCGGGATACCATCCTCGAAATGGACAAACAGGGTCAACTGATCCTGAAGGATCCGCGCAGCATACGCAACGGCATCCTCGGGCGTGACAGTGCCATCGGTTTCGACCGTGAGGCTAAGCTTGTCATAGTCCAGCTCCTGACCGACGCGCGCATTCTCGACCTTGTAGCTGACCTGACGCACCGGCGAATAAAGCGAATCGACCGGGATAAGCCCGATTGGAGCATCAGCGGGACGGTTGTTCACCGCCGGCGAATAGCCCTTCCCGATATCCGCCGTCAGCTCCATGTTCAGCGTCGCACCTTCGTCGAGATGGCACAGAACCAGGTTCTTGTTCATTACCTCGATGTCGCCCGACACGGCAATATCGCCAGCCTTGACGTCAGCGGGGCCGGTCACGGACAGCTGGAGGCGCTTGGGCCCCTCGCCTTCCATCCTGAGCGCGATCTGCTTCACATTGAGCACGATGTCGGTCACATCCTCACGCACGCCGGCGAGCGAGGAGAATTCGTGCAGCACGTTCTCGATCTTGATCGAGGTGATGGCCGCACCCTGCAGCGAGGACAGGAGCACCCGCCGCAGCGCATTGCCAAGCGTCAGGCCAAAGCCGCGTTCGAGCGGTTCGGCAACGAACGTCACCTTGCGCTGCTTCTCGCTGCCATCCTTGATTTCGAGAGCGTTGGGTTTCTTGAGTTCCTGCCAGTTCTTCGTATTGACGGACATGGATTTCCCCTAATTCGCTTGAGCCAAGCGGTGAGTTCGTATCAGCCGGGTCCGGGCGGGCTGTTCTGCACGCGCGACCCGGCTCAGCAACAAAAGGCGGCAACCTGTAAGAGCCGCCGCTGCGAGTTCAGGTCAGACGCGACGACGTTTGGACGGGCGCACACCATTGTGCGGGATCGGCGTAACGTCGCGGATCGATGTGATGTTGAAACCGACAGCAGCAAGCCCGCGCAATGCGCTTTCGCGCCCCGAACCCGGACCTTTCACTTCGACTTCGAGCGTACGCACACCATGCTCAGCCGCCTTCTTCCCCGCGTCATCGGCGGCAACCTGAGCGGCATAGGGCGTGGACTTGCGGCTGCCCTTGAACCCCATCGAGCCCGCGCTCGACCAGCTGATCGCATTGCCTTGCGCATCGGTGATGGTGATCATGGTGTTGTTGAAACTGGCATTGATATGCGCAACGCCGCTAGTGATGTTCTTCCTGTCACGGCGCCTTACTTTACTGGGTTCGCGTGCCATCGTACTAAATTCCTTGTCGCTCGTTCAGAAGGGAAAAGCGGGTGTGGGCAGGACGTGCCCCGTTCGCTTACTTCTTCTTGCCTGCAATCGGCTTGGCCTTGCCCTTGCGGGTCCGGGCATTTGTGTGAGTGCGCTGACCGCGGACCGGCAGGCCGTTGCGATGACGAAGGCCGCGATAGGTGCGCAGATCCATCAGACGCTTGATATTCATCGCGGTCTCACGGCGAAGGTCACCCTCGACCATGTGGGCCTCATCGATCGTCTCGCGTATGCGCAGGACTTCCTCGTCGGTAAGATCCTGTACACGGGCGCTGCGCGGAATTCCAAGCGTGTCGGCGATCTCCAGCGCTTTCGTGCGACCAATTCCATGAATATACGTTAGCGCAATAATAACGCGCTTGTTGGTAGGGATATTGACCCCGGCAATACGAGCCACTTATTTCTCCATGCTCCACAGGGGCCATTGCAGGCGTGACGGCCGTGCTCCCCTATCTCGACGCTCAACATCGGACTGTTTCGAACCGCCAGAAGAAGGGCAGGCCTTCAAACGGCAAAAGCCCGGATGGCGCACCAACAATAGCAGCGCCTGCCGGACAAGACTCGAACCTGTCGAATGAGACGCGCGCTTACGGCGATCGACGCCGCCCGTCAACCATCCGCCGCACTAAATCGACCGAGCCGCCGATATGGGCGGCATCGTCACCATTTCAAGTCGTCGAATACCCTGCAAAAGCAGTGCATCGCGCGCAAGTCCGAAAGGGTCTTGCTTAATCGTCAGCGAAATCCCCGAACGCATCGTCGATCGCAGAGCCATCTGCCTTGTCTTCACCAACCGCCGGTTCATCGGCTTCGGTTAGCGGATCGGGTTCTGTCTCATCGGCGCGCAACGGCTCCAGGCGTGTTCCCTCGCTATCGCTGCGTCCAAGAAGCTGTGCGAGGCCAGCAAGCTGCTGCGTCATCACCCCGTCAACAGCGCGGGCTATTGTCTCGACATCGTAGCGCATCGGGCCACCGACATTGTATTCCCAGACGATCTGCGTGCCCTCGTCGACCTCGGTGAGGGTGATGGTGAGCACGCCGGTTACCGGCTCACTCTGCAACGGGCCGAGCGCGCCAACCATGCGCAGCGCAACTTCGGGATAGGCCTGCACGACACGCATGTGTTCCGCGCTGCCTTCCAGCGTGATGCGATCGTTATCCTCGACTTCGGGAATGGTCTCGCAAAAGCAGCCGCCCGCTTGCGGAGTAAGGGAGAGGTTCGCAGCGTCAGCCGACCAGGTGTGCTCGTCCGACCACCAGCGCGATGGGCTGATAAGTGTCAGCCAGGTCGCTTTCGTGTCAGCGGCCACCACGGCCTCGTCGCGCGTCGTGAAACGTGCTTCGGCAATATCGACGACCTCAGCCGCTGTGGGAGCGGGTATCAGAAGCGCGCACCCTGCGAGCGTAGCGAACGGGCGCGCGAGCAAGCGAATGACCATTGATGCAATCCCCTTCGTTGTATCAAAGAAGCTAGAGCATCGCTGCCGCTGCGAAAAGCCTCAGCTCTTCAGAATCGCGTCGATCTTTGCCGCCACCTCCTCGATCGCTGCCATTCCGTCGATCCTGCTGACGATCCCGCGCTCTTCATAACCCGGAAGGATCGGCGCGGTCTTAGCGCGATATTCATCCATCCGCTTGCGCACGGTCTCCTCATTATCATCGGGACGGCGCTTGAACTCTCCCGAACCACAAACATCGCACACGCCGTCCACCTTCGGCGGGTTCGCCGTATCATGGTAAAGCGCACCGCATTCAGCGCAGGAAAAACGTCCGGCGATCCGCATGACCAGCGCATCGACATCAACTTCAAGTTCGATCACATGGTCGAGGTTGCGACCGTGCTTGGCGAGTATGGCGTCGAGGTCGCTCGCCTGCGCTGCGGTACGCGGATAGCCATCGAAGATCGCGCCTCGCCCGTCTGCCATCGACGCGAGGTTATCGTCAATCAGACGCGAGACGATAGTGTCGGAGACCAGCTCGCCGCGCTCCATGATCGCCTTTGCTTCTTGTCCGACCGGCGTCTGCGCCTTGACCGCCGCGCGCAGCATGTCGCCAGTGGAAAGCTGCTTCATGCCATGGCGCTCGACCAGACCGGCGCTTTGCGTGCCCTTGCCCGCGCCCGGCGGACCCAAAAGAATGATGTTCACCGCTTGAAACTCTACCCCCTTGACGTCCGTGCCTTTCCAGCGCGGTTCGTTGGTTTGCAAAAGACCTCTGCGTTTGCCTTCAGCTCCCGCAACCTTAGCGCATACGGCCCTTCAGCTTCGCCTTCTTGATGAGATCGCCATATTGGTGAGCGAGCAAGTGCGACTGTATCTGGCTGATCGTATCGACTGTCACGTTGACGACGATAAGCAGGCTGGTGCCCCCAAGGAACAGCGGAATACCGGTCTGGGCGATCATGTATTCGGGCACGACACACACAAAGGTCAGGTAAATCGCGCCGACAACGGTAATGCGAGTGAGGACGTATTCGAGGTAGTCCGCGGTACGCTTGCCCGGACGGATGCCTGGAATGAAACCACCATTCTTCTTCAAATTGTCCGCCGTCTCCTCCGGATCGAACACGACCGCGGTGTAGAAGAAGCAGAAGAAGATAATCCCGATCGCATACAGCAGCATGTAGATCGGCTGCCCGTGCGCCAGATACTGATTCAGCGTGACGATCGTCTGCCCGAACGTGCTGGTCGTATCGACCGAATTTCCGGCAAAGGAACTGATCGTCAGCGGGAGCAGCAGCAGCGAGCTTGCAAAGATCGGCGGGATGACACCTGCCGTGTTGAGCTTGAGCGGCAGGTGCGAGCGGTCCGCCTGCATCATCCCGCGCTGGGTCGCGCGCTTGGGATACTGGATCAGCAAGCGGCGCTGAGCCCGCTCGACGAAACTGATCAGCAGAATGAGACCGGCAACCATGATCAGGAAGCCGATGATGATACCGGGCGCGATCGAACCTGTGCGCCCCCCTTCAAACAGGTTCGAGGCGAATGTGGGGAACTGCGCAACGATGCCCGCCATGATGATGAGCGAGACGCCATTTCCGATACCGCGAGCCGTTATCTGCTCGCCGAGCCATAACAGGAACATCGTGCCCCCGACCAGGCTGATGACGGCACCGATGCGAAAGCCATAGCCCGGATTGACCACCGCGGCGATACCCTGGCTCGACGCATAGCTTTCGAGACCAGATGCGAGGAAATACCCCTGGACCGCGCACAGGAAGACCGTGCCATAGCGCGTATACTGGTTGAGCTTCTGGCGCCCGGACGCGCCCTCTTTCTTGAGCGCTGCAAGCGTGGGATGCAGCGCCGAGGCCATCTGCACCACGATAGAGGCGGTGATGTAAGGCATGACGCCAAGCGCGACGAGGCTCATATTAGCCAGCGCTCCGCCGGTGAACGTGTTGAACAGGTCGACGATTGTCCCTTGCGAACGCGCGGCTAGTTCGTCGAGCGCCAGCGGGTTGATCCCGGGCAGCGGGACAAAGCTCAGGAAACGGAACACGATCAGGACGCCGATCGTGAACCAGATGCGCTGCCGAAGCTCGGTCGCCTGCGCAAAATTGCCGAGGTTCAGATTGCTGGCGATGTTGTCGGCGCGTGATGCCATAGTGCTGGTTCGATCCCGATTGTCAGCCAAGCGCAGGAGCACGAAGGGCATTCGCGCCGGGCCAGATCGCTTACGTAGGATGCGCGGGGGCCGATGTCGAACCCCGCGCCGCCGTTTTTGTCATATTACTTGGCGGCGTCGGCCTTGGCCGCCTTTACCTCGGCATTGGTGGGGGCGGTGGTTTGGACGCTCCCGCCAGCCTTCTCGACCGCGGCGATGGCGCCCTTGGTCGCACCGGTTACGACGAACTTGACCTTGGCCGAAAGCTCACCCTTGCCAAGCAGACGCACGCCATCCTTGCCGCCGCGTACCAGACCGGCCTCGCGCAAGGCTGCTTCCGTAATGTCCGTTTTCGCATCGATCTTCTTGGCGTCGATGAACTTCTGCACCATGCCGACATTCACCTCGGCAAAATCCTTGCCGAAAGGATTGTTGAAGCCGCGTTTGGGCAAGCGCATGTGGAGCGGCATCTGGCCGCCCTCGAAGCCCTTGATCGCGACGCCAGAACGGCTCTTCTGCCCCTTCTGGCCGCGGCCGGCGGTCTTGCCCTTGCCCGATCCGATCCCTCGGCCGACTCGGGTGCGCTCCTTTCGGGCGCCTTCGTTATCTTTGATTTCATTCAGTTTCATGTGTGCACTCGCTTTCGCTTGTTTCGCGCTTGAAAGGGCCCGGATCGCAATGGGAGCAGCGACCCGCGGCAGGATCTAGTCTACGATTTCCGCCAGATGCGGGATCTTCGCTACCGCGCCGCGTACCTCGGGGGTGTCCTGACGCTCGACGATCTTGTGCATCTTGTTAAGCCCAAGTCCGATCAGGATCTTGCGCTGGCTTTCGGGGCGGCGGATCGGGGAGCCGATCTGCTTGATCTTGATGGTAGCCATTTATCGTTACTCCAGAGCCGGTCTTATTCTGCAACGGCGGCGGCATCGGCCTCCGCTTCAGCTTCACTGACCTGACCACCACGACCCAGAAGGTCGGCGATCTTCTTACCGCGACGCTGCGCCACCGATTTGGGCGAAGTCTGGTCCTGGAGCGCTTCGAAAGTGGCCCGGATCATATTGTAGGGGTTCGACGTGCCGATCGATTTGGTGACGACATCGGCCACGCCAAGGCTTTCGAACACGGCGCGCATCGGACCGCCCGCGATGATACCGGTTCCCGGAGGCGCCGTACGCAAGGTAACCTTGCCCGCACCGAAGCGGCCATTGCCGTCATGGTGCAACGTGCGCCCTTCCTTGAGCGCGACGCGGATCATCTTCTTGCGCGCAGCAGCCGTTGCCTTCGTGATGGCTTCGGGCACTTCGCGCGCTTTGCCCTTACCAAAGCCGACGCGGCCCTGGCCATCGCCGACCACGACGAGTGCTGCAAAACCGAAGCGCTTGCCGCCCTTCACCGTCTTCGAGACGCGGTTGATATGGACGAGCTTTTCGATGATGCCGTCATCTTCTTCTTCGCGCCGACCACGACGGCCGTCCCGGCCTCCACGACCGCGACCACCGCCGCGATTGTCGCCGCCGCGCCCGCCGCGTGAACGCTTGGGCTGCTCGGTTGGCTGCGCGGACGGCTCCTGCGCAGGGTTCTGGTTGTCAGCTGCCTCGCTCGGAGTCTTGGCGATCGCGGGCACATCGGCATTGGCCTTGGCCGCCGCCGCTTCCTGAGTCTCGGGAACCTGCGGCAGGGAATTGACGGCATCGCTCTCGCCGTTCTGGTTCTTATTCTCTTCAGCCATGCTTTAGAACTCCAACCCGCCATCGCGGGCGGCATCGGCCAGCGCTTTCACGCGGCCATGATAAAGGAAACCACCGCGATCGAAGACTACGGTAGTCACGCCCGCCTTTCTGGCGGCTTCGGCAATGTCCTTGCCAACCTTGACCGCGGCGTCGACATTCGCGCCGCTGTCGCCCGCGCCAAGTGTCGACGCGGCAGCGACCGTGCGTCCTTGCGCATCGTCGATGATCTGCGCGTAGATATGGCGACCGGTACGGTGGACCGAAAGCCGCGGCTTTTCGCCGGAACGCGCGCGTAAGGCGCTGCGCACCCGGCGACGGCGCCGTTCGAAGAGGGAAAGTTTTGCCATCTTACTTCTTCTTCCCTTCCTTGCGGAAGATGTACTCGCCGCGATACTTGATGCCCTTGCCCTTGTAAGGCTCGGGCTTGCGGTATTCGCGAACTTCGGCGGCGAATTGGCCCACAGCTTGCTTATCGATGCCGCTGATCTCGATCGTGGTCTGATCGGGAGTCTTCACCTCGATGCCTTCGGGCACCGCCAGGTCGACATCGTGGCTGTAGCCCAGCTCAAGCTTGAGCGTGTTGCCCTGCGACTTTGCACGGTAGCCAACGCCGGACAGCTCGAGCGTCTTCGAAAAGCCTTCGGTCACGCCTTCGACGAGGTTTGCGACCAGCGTGCGCTGCATACCCCAGTGGCTGCGCGCCTGCTTGGTATCGTTCGCCGGATTGACCTGGATCTCGTCGCCTTCGACCTTGTAGTCGATGAGGTCGGAAAGACCCAATGTGAGGGTGCCCTTGGGGCCCTTCACGCTAAGCGTCTCGCCTTCAATATTGGCCGTCACCCCGCCGGGGATCGCGACCGCCTTTTTGCCGATGCGGCTCATCAGAACACCTCCGCCAGCACTTCACCGCCGACGTTGCTCTCGCGCGCTTCGCCGTCCGAAAGGACGCCGCGCGGGGTCGACACGATGGTGATGCCAAGGCCGTTGCGCACCGTCGGCAGCTCTTTCGAACCCGAATAGATGCGCCGGCCAGGCTTGGAGACGCGCGCGACATGCTTGATCGCGGGCTCGCCTTCGAAATATTTCAGCTCGATCCGCAACGCCTTGTGCTTGCCGCTCTCATCTTCGGAGTAGCCACGGATGTAGCCTTCACGCTGAAGCACTTCGAGAACATTGGCACGCAGCTTGGAAGCGGGCGAGAGGACGCTGTCCTTCTTCGCCTGCTGGCCGTTGCGGATGCGGGTGAGCATGTCACCCAGGGGATCGGTCATAGCCATAGGTTGTCAGTCCCTCACCAGCTCGACTTGGTCAGCCCGGGGATCATGCCCCGGTTGCCGAGTTCGCGCAGTTCAATGCGGTTGATGCCGAACTTGCGATAATAGCCGCGCGGGCGGCCAGTGGTGGCGCAGCGATTGCGCACGCGGGTCGGGTTCGCATTACGCGGGATCTCGGCCATTTTCAGGCGCGCGATCAGGCGCTCGGCCTCATCGAGCGATTCGTCATTCGCGATCGCCTTAAGCTTTTCGTACTTCGCTGCGTATTTCTTGACGAGTTGCTTGCGCCGCTCGTTCTTGTTGATCGAACTCAGTTTCGCCATGGACTTAAGCTCTCTTCCTTCGTGTGTTCATTAAAAGACGCGTCATGCCGCCTGCTTCTGTTCGCCTGCTTCGCCCTGGAAGGGGAAGCCGAACAGACGCAACAGCTCGCTCGCTTCTTCGTCGGTCTTGGCGGTGGTCGTGACAATGATGTCCATCCCCCGCACCTTCTCGATCTTGTCGTAGCTGATCTCGGGGAACACGATCTGCTCCTTCAGACCCATCGCGTAGTTACCGCGTCCGTCGAAGGACTTGGCATTGAGCCCGCGAAAGTCGCGGATGCGCGGCATCGCGATCGTCACCAGACGGTCGAGAAACTCGTACATGCGATCGCGGCGCAAGGTCACCTTGCAGCCGATCGGCATGCCTTCGCGCAGCTTGAACTGGGCGATCGATTTCTTGGCTTTGGTGATGACCGGCTTTTGCCCGGCGATCAGCGCCATTTCCTCGGCAGCGGTCTGGACCTTCTTCTTGTCCTGGCTCGCTTCGCCCACGCCCATGTTGAGCGTGATCTTCATCAGACGAGGCACTTCGAGGCGGTTCTTGTAACCGAATTTCTCGGTCATCGCCTTGACGATTTCGTCCTCATACCGAGACTTGAGGCGCGGTGTGTAATTGTCAGTCATTCACGACCTCCCCACTTTTCACGGCAACCCGCACCTTCTTGCCATCGCGCTCTTCGAAGCGGACACGGGTGGGCTTGCCATCCTTGGGATCGGCCAGCGCGACCTTGCTGATCGGCATCGGCGCGGGGAAGCGATCGATACCGCCCTGCGGGTTTTGTTGGCTCGGCTTGCGGTGACGCGCGGCGACGTTGATACCTTCAACGACAAGCTTTCCGTCTTTCGGCATGACCTTGCTGACAGTGCCGGTGCGGCCCTTGTCCTTGCCCGCAAGCACGACGACGCTGTCGCCCTTCTTGATCTTCGCAGCGGCCATGATCAGATCACCTCCGGCGCGAGGCTGATGATCTTCATGAAGCCCTGTCCGCGCAACTCGCGCACGACGGGGCCAAAGATGCGCGTGCCGATCGGCTCGTTCTGCTTGTTCACGAGCACCGCGGAGTTGCTGTCGAAGCGGATCACGCTGCCATCGGGGCGGCGCACATCCTTGCGGGTGCGCACGATGACGGCGCGATGAACGTCGCCTTTCTTTACCTTCGCCCGCGGCTGGGCCTCTTTCACAGAGACCACGATCACGTCACCCACGGAGGCAAAGCGGCGCTTCGACCCGCCCAGCACCTTGATGCACTGGACGCGCTTCGCGCCGCTATTGTCCGCGACGTCGAGGTTGGATTGCATCTGGATCATCGATCCGGTTCCTTCTCTTGGCTTGCCGGGACCCTATTGGATCTTTCCGCCCGGCAGTTCCGATTACGTCAGTCAGTCTTTCAGGTAGCTCCGCCCGTCGTTGCCTCGGCAACGTCGAGATCGGCTTCCACCGCCTGCACTCCCCCAGCCACGACCCGGTCCTTCACGGCCCAGGTCTTGGTCTTGGAGATTGGCTTGGTCTCTTCGATGCGCACAATATCGCCCAGCGTGTATTCGTTGGTTTCATCATGCGCGTGATACTTCTTCGAGCGGCGAATGATCTTCCCGTAAAGCGGGTGCTTCACCTTGCGCTCGACCAGCACGGTCACGGTTTTGTCGGTCTTGTCGGAGGTGACCGTGCCGATAAGGATACGTTTGGGCATAGTTTACGCCTTTTCTTTGGTCGCGGCCGCGTTCTTCTGCGTCGCGGCGCGCTCAGTCTGGAGCGTCTTTATCCGCGCGATCGTGCGGCGCACTTCGCGGATGCGCGAGGGGCTTTCGAGCTGGTTGGTCGCCGCCTGGAAACGCAGATTGTACTGTTCACGCTTGAGCTGGGTCAGATCGGCTGCAAGCTGATCGTCGGTCTTGGCGCGCAGATCTTCGATAATGTCGGCCATGGCTATTCGCCTCCCAGATGCGAGGTGTCGCCGAACCGGGCGACGACCTTCGTCTTGATCGGCAGCTTCATCGCAGCGCGCTCGAAGGCGAGCGCCGCGACCTGACCGTCAACGCCATCAAGTTCAAACAGGATCCGGCCCGGCTTCACGCGCGCGGCCCAGTATTCGACCGAGCCCTTGCCCTTACCCTGACGCACTTCAGCCGGCTTCTTGGAGACCGGCACATCTGGAAAGATGCGGATCCAGAGGCGGCCCTGGCGCTTCATCGCACGGGTGATCGCGCGGCGAGCCGCTTCAATCTGACGCGCAGTGATCCGCTCGGGCTCAAGCGCTTTCAGACCATAAGAGCCGAAGTTCAGCGTGGTGCCGCCTTTGGCATCACCCTTTATCCGGCCCTTGAAGGCCTTGCGATACTTGGTTTTTTTCGGTTGAAGCATGATGCTGTCCTAATCCTGCAATCAACGCGCGGGGCGCACGCCGGAAGTCTGCGCTTCCATCATCAAGCGGTCCTGCGCAGTCGGATCGTGTGCGAGGATCTCGCCTTTGAAGATCCAAACCTTGATCCCGATGATGCCGTAAGCGGTAAGCGCTTCGGTCTCGCCGTAATCGATATGCGCACGCAGCGTATGGAGCGGCACACGCCCTTCGCGGTACCATTCGACCCGCGCGATTTCGGCGCCGCCCAGACGACCGCCACACACGATCTTGATGCCTTCCGCACCGAGACGCAGCGCCGATTGCACCGCGCGCTTCATCGCCCGGCGAAACGCGATGCGACGCACGAGCTGATCGGCAACGCCTTGCGCAACGAGCTTGGCATCGATTTCCGGCTTGCGGATCTCGACAATGTTCAGTTTCACTTCGCTGTCGGTCATGGTCGCAAGCTTGATGCGCAGCTTCTCGATGTCTGCACCCTTCTTGCCGATTATGACACCGGGGCGAGCGGCATAAATCGAGACGCGGCACAGCTTGGCCGGCCGCTCGATCACCACCTTCGAGATCGCCGCCTGCGGCAGGCTCTCGAGGATGTACTTGCGAATCTTGATGTCTTCGGCAAGCAGGCCCGCATAGTCACGCCCTTCGGCGTACCAACGGCTGTCCCATGTGCGGTTGATCTGCAGGCGCAGACCGATCGGATTGCTCTTCTGGCCCATGCTCTTACGCCTCTTCTGCTTCGCGAACGACGATGCGCAGCTTGCTGAACGGCTTCAGGATGCGCGTCGATTTGCCACGTCCGCGCGTATGAAAGCGCTTCATCGTGATCGACTTGCCCACCGAAGCCTCGGCAACGACAAGCGCGTCGACGTCGAGATCGTGATTGTTTTCCGCATTGGCGATCGCAGAAGCGAGCACCTTGGATGCGTCTTTCGCCATCGCCTTCTTCGAGAAGGAGAGAATGTTCAACGCCTCTTCGGCCTTCTTGCCGCGGATCAGCTCGGCGACGAGATTGAGCTTCTGCGCGCTGCCACGAATGGTCGTGCCAACGGCGAGCGCCTCGTTTTCGGCGACGCGGCGGGGGGATTTCGCCTTGCCCATTATCGCTTGCCCTTCTTGTCCGAAGCATGGCCGGGGAACGTGCGCGTCGGCGAGAATTCGCCTAGCTTGTGACCCACCATCTCTTCGGAAACAGATACCGGAATGAATTTGCGGCCGTTATAGACATTGAACGTCAGGCCAACGAACTGGGGCAGGATAGTAGAACGGCGCGACCAGGTCTTGATCGGCTTGCTGCTGCTCGCTTCCTGCGCGTCCTCCGCCTTCTTCAGAAGGCTGAGTTCGACAAACGGTCCTTTCCACACGGAACGTGCCATGATGTCTTACCTCTTCTTCTTGGCGTGACGCGAACGGATGATCATCTTGTCCGTCTGCTTGTTTTTGCGGGTGCGGGCACCCTTGGTCGGCTTCCCCCACGGGGTGACCGGGTGACGACCACCGCTGGTGCGGCCTTCACCGCCGCCGTGCGGGTGATCGACCGGATTCTTGGCAACACCGCGCGTGAGCGGGCGACGGCCCTTCCAGCGCGTGCGACCGGCCTTGCCGAAATTCTGGTTCTGGTTGTCGGGGTTCGAGACCGCGCCAACCGTACCCATGCAATCGGCGCGCAGGTAACGCTGCTCACCTGAATTCAGGCGCACAATAACCATTCCGCGATCACGGCCGACCAGCTGCACGTAAGCACCGGCCGACCGAGCGATCTGGCCACCCTTGCCCGGCTTCATCTCGACGTTGTGGCAGATCGTGCCAACGGGCATCTGGCCAAGCAACATCGCATTACCGGGCTTGGTATCAACCCGCTCGCCGGCTTCCACCATATCACCGACGGCCAGACGCTGCGGCGCGATGATATAGGCCAGTTCGCCATCTCCGTACTTTATCAGCGCAATGAAGGCGGTGCGGTTGGGATCATATTCGATCCGCTCGACAGTCGCGGGAACATCCCACTTGCGCCGCTTGAAATCAATGAAGCGATACTTCTGCTTGTGACCGCCCGCTATCCCGCGGCTGGTCACATGGCCCTTGTTATTGCGGCCACCGGTCTTGCGCTTGCCCTCGGTCAGTGACTTGACCGGACCACCCTTGTGGAGGCCCGATTTATCGACGAGGATCAGGCCGCGTCGTGCCGGGCTGGTCGGTTTGTAATTCTTGAGTGCCATCAGTTCACGCCCTCGGTGATGTCGATCATCGTGCCTTCAGCCAGTCGTACGATCGCCTTCTTGAAGTCCGAGCGCTTGTAGGGCTTGCCCCTCCAGCGCTTCGTCTTGCCCTTGGTCACGATCGTATTGACCGCAACGACCTTCGCCTTCTGCGCGGCGTAGATCGCCTCGACCGCTTCTTTGATCTGCGGCTTGGTCGCATCGTTTGCGACGCGGAACACAACCGCGTTGCTTTCCGAAGCGAGCGTCGATTTCTCGGTAATGTGCGGCGCGAGGATCACATCGTAGTGCCGCGCATCGATGTCTTGCTTCTTGGCCATTACTTTACGCCTCCCGCCAGGGCGAAGCGCGCCTCGAGCTTCTCCACCGCGTCCTTCGTCAACACCAGCGTGTCATGGTTGAGGATGTCGTAAACATTGGCCCCCTGAGCGGGGAGGACATTGATCCCCGGCAGGTTACCCGCAGCTTTCTTGAAGCTATCGTTGACGCTCTCGCCATCGATGAAAAGCACCTTTCCACTAAACCCGGCGGCGTCGAAATGCCCCTTTAGCGCCTTGGTCTTGGCATTCTCGAGCTCGAGACTATCCACGACCACGAGACCATTTTTCGCCTTGGACGAAAGAGCCATCTTCAGGCCGAGCGCACGGATCTTCTTGTTGAGCGACTGCTCGAACTCGCGCTTGCGTGCACCATGAGCCTTGCCGCCTCCGATAAAGATCGGAGCACCGCGATCGCCGTGACGTGCGCGGCCCGAGCCCTTTTGAGCGCCGAACTTCGCGCCGGTACGCGCCACGTCCGAACGCTCTCGCGTCGGGCGAGCAGTGCCCCGGCGGTTTTCCAGCTGCCAGGTCACAACCCGGTGCAGGATGTCGGCACGCGGCTCCACGCCAAACACGTCATCGTTGAGCTCGATGTCGCCTCCGTCGCCCGAGACAGCCTTGCCGTCGATTTTCTGGACCTTCACCTTCATGGCTCAGTCTTCCTTCTTCTCTTCGCCCGGCCCGATATCGCTCTGAGGCGTATCGGTCGCAGGAGCGCTATCGCCGGAAACGGCTTCGTCGCCTTGGCTCGGCACGGCGGTCGCGACGTCCTGTTCGGAAGCATCAGCGGCGATCTCGTCATTCGACGGTTTGGAGGTTTCCCGCACGGCGCCGGGGAACGGCAGATCGTCGGACAGCGGGAGCTTGATCGCATCGCGCACCAACAGCCAGCCATTCTTCGAACCGGGAACCGAGCCCTTGATGAACAGCAGTCCGCGATCCGCATCGGTCCGCACGACTTCGAGGTTCATCTGGGTGCGCTGGCGATCACCCATGTGACCAGCCATCTTCTTGCCCTTGAACACCTTGCCGGGATCCTGCCGTTGACCGGTAGAACCGTGCGAACGGTGCGAAAGCGAAACCCCGTGCGTGGCACGCAGACCGCCGAAGCCCCAGCGCTTCATGGCACCGGCAAAACCCTTACCTTGAGTGTGTCCGGTGATATCGACCTTCTGGCCGGCAAGGAAATGGTCAGCGCTGATCAGCGATCCGACCGGCATGAGGCCATCTTCGCCTTCGACGCGGAACTCCGCGACGCGCTTTTTCAAGCCAACGCCTGCCTTGCCGAAATGCTCGCGCTGCGGCTTGGCAACGTTCTTTTGCTTGGCTTCGCCCGCGCCGAGCTGAACGGCGAAATAGCCGTCATTGTCTGCGGTGCGGTGCGCGACGACCTGGCAATCCTCAAGCGCGAGGACGGTAACGGGCACATGCCGTCCATCCTCGTGAAAGAGGCGGGTCATCCCGACTTTCTTTGCGATCACGCCGGTGCGCATCGTCCATTACTCCTTACAGAGGCACGAGCGAGACCATCCCGCCGGTGCATGCCAACCCAACAAATTGTACTGCAAGCCCCGCCCGGGCTGAATGCCATCCCACGCCCAGCGGCGAAGTTTGGCGAGACGGAGGACGCAGCCCGGTTAAAACCGGCGGTATCCAGATGTCTTGCCGATCTCTTCGATCGACCGGGCCATCAGGGGCCCGAAACTCTCAACCCATTTCGCGTCCGGTTGAAGGACGGCGGCCAAGCTTCCTAGGCCAATTTGATCTCGACATTAACGCCCGCTGCCAGATCAAGCTTCATCAGCGCATCGACCGTCTGGGCGTTGGGCTGGACGATATCGAGCAGCCGCTTGTAAGTACGCACCTCGAACTGCTCGCGCGACTTCTTGTCGATATGCGGGCCGCGGTTCACGGTGAACTTCTCGATACGCGTCGGCATGGGTATGGGACCGCGAATAAGCGCGCCCGTGCGACGGGCTGTCTCCGCAATCTCCCCAGTAGCCTGGTCGAGAACACGGTGATCGAACGCCTTCAGGCGAATGCGGATATTCTGAGCTTCCATTACCTATACCGATGCGAAAGAGCCGTTGGAACTTCGCGCGGCGGTGAGCTGCGCGTCCTTCCCAAAAATAAAGGAGCCACCCTGTTGAACCGGATATCCGGCCGGGGAGGCCCCAAAGATTACGATGCCGACAGGTATGATTCCCGTTTGCCTTGGTGGGCCTATACGTAAGCGTTGGCGTTTGGGCAACCCCGAACTGTCACGAATTTTACGCGTACCTCCACGCGCGACCTAGGTGGCCTATTAAAAAGGCCCGGAACGCTCTTCGCGTACCGGGCCTTTGGTTATTCGCTGTCCAATGAACGAGGCAGTTGGCTTACTTGGTAATCTTGGAGACCACGCCTGAGCCAACCGTACGGCCGCCTTCGCGGATCGCGAAGCGCAGACCTTCGTCCATGGCGATCGGAGCGATAAGCTTTACGCCAATCGTCACGTTGTCGCCCGGCATGACCATCTCGGTGCCTTCGGGAAGAATCACTTCGCCAGTCACGTCGGTTGTCCGGAAGTAGAACTGCGGACGGTAGTTCGCAAAGAACGGTGTGTGACGACCGCCTTCATCCTTCGACAGAACGTAGACTTCCGCGTTGAACTCGGTGTGCGGTGTAACCGAACCCGGCTTCGCAAGGACCTGCCCACGCTCGACATCTTCCCGAGCAACGCCGCGGATCAGAGCACCGATGTTGTCGCCAGCTTGACCTGAATCGAGCAGCTTGCGGAACATCTCGACGCCGGTGACGGTCGTCTTCGTGGTGTCCTTGATGCCGACGATTTCGACTTCGTCGCCGACATTGACCTTACCAGTTTCAACACGGCCGGTGACGACCGTACCGCGACCCGAAATCGAGAACACGTCTTCGATCGGCATCAGGAAGTCCTGGTCAATCGGTCGGTCTGGCTGCGGAATGAAGTCATCGACCGCACTCATCAGCTCGAGGATCTTTTCCTTGCCGATACTGTCGTCGCGACCCTCAAGAGCGGCGAGCGCCGACCCCTTGATGATCGGGATGTTGTCGCCGTCGAAGTCGTAGGCCGAAAGCAGTTCTTGCACTTCGAGCTCGACGAGTTCGAGGATTTCCTCATCATCGACTTGGTCAACCTTGTTAAGGAACACGACCAGCTGCGGCACGCCGACCTGACGGGCGAGCAGGATGTGCTCGCGCGTCTGCGGCATCGGGCCGTCGGCGGCGTTCACCACCAGGATAGCACCGTCCATTTGTGCTGCGCCCGTGATCATGTTCTTCACGTAGTCGGCATGGCCGGGGCAATCGACATGCGCATAGTGCCGCTTTTCCGTTTCATATTCGACGTGCGCAGTCGAGATCGTGATCCCGCGCTCGCGCTCTTCGGGCGCCTTGTCGATATTGGCGAAATCGACCGCCGAACCACCATAGGTTTCGGCCATGACTTTCGTGATCGCAGCTGTCAGCGTGGTCTTGCCATGATCGACGTGACCGATGGTGCCGATGTTGCAGTGCGGCTTGTTCCGCTCGAACTTTTCCTTCGCCATTTCTCGTTATCTACCTTTGTTGGAAATTGATTGCATGCGGGGGAAAGGGCGGCCCCACGTGAAAACAGGCGCCGCCCCTAGACTGCGAGGCTCGCTTAAGCAAGCTTCTCCTTGACTTCCTGCGCGACACTGGCCGGCACTTCGTCATAGTGCGAGAACTGCATCGTGTATTGCGCGCGCCCTTGAGTGAACGAGCGCAATTCGTTGACGTAGCCGAACATGTTGGCAAGCGGCACGAATGCTTCGACCGCCTGCGCGTTGCCGCGCGTATCGGTGCCTTGGATCTGCCCGCGTCGGCTGTTGAGATCGCCGATCACGTCGCCGAGGTAATCCTCGGGTGTCACTACCTCGACCTTCATCACCGGCTCGAGCAGCTTGATGCCCGCCTTGCTCGCCGCTTCGCGCATTGCGCCGCGGCCGGTGATCTCGAACGCAACCGTGCTGGAGTCGACGTCGTGATATTTGCCGTCGATCAGGCGGATCGTGAAATCGATAATCGGGAAGCCGACGAGGTGACCGCTCTCGGCCTGTTCGCGCATGCCCTTTTCAACCGACGGAATGTATTCACGCGGGATGTTACCGCCCTTGATCTCGTCTTCGAAAATAATGCCCTGACCGCGTTCACCGGGAATGACGACGACCTTGGCTTCACCGAACTGGCCCGAACCACCCGACTGTTTCTTGTGAGTGTAAGTCAGCTCGACTTCGCGTGCGAGTGATTCGCGGTACGCCACCTGCGGTGCGCCGACATTCGCTTCGACCTTGAACTCGCGCTTCATGCGATCGACCAGGATGTCGAGGTGAAGCTCGCCCATTCCCTTGATGATGGTCTGGCCGCTTTCATGATCAGTCGTCACGCGAAAGCTGGGATCCTCGGCGGCGAGGCGATTGAGCGCAACGCCCATCTTCTCCTGGTCGGCCTTGGTCTTGGGTTCGACCGACAGCTCGATGACGGGCTCGGGAAACTCCATCCGTTCGAGAATGATGGGCTTGGACGGATCGCACAACGTGTCACCCGTGGTCGTATCCTTCATGCCCGCGATCGCTACGATATCACCCGCGAACGCCTCATCGATGTCTTCCCGGTTGTTGGAATGCATCAGCAGCATGCGGCCGATCTTTTCCTTCTTGTCCTTAACGCTGTTCAGGACCTGCCCCTTGGCAAGCTTGCCGGAATAGATGCGAGTGAAGGTCAAGGAACCGACAAACGGGTCGTTCATGATCTTGAAGGCCAACGCTGAGAACGGCTCGTCGTCCGAGGACGGACGAGTGGCCTTCTCATCGCTATCGGGAATGATCCCTTCGATTGCCGCGACATCGAGCGGGCTCGGCATGTAATCGACCACAGCATCGAGCAGGGGCTGCACGCCCTTGTTCTTGAACGCACTGCCGCACAGGACGGGCACAAAAGCGCGCGCCATCGTGCCCTTGCGGATCAGGCCCTTGAGCGTGGCAACATCGGGCTCGTTGCCTTCGAGATATTGCTCCATGACGTCGTCGTCCTGTTCGACGGCGAGTTCGATGAGCTTTTCACGATATTCGGCGGCCTTGTCCGCGAGATCATCGGGGATCGGCACATATTTGTAGCTTGCGCCCAAACCTTCCGATTCCCAAACGATGCCACGATTGCCGACGAGATCGACGACGCCTTCGAGATCGCTTTCGGCACCGATCGGGAGGTACAGAACCAGCGGGGTCGCGCCGAGACGATCGATGATTGACTGTACACAGTAGTAGAAGTCGGCGCCGGTGCGATCGAGCTTGTTGATGAAGCACATGCGCGGCACGCCGTATTTGTCAGCCTGGCGCCACACGGTCTCGGATTGCGGCTCGACCCCTGCGACCCCGTCGAACACGGCAACCGCACCATCCAGCACGCGCAGCGAACGCTCGACTTCGATGGTGAAGTCGACGTGGCCCGGTGTGTCAATGATGTTGATGCGATGCTTGGGCATGTCGGCGCGCAGATCTTCGGGATCCGACATCTGATCCTTGGTGGGATCCTCGGCGGTCCAGAAGGTCGTCGTCGCAGCGCTGGTGATTGTGATCCCGCGCTCCTGCTCCTGCTCCATCCAATCCATCGTCGCCGCGCCATCATGCACTTCGCCGATCTTGTAGGACTTGCCGGTATAATAGAGGATGCGCTCGGTCGTGGTCGTCTTGCCGGCGTCGATATGCGCCATGATGCCGATATTGCGATAGCGCTCCAGCGG
>JAZBPE010000232.1:0-3785 GCA_036353345.1 Erythrobacter sp. | reverse complement strand
TACATTCTGTCGGCATCGGGGGCTTCCGGTCGTTCGGCGCAAGTGTCTGGTTGCGCTTACACTTTACCGTTCAGCCGCCCCGATGCGCCACACCTTCGTGAGATATGCGGGCTAGCGTGCCGTCCGGGCCGAAGGTCTCCTCGTTCCAGGCATAGACGCTGTCCCAGCCCAGCACCTTCTTGAGGTGATCGGCGAAGGTCTTCTGGACCAGACGGTCCTCGCTGTTGAGACTTGTGAATGCCACGAACGGCCTCGGCAGTTACATCAACCTAAAAGCGACTCTTTCACCTTTGGGTTTTCCAGTTTCCGGGCGGTAGCCTGTTATTCCGCCGTCCTGCGAAATCTTGATGCCAAGACCAAGACGGGCAAGCGCCTTTGCTGCCGCAGTGCGTCCGCCACCAGTGCTTCCGCCGTCGATTTGAAGGATTGCCCCGACTGCTAATACCTCCCCTTCGTGGTTAATAACCGTCGCTCCATCAATGGCGACAAGTTCCTGCCGCAGTGTACGGCCCAGTTCATGAAACTTTCGCCCATCTATAACTCGGGATAGGGTTTTCGCTTTGTCTGACGCCTTGAGCGCCAAACGATCACCTTGAGAAATCACTTTTTCCCAATTGCTGGCGGATCCAGCACTAACGGTGCCGAGGCAGGCTCCGGTCCTTGCAAAAGATGCGTCGAGCGCGGTTTCATAGAGCGCTGACCTGATTTCCCTGTCTTGAGGGACGCGCATCTGTCCGAGGATAGGAGCGTGCGTCAGGAAATGCCAAGTTCCGCTGCGCCGCGCGAAGAGAAGTTGACTGTCTCGAAATATAAGGATTTCGCCGAGTCGGTTCAGTACGATGGCTACCCGACCATCACCGGCGGCGGTCCAATCGACAACGGATGAATGCCTCCAAGGACAGTTGCGCGCTGTTGCAGCGCCAGGGCTGAGGATTTCATGGCCTACAAAATTCAGAGAGCTATCAAATAGCAATAGAGTGTCAAATCCATTTGACAATACAGACCCGAAGTCATTTTTAGAAATAGTAGATAAATCTATGTCTGAGGCACCTACAGCTTTCGGGTCGATACCAACCGCACTGGAGATCGGAGCCCCTTCGTAGAGACGCGAAGCCCAGAGCGCCATCTGATCGATAACCGTCAGAATTTCCCTTTCATTTCCTTTTTCAGCCATAGCGCGCGCAACAACCCGCCTCTGGAACGTGGAAAGAAGGTCGTCCCTTAGCGGCCCCTTGAGCTCATTGTTCATACTCTGCAATATTTCTACAAAAGATTCAATTACTCGCGCTTCACGAGCTTGATCAGATTTTTTCTCGAACGGTTGATCACGTTGAATTCTAATTCGATAGGGATCGGATTTGTTTACTTTGAACGCTATAGTCTGTGGGTTTATAACCGCAACGCTGTGCTCGGAAGGGCTGGAGGGCACAAGTACGGGATCAAGGCGTGCACCTGAGAAAAATGGAAGGAGGTATCTTTCGGAGATCTCGTTTAGGAGGTCCGCATCCATTGTCTGGGAGCGGGAACGCGAAATCGTCACTGGCATTAGACTGCGAGCTCCCCGTTCATCAGGCGCGGCAGAAGGAGGTCGCGGGCTTGGGCGAGTTTCTGGTTGTATGTCTCCAGGGTGGCGCGCTGCTCGAACATCGGCTCGACGATTTCGTTGAACAGACGGCGCAGCCGCGCAGGTGGCTGGATCAGTTTTCGGCTATATGCGAAGTCACGGTTGAGTCCGGGCACCCCAGCGTCAGTGTTCTGGAAACCTGCCGATGGCAATGCGAGGTATAGCCAGAAGTCGACCAGCACCTTCGGAATGAAATAGACCGTGTCGATTGGCCAGAGGTCGACGGGTGACCAGAAGATGCTGCCCACATTGCCCTTGCGACCGACGATGATCGTCGGCCCCTCGACCATTGCAGCTTGATGCGTTCCCACGACTCCGCTGGACCCGTAGACGGGGAAAGGCCCCTCAACGCGGTTCTCCTGTTTCAGTGCCTTTCCATACTTTAATTCCGCGATTTCGCCGAAGGTCCGCCGCTCCCAGCCCTCAGGAAGGCCGTCCGTGAGGGGGACGTGTTCGTGGCCGGGGAAGCGGAAATGGACGAACCACTCGCGGTAGAGCAGCCGCGCCGCCTCCTCCAACAGCGCAATCCGCCGCCGGTTGGTCTCGATCAGGTCGTCATAGGCGGAGAGAATGTCGGCAATCGCCGCCTGTTCATTCAAACCGTGAACTCGAACTCGAACGCCTGACAAGATGCCTTGCGTCAAAAGGGGTTGAGCCGCGCCTCCAGCATAGTCGCGAAGCGGAGTGTTCGTCAAGAGATAGAAAAGATAATTCAGCGAGTTACCGTCGCGGGGCCTCGCGACAATCGTGTTATCCGATGCCCAGAACTCACCTTTCGCAGGATGAATTGCGCCGCAATAGGCACCAACCCTACCGACTATGACCGCATCCTGGCCCATGGCTTCTTCGGTCAAACCGATCTGTCCATTAGAACCAAACACTGGGACTTCGCCCAGTTTTGACGTCTTCAACGCTTTGCCGTTCTTAAAGTCAGCAAAGTCCGTGAGCCTGACAGCCTCGTGGATCACACCCCCAACTCCTCGAAGTTCCGCGCGATCCTCGCGGCCAGCGCCTCGGCCTCCTCGTTCAGCCCCTTCAGGTCGATGTGAATCGACCGCAGCGCCTCCTCGAAGTCGAAATCCTCGTCCACCTCCTCCGGCGCGACGCCGACATAGCGGCCGGGCGTCAGGCTCCAGTCATGGGCCGCGATCTCGTCCCGGCTGACCCGTTTCACGAGCCCCTCGACGTCCCGCAGCCCCGCATCGGGGAACCGCTCCTGCAGCCAGTCGGCCTGTTTCACGAAATACCGCGCCGCCCGCAGCGCCTCGACGGCGTCCGCACGCGCCGTCTCCAGCGCGCGGCGGACCTTGTTCACATCGGCGTTGGTCCAGAGATCGGACTCGCGCGCCTCCAGCTCCTTCACGGCCACATCGACCACGCGGCCTGCGAGCTTCGCCGCGAGGTCGATCTGCTTTGTAAGGTCCCTGCAGCGCTCGGCCATGGCGTGAAGCCCCGTGCGCGCCGCGTGCAGCGCCGCGTTGTCCCGCCCTTCGCCATTCGCGCCGCTCGCCCAGTCGTCCGCTCGCGCCGCGACCTCGGCGGCGAACCCCTTGATATCCGCCGCGACCATCGCCTGCGCCGAGGTGAGTTCCTCCCAGGTTTCCGCCAGCGGGTCGGGCTCGCGCGGGCTGGTCGCGAAAGGCCCGACGTGGTCGATGAGTTTGCCGAGCGGCTCTTCGAACGCGGCCAATGGCTCGGCCGTCGCCTTGCCTCTGCCGATGGCCTCGGCGAGATAGGACTCGACTAGAGCGAGAAAGCGGGCCGACTGACCCCGATAGAGCCAGACAATCGCGGCGATGTTCTTCTGCTGCTCGGGGCTGAAATCGTACACCGCGCGCGAGACCTTGCGGTAGATGTTGCGCGCATCGAGCATGAGCACGTGGTCGGCTCGCTCCGGATCGCGCTCCTTCGCACGGTCGTAGAACCAGAGCTGGCACGGCACGGTCCGCGTGTAGAAGAAGTTGCCGCGAATATCGATCATCACGTCGACGGCGCCGGTCTCGACCAGCTTCTGGCGGACCGTCGCTTCTTCCCGCCCGGCGCTGTGAACCGCACCGGGTTTGCCGGAGGCTCCAACTCCTGAGTAGGGTGGAGCATGATGAGCAAGACGACGAACAAGTTTTCCCCTGAAGTGCGCGAGCGTGCGGTGAGGCTGGTTCTC
>JAZBPE010000018.1:0-5797 GCA_036353345.1 Erythrobacter sp. | reverse complement strand
TTGCGCAAGCCTGCTCCTTGCCAGCGCCCTCTGGCGCCGGGCGAACGGGAACACTCACGAGAGCGCCGGCGGGAGCATCGAGGACTGACCAGTTTAGCGGGAAAAGATGCCCCTCAAGGAATGTGCAACGGCATTTTTTCGGTCCGCTCCCCGCAGGGTTCAAGCTGGCGTGCTGATGCCCGCAGCAGCCCTGTCGAACTACACCAGTCTGAGGTGAATCGGTTGCTCTCCTTGGATCATGAGCGAGATCTGGATGCCTGGGCTTCTGAAGGCCTGAACCGTCCGCGGGCGGCAGTCGCCTTGAAGCATCCGGGCTTTCGGTCTGCTCCGAACTCGCCTCATCAACCGCTCGTGCCGCATTGATGGCATCAGATCATGCGCTGTCTGTTACGGCACAGGGAATGGACCCCGGGCCGGGCCAGCCTTGATCTTTGCAGGCGATACGCCAGGCCCTGCAACTCAGATCATTCAATAGCCGCGACTTATCAGGCCGATATCAGGCACCGGTGCGGCAGATCAGCGCCTCGCGTCCGAGCTCGACGCGGGTGTCCTTGCCCAGAAAATCGATCAGTACGAGCGCTCGCTGATCCGGCGCAAGGCGTTCGACCCGCCCTGTGAAGCCTGAAAACGAGCCCTGCCCGATCTCGATCTCGCTTCCACAGGCAAGGTCGTCGTGAACCGTGATCGTGTCGCTTTCATCGCAACGGGCGCGAAGATCATCGATCACACGCTGTTGGACCTGCGCCGGCTTGCCGGCAAAGGCAATCAGCCTGCTGACCCCGAATGTCGAGTTGACGAGGGACCAGCGTTCGCCCGCGTCCGGAACCGCCAGGAAGATATAGCCCGGAAAGAAGGATCGCACGCGCGTGAGGAAGCGCCCTGCCCTGACGCTCGTATGGCGCTCGAGCGGCCGGAAAGTCGCAAAGCCCTGCCTTTCAAGGTTGCGGCAGGCAATCTGCTCGCAATTGGGCTTGGTCAGGGCAAGGAACCACTTGGAAGGATAGGCGGGCGATGGCATCGGTTTGGCTCGTGTAGGCTCATGAGGCCCCTGCCGCGCTATTCACACGGCTACAACCCCCTTATGGCAATTCGCGGCAGCTCCCCGTGGCAACCACCGAGCGACAGGGCATTTCGTAGCTCATGTCTTGCCTCCTGATGATCGATAGGGTCTTGCCTCCCAGGTAGACCACGATATGTGTTCAATGATGAACGCCATGCCACGGTTGGTGCTCACATCAAGCGATCACAGATTCGGTTGCGGGGTCGCTTCCCGTGCCGTGCGGTAGCCGTAGGATCCGCACGCGAGGATGACGGACCAGCACCAGGACGCAAAGGAAGATGCCCAGTTCAGGGTGCTGCGGCTCGTTGACCTCAACCCCGACATTTCGCAGCGCGAGCTCGCACGAGAACTTGGAGTGAGCCTGGGCGCAACGAATTATCTCATGCGCGCATTAATCGGACGTGGCCTCGTCAAGCTTGCCCGCTTCGGCGCCTCGTCGAACAAACGAGGATATGCTTATGTCCTGACCCCTGCCGGAGCAGCGGAGAAAGCGAGTATCGCCGCGCGCTTCCTCGCGCGCAAGCGCGAGGAGTACAACGCGCTGAGAGACGAGATCGAGCTTCTCTCGTCGGAAATTGAGCAAGGCAATCGCCGCACACCGAATGACGAGAAGGTTGCATAGCTTGCGTTATCGAAGGTCCTCGGTAGGGGCTCAAGGGATCCCGGGTCGCTGTTTGATCCGAACAATTCATTCACAGTTCGGTAAAACCTTATAAAATGAACGAAGCGAGAACATTCCTAGAGCCATTGGCAGGGCTCCTTCTTGATGAGATTTCGAAAGTGCGCAACCGCCCTTTCGTTCCTCATTCGCTCACCAAGTTGCGCAATCTTAAGATGTGTCGCGATTTAGCGGGCGGTTCGACGGCAGTAGAAATTGGCACTTATAAAGGCGTTACGACGAAGCGGCTCAGCCGCATTTTCGATCAAGTCGTCTCGGTCGAAATCGATGCCAGGCTCTACAACCTAGCGACCGAAAGGTTAAAGGGCCGTAGCAATGTCCGACTGGTTCATGGTGAAGGTGAGCGCGTGCTGGTCGAGATCTCGAAAGAGGTCGATAAGGCGGTGCTCTTCCTTGATGGCCATTTCAGTGGCGGTGATACCGGCCTCGGGGACGAGCCCGAGCCGGTGCTGACCGAGCTTGATGCGATCGCGCCCAATCTCGAGAATTTCGTGGCCATCGTAATTGACGATTTCCGCCTCTTCGGCGTCGATGCGGGATGGCCGAAGAAGTCGGAAGTGATGGCGAAGCTCGAGGCCGTCCTTCCTTCTACCTGGCGGATCATGGTGCTCAACGACCAGTTCATAGCAATTCGGGCCTGACGCAGACATGGCGCTGACGAGACGATTACTCCAAACGGTCCGCAGACTCATCGAGCGTGCGGGATATGAAGTCCATCCCAAGGCCGATCACTTTATTTCCGATCAGGTGGCGCTGCTACCAGACCGTGCAGCACCAGTAATTTTCGACATCGGTGCAAATAACGGGAAGTTTGCGCATAGCTACCGGACGTGCCTTCCATCTGCACGCGTCTTCTGTCTAGAACCAATCCCTCATCTAGCAGCAAAGCTCCGTGAGGAGCAGGCGGGAAGCCGGGAGGGTGTCGAAGTCATCGAAGCAGCGCTTTCCGATGCGGACGGCTACGCGCCATTCTTCATCAACGAATTCGAAGACACCAGTTCGCTTCTTCAACCGGACAGCGAGGGAATGCCCGAATCCTATCGATCTGCAATGAAGCCCAAGAAGCGTGTGGAAGTGAGGACCACGCGGCTCGATACCCTAATGCGACAATGTAATCTCGAACGGATCGACATCCTCAAGATGGACATACAGGGCGGAGAGTATGCCGCGCTCAAAGGGGCTGCCGAATCCCTTGCTGCAAGGCGCATCTCAATCATCGCACTAGAGGTTTTTATGGAACGATATTACCGCGATCAGCCGGTATTCGGGGACATCGCGGCGCTGCTCGCGCGATATGATTATCGCCTGCACCGGCTCTACAATATCAGCTTCAGCGGTAGGAACGGGCGGCCGCAATGGGCCGATGCAATTTTCATCGCGCCAAGTCCAATTGTTGCTGGCGACTAGAACGATGTCCGTGCTTTTCCTTCCAGCGGCAGTATTCCGGTTGAGCGTTGCCCAAATATGTAAATGGCGCGGTTAAGCCCCTCCCCTCTCGCAGATACGAATTAAAGAAATGGCACCATACCGCCCTGAGAGTGAATTTATCGGTGGATACACACCTACCGATGGCACCATCGAGTTTTATGGACGGATCAAGGCACTTGTTCGTCCTGAACACAAGGTCCTTGATCTTGGCGCTGGCCGCGCGGAATGGTTCGAGGACGATGAATGCGAGTACCGTCGCGGAACACGCTTGCTAAAGGGCCACGTTAGCGAGGTGATAGCTGCAGATGTCGACGAGGCGGTGCTGAACAACCGCGCGAGCGATCGCAACATTGTTTTCAACACGAAGATCCCGCTGCCGGACCAAAGCGTCGATATCATCATTGCCGATTACGTGCTTGAACATGTGCTCGACCCTGAGGAATTCGCGGCCGATATACGTCGCGTGCTGAAGCCCGGAGGCCTGTTCTGCGCCAGGACGCCGCACAAGTATCACTACGTCTCAATTGGTGCGCGGATGGTGAGGAACCAGAACCACGTCCACCTTCTCGAAAGGCTACAACCGGATCGCAAGCCCGAGGACGTTTTCCCGACTGCCTATCGACTCAACACGCTGAAAGACATTCGTACGGCTTTTCCCGATTTTGAGAACTTTAGTTACCTGATCCGTGGGAATCCAGCCTACTTCTTTGGCAGCAAGCTGGCTTATCGCCTGCTCAAGGTCCTGCATCATATGACCCCGAGTTGGTTCTCCGGCAATATCCTCGTTTTTCTCCGCCGCCAATGAGCGGGTCCGTACGACCGGCTTTTGCGCCCAGACCATGCAAAACGCGCGGAGAATACTGCTTGGGCCCGACAGAAGTCCTCACGCGTCCGGCCAGAGGAGCCAGATCATTTATCACCTTCCGGTACTGAGCCGACCCGATATCGGCATCGTTCGAGCTCCTGGGCCGGGATTGGGCAATTTACTGTTCCCAATATCCCGGGCGCTTATAGGGCAACATGAACTGGGTGGGACTTTTGTCATGCCGACGCTTCGCCAGATCAAGATCGGCCCGATCGTGCGCGGAGAGCGCGACAGGCGCACCTATGGCGACGTGTTCAGGCATCGTGAAGCGCGCGAAATGCGTCATTGGCTGGAGGCCCGTCTTGCAAGAAAGGTAGATGAAGCCGGACCACCCTGCTCCGGCCGCGTGACGCGCTGCTACAAAGGACTCGGGCGCCAATTTCACGACCTCGATGGCCATTCAGCTTTAGTGAAATGCTTTCTCCAGCAGCGTTCGCGAATGCCGGTTTCCTTGGACCGTCTCGACGTGGCAATCCATGTCCGGCTCGGCGACTTCACCGCCCCGATCGCAAACGCTGCGAACCAAAATTCCCGCGTACCCCTACAATGGTATCGCGACGCGGTCGCGCTCGCTTTGGACACATTGGGTCGCAAGCAAGTGCGGGGCGTCCTGTTTACGGACGAAGACCCGGAGCGAGTGATCGCGGACCTTGGACTGAACGGTTTTTTGCCTGAGCCGCCGGGCAACGCGCTGACCTCAATGCTGCAACTCGGGCAGGCCGATATCCTCATTGGGTCGCGCTCGACCTTCTCGCTATGGGGGCGCTTTCTTGGCGCGCAATCGGCGATCTGGCCTGCCGGTTTCGACCTCGCTCGCTATGCCCCAGTAGAAGCCGGTCGCGATATTTTCCTTTGATGCGATGACGTGCCCCACCTGCGCTTCCAGTCTTCCATGAGAGTACGTGCGCTGACGTCACGGGTCTTCACGCTCGCTGGCCAGCAGTCTTCCCGCAACGGAATACTCTCTATGGCGCAGGCCATTTTCACGATTCTGGTCTATTTCTTGGTGATGCGCCAAGTCGTTGCGACGCTTGGTCTCGAGGGCCTGGGCCTGTGGTCGCTGACCATGAGCCTCGTGGCCTTTGCTCGCATGCTCGATCTCGGGGGGACAGGGGTTCTCGCTCGTCTGGTAGCTACCGCATCGGGGGAAGAGAAGCAGCAAGCGCAGTTCATTGACAGCGCCACGATAGCTTCCACTCTAGGTTTCAGCAGTGTGGCCGTCGTCGGCTATTTCGTCCTTCAACCGATCCTGTTCAACTCGATCGAGCCGAGATTGCAATCAGAGGCAGCAACCCTACTGTTCGGCCTGCTGCTGCTGCTGCCACTAAATGCGCTCGGGTTGGTCCACTTGGGCGCGCTCGATGGTATCGGACGCGCTGACATACGGGCCGGGATCGCGATTATTGCTTTGCTGGTCTATTCGACTTCCACGCTCATGCTGATCCAGCGGCACGGCGTGATGGCGCTGGTGTACGGGCAATTCCTCCAACATGTTTTCACCAGCATCGCCGCCCGCGGGCTGCTGCGTCATCTCATTGGCCCCCTTGGGTCAATGCCGCTAAACTTCAGCCGCGCGAGACTCTTGGAAGCAGTCTCATTCGGTGTGCGATTACAGCTTACGGCTATTCCTATGGCGGTTTTTGACCCTCTATGCCGCCTGATGATCGGGCGTTCAGTCGGCCTTGACTTGCTCGGGATATACGAACTGGCCTCCAAATTTGCCGCTAGCTCGCGGACGGTCGTGCAGGCTTTCGCCAATCCAGTC
>JAZBPE010000231.1:0-5964 GCA_036353345.1 Erythrobacter sp. | reverse complement strand
GGCATCGCTCAAGGACATCAAAACCATTTCGCTGCGCTCGGCGGCAATCGCCCGAACATAGTGATCCTCCACCTGCAGCGCGAGGATCGCGGGAAATCCGCGCGGCAGGCGATCATGCAACTGCGTCTGTGCGGCGCCTTGTTCCGACGTCGGTTCAGGTTCGGGCGGTGATCGTGCCTCTAGCGCTGGTTGCGACCGGTTCCGCCGTTCGCGTGGCGCAGTTTCGATCACCGCTGTCTGGCGCGCCGCCCTCCGATTGAGCACGAAGAACAAGGTGAAAAAGAACGCGCCGATCAAAGAAGCGCGCACCCAGATTGGCGTGAACGCCTCGCCCAAAGCCGCGTCGAGACCTCCAAGCTGCCATAGCACGAACCAGGCGATCCCGATGCCCGACACCGGCACGGCGAAGGCGTAGCCCCACAGAGGGGCAATACCGAACAGCCGGGCAATGGCCTCGCCGACGATCGCGAGCCCGCGCACTATCGCCCATCCGACGAGGAAGCTGCCAATCGTCAGCGCGATCCGTGCACTGAGCGGTATCGCCGGGGAATAGAGCAGGCCGGACGCGCCGACCACGCAGCCGAGCGCCACGACGGTCCCTATTTGGGCGAGCGTGCGCTGGGTAGCCGAAAGGCTCACGCGGACCGTCCGCGCAGCATCGCGACCGTCCACGAATTGCCGCGACCGCTCGCGAAGGTCCGTTTGCCGTGAGTTTCTGCACGCTGCAATCCAGTCATCGACCACTGCTTAAACCGCTGGACGAGGACGAGACAAGAATGATCAGGACCGCCGACACATCGCAGCACCCTAAACACAAAGCGGCTCCCGCGATCGGAGCCTCGGCGCGCTGCAGGCTGCTCATAACCGCCGCGATCACCATTGCGATTACCGGCGTCCTGTCGGCGCTCTCCGTCTTTTTCGGCGGCTTCGGCTCAGGCGAGGCAATGCGGTCGGAACGCGGGATGAGCTTGCCAGTCATGATCCATCTTGCGACCGCAATACCCGCGCTCATCCTCGGCGCGTTCGTCCTGCTGCGTGACAAAGGTGACGGACCCCATCGCTGGATGGGAAGGGTTTGGGTCATCCTGATGGTCGTTACCGCGCTTGCGTCGGCTTTCATCCGTACGCCCGGCGCCGGGATAGCTGGCAGCGGTTACAGCTTCATCCACCTCTTCACCGTGTGGACCCTGGTGAATGCGCCGCTGGGTGTGTGGTATGCGTGGCAGGGCAATATCCCCGCGCATCGCAGCGCCATGCGCGGACTCTACATCGGGCTCGTCATCGCTGGAGCGTTCACGCTGATCCCCGGACGTCTGCTGGGCAATCTCGCCTTTGGCTAGCGACGCGCGATCCGCTTGTCGTTCATCGCCTTGTCCTCGTTCGCGCGGTGAATGACGTAAGCGCGGATTGCTTCGATCTCCTCGCGGGTGAGCGAACCGGCGAACGCAGCCATGCCGTTATCCTTGAGCAGCCCGTCATGCACCACAGCCATCCAGCTTTGCGCATTGCCAAGCGAGCCCGCGCGCCGAAGGTCCGGCAATACGGTTGAGCCCACAGCTCCGGGCGCATGGCACACCGCGCAATAGCGCGCATACTTCGCCTTGCCGAGCGCGATGGTCTCCGCCGAAGCGCGGCTGGCAGGTGGATCGAGCGGAAGGCTGGCCAGTTCCATTTCGGCGGGTAGGGCGTCTTCGCCGCCGAGCTTGAACACAAGCAGGCGCGAGACGTTGCGCACGGGCGCCTTGCGCGCCATCAGGTCGCCATCCACGCTTAACGCATAGGCACCGCCCCATCCGGCCAGCACTGCAATATATTGCTCGCCCGCGACCGTGTAGGTGATCGGCGGAGCGACCACGCCGGTCTGCGCGGCAAAGCCCCACAACTTCTTGCCGGAGGAAGCATCGTAGGCGTTGAATTCGCTGCCTGCCGTTCCTTGAAAGACCAGCCCGCCGCCGGTCGCGAGCACGCCGCCGTTCCATGGTCCCTCATGCTCGATCGTCCAGCGCGGTTTCTGCGCAACCGGATCCCAGGCGACCAACATGCCGCGAAGCGTCCCTGCAACCTCGCGCCGGATGCCCATGTCAGGCGGCAGATCGCCGGCGCCAAGGTTGAAGCCTACATTGAAGCCACGCGCGCGGTCCGGCTTCCAGTCGGCTTCGGGTGCGTACATCATGCCCGCTTCGAAGGCTGGGATGTAAACCAGGTTCTCGCCCGGATGATAGGCCATCGGATGCCAGTTGTGCCCGCCCAGCGCGCCGGGGGTCACCAGAGCCGCCTTGCCGGTCTTGTCGACCCGCGTTTCCGGGTTTTCGACCGGACGGCCATCTTCGCCGATCCGCTCGGCCCAATTCACGCTGACATAGGGCTCAGCGCTGATGAATTCCCCGGTCGTCCGGTCGATGACGTAGAAGAACCCGTTCTTGGGCGCCTGCATCAGCACTTGCCGCTCTTCCCCGCCGATCTCCATATCGGCAAGGACGATGTGCTGTGTCGCGGTATAGTCCCACGTTTCGCCGGGCGTCGTCTGATAATGCCAGACATACTCGCCGGTCGCAGGGCGGATGGCGACGATGCTGGACAGGTATAGGTTGTCCCCTTCACCGGTCCCGTCCGCACCCGGAGAACGATAGGCGCGGTTCCACGGGGAGCCGTTGCCAACGCCGATATAAAGGAGGTCAAGGTCGGGATCGTAGGCCATCGAATCCCACACCGTGCCCCCGCCGCCGATCGCATCGGACCCGGCGAGCACTTCGGTATTCCAGGTCTCTGCCGCGTTCTGAAGGTAGGCAGGAGCGCTGTCGTCCTCGTCGCCGGCGGGCACGGTGTAGAACCGCCACAGTTCTCCCCCGTCCTCGGCATCGTAGGCGGCAACATAGCCGCGCACGCCGAACTCCGCCCCGCCATTGCCGATAATGACCCGGCCATCGATGACGCGCGGCGCGCCGGTCACCGTATAACTTTGCGACTGGTCGACCGTGACGGTTTCCCAAAGCACCTCGCCAGTATCACGGTCGAGCGAAATCAGCCGTCCGTCGAGCGTGCCGAGGAACAGTGCATCGCCCCATGCTGCCAGCCCGCGATTGACCACGTCGCAGCACGCCTTGACCGCGGTCTCCCCTGGCACTTCGGGGTCGTACTCCCACAAAGGCTCGCCAGATGCGGCGTCGAAGGCTTTCACCTTGCTCCAGGCGGTGGTGAGGTAGAGCTTGCCATCGATCACTAGCGGCGTTGCTTCCTGTCCTCGCGCAGTGTCCATATCGGCGTGCCAGGCGAGACCGAGCTTGCCGACATTGGCGGTATCGATCTGGCTCAGCGGGCTAAAGCGTTGCTCGGAATAGGTGCGGCCATGCGTAATCCAGTTGGCGTAGTCCGCACCTGCACTCTCAAGCGTTACAGCGTCGATATCCGTGACCGCGTAAGGCCCGTCGGCGAACGCGACGTCGCAGCCCGAAAGCCCAAGAGCGCTCAAAATGAGCGCGCATTGCGGCCAGCCCCAATGTTTCATGATCCCTCTCCCCGCGAGGCGGACATCGTGCCTTCAACCTTCGCACTTGTCCATTACCACAATGCAGGCCTATGCCATCGCCGCCGCAGGGTAAGAAAAAGACAAAAGGACGGGCGCGATGTGCGATGAGGCGAAACTGAAGGCATGGGCGGCCGGTGCGCTCGATCGGCGGCAGTTCGGTGTTATGGCGGGCATCGCCGCTTTGAGTGCTTGCGCTCCCACCGAAGTCAGCGGCTCGACCGGCGAAGATAATGCCAGCGCGATGCTCGGCACTGCTGAGAGCGGCGTCACCTTCGAGACGCCTGATGGCACGATGGATGCGTTTTTCGTCCACCCCTCCGACGGCGCGCATCCCGGCGTCGTGTTCTGGCCTGATATCGCCGGACTTCGCGAAGCCAAGCGCAACATGGCGCGCCGCCTCGCTGCCAAGGGCTACAGCGTCCTCGTGCTCAATCCCTATTACCGCGATGTGGCGGGCGAGCAGTTTGCCGATTTCGCGGCCTTCATCAACGCCCGGGGCTTCCAAAAAGTCGGCCCCTGGCGCGCCAAGCTTGATGCTGACGCGATCGGCACGGATGCGATGGCAGCGGTTGCCTGGCTCGATGGGCAAGTGGCTGTGGATACATCACTTGGTATCGGTACGCAGGGTTATTGCATGGGCGGACCCTTCGCGATCTGGAGCGCGGCCGCGGCGCCTTCGCGGATCAAGGCAGCGGCAAGCTTCCATGGGGGCGGTCTGGTGCAAGAGGACAATCCGCAAAGCCCGCACAAGCTCCTGAACGAGGTCGAAGCCGCGCTTCTAATCGCGGTTGCGCAGGATGACGATGCGGAAGATCCGCAAGCGAAAGAGACATTCAAGGCCGCCGCCCGTGCTGCGGATGTCGATGCGAAGGTCGCTGTCTATGCCGGCGATCACGGCTGGACCGACCGTGCCCGACAGCCCCGCCTACAGCGCGCCGGCGGCTGAGCAGGCTTACGTTGATCTGCTACAGCTCTACCGCGCAAACCTGCCCGCCTAGCGTGTCGCGACCCAAGGTCTGCTAGACCTTTGCGCCTGCGCCAGTTTCGGGGCGCTCGGTCCCGCGCGCCCGACGCTCCTTGTTGCGCTCGTTCGAACGGCCAAAGCGGCCAAAGCGGCGATAGCGCGTCATCCATTTGTTAAGGAACAGTCCAAGCGGGCGCGGCTCGATTCCCAGCTGTGCAAAGGTGCGATGCTTGCCCGAAACGGTGCTGCCGGGCTTCAGCAGCGTCCATTGGTCCTTGCTCATGGGCGTTCCAGGCAGGCTCGCAAAGGCGCTGGAGAGCCCATCTGGCATCGCGATGAAGCGTCGTTTGCGCCCCTGCGCCTCGGCAATCCGGCGGTTGATCTCCATCATGGTGAGCTTTTCAGGGCCGCCCAGCTCGTAAATATGCCCACCATGTTCACCCGGATCCTCAAGCGCGACGATTAAGGCATCGGCCACGTCACCGACATAGACTAGCTGCAATTCGGCTTCCGGACCAAACACGGGCAGCACCGGGATCATCTCGATCATGCCGCCGAACATGTTCAGAAACCCGTCATCCTCCCCGAACACGATCGATGGCCGCAGGATGGTCGCTTCGGCAAACTCTTCGCGCACGCGGCCTTCGCCCAGCGCCTTGGCGCGCGCATATTCGGCGCTGCTGTTCTCGTCCGGACCGATAGCGGAAAGGTGCACGAAAGCGCGCGCGCCATTTGCGTTCGCGATGCGCGCCATCCGGCCCGGCGCTTCGCCCATCAGCTCCATCAGATCGCCTTCGAACGCGCCGACGAGATTGACGACATAGTCCGCGTCGGCAAGCGCGGCGGCTATGCTCTGTTCCTTCCTGATATCGCAGCGCGCAAATTGCAGCTGACCAAGATTGGCGAGCGGCTTCAGCGCAAAGCCGTGTTCCGGATTACGGCTGGCGATCCGCACCCGCGCTCCGCGTTGAAGCAGCGCTTGCACGACATAATTGCCGATAAAGCCACCACCACCAAATACGGTGACAAGCTGTTCGCCAAGCGGGGAGGGACGGGCCATGGTGCGGTAAAACCTCGAAAGCAGATGAATTGCGATGGTGCCTTGCGAAAACGCGGGCGAAGTCGCAAGGGTTCCGGCACGTTGAGGGCTGATATGCGATCTGACGCGCACGGCTTTCGCGTTGACAGCGCCCGGCGCCGCCCGCTAAAGGCCCGCCCCTACCCGGCGGGCCGCTTCGACAACGCTCGCCACGTGTGCCCAGATGGCGGAATTGGTAGACGCACCAGCTTCAGGTGCTGGCGCTCGCAAGGGCGTGGAGGTTCGAGTCCTCTTCTGGGCACCATTTGCTTTTCTTTCGTTCTACCAGATAATCTATAAAACCCGTAGAAACCCTAGGGATTCCGCCCTTTGGCAGTTCCGGATCGTCCCGTTTTTTCTCGGAGGTTTCAGACATTTTTGCGGGCCTTTTGCGGG
>JAZBPE010000230.1:0-57854 GCA_036353345.1 Erythrobacter sp. | reverse complement strand
TTGCATCCATCGCCCGTGAAATACTGGCCTTGATAAGTCGCGAAATAGGTCTGGATGAAGCGTTCGTGGTCGCCATAGACGGTGCGCGCCTGTCCGGGCCAACTGGCGGTTATGGTGAGATTGCCTTCCGCCACGCCGTTTAGCACTGCGCCTTCATTATCGACCAGTTGCGGCTGGATTCCGAAAAAGGGCAGCCCTGCGCTTCCCGGCTTCATGTCGTGCGCGGCGGGCAGAGTGGTAATCATGACACCGCCGGTCTCCGTCTGCCACCACGTATCGACAATCGGGCAACGCTTGTCGCCGACCGTGTCGAAATACCAGCGCCAGGCTTCGGGATTGATCGGCTCACCAACTGACCCGAGCAGCCGCAGGGTCGTCCGCTTGCAGCGGGTCACGAAATCATCGCCCTCGCGCATCAATGCGCGAATTGCGGTGGGTGCCGTGTAGAGAATATTCACGCGGTGCTTGTCCACCACGTCCCACATCCGAGCGTGGTCTGGATAGTTGGGCACGCCTTCGAACACGACGCTTGTCGCGCCGTTCATCAGCGGGCCGTAGACGATATAACTGTGCCCGGTGACCCAGCCGATATCGGCAGTGCACCAGTAGATTTCGCCCGGCTGGTAATCGAACACGAAGTGGAACGTGGTTGCGGTCCAGACGCCGTAGCCGCCGGTTGTGTGCACCACGCCCTTGGGTTTGCCGGTCGAACCGGAGGTGTAAAGGATGAACAGCGGGTCTTCGGCCGCCATCACCTCGCACGGACAATCGGCATCCGAGCGCAAGTCGTGAAACCAGTGGTCGCGGCCGTCGGTCATCGCGATATCGGCGCCGGTATGCTTGACAACCAGCATACCGTCGAGCGGCGTGTCATGGTCGGGTTCGGCCAGCGCTGCATCGACATTGGCTTTGAGCGGCACGCGCTTCGTTCCGCGCAGACCTTCGTCAGCGGTGATGACGAAGCGGCTGTCGCAATCCTCGATTCGTCCGGCCAGTGCTTCGGGGGAAAAGCCGCCGAACACCACCGAATGGATTGCGCCCAGCCTCGCACAGGCGAGCATCGCGGCCACGCCTTCGACGATCATCGGCATGTAGATCGTGACCCGGTCGCCTTTCTTGACGCCGATCGCCTTGAGCGCATTGGCCATGGCGATGACTTCGCCATACAGTTCGCGATAGGTCAGCGTGCGGGTGTCGCCGGCCGGATCGTCAGGCTCAAAGATAATTGCGTGCTCATCCCCGCGCGTCTCCAGGTGCCGGTCGACTGCATTGTGGCACAGGTTGAGCGTTCCGTCGGCAAACCAGCGGATTTCGACCGGATCGAAGGACCACGCCCCGCCTTCGCCAGGCTGCGCAAACCAGTCCAGACGCCTTGCCTGCTCCAGCCAGAACGCATCGGGTTCCGTCACCGAACGACGATACATTTCTTCGTACTGTTCGCTCGTGCAATGGGTGGGTGTGTCGCTTTGCGGGCGTTCAATGGTGTCGATCATGGCGGCTCTCCCTTTGGCGGCGGCTCTTATAACCCACTGCGCGCCGCCTGCGCTCTCAGACGATCCTCGTCCGACCTTCGGCTAATTGCGTCGTTTCCTCTCGATGCGTCAATCTCGTGCGACAATAACACGACCAGGAGAGGTGCATGCGCACGGTTTGACAGGCGGCATGTATCGGCCGGCATCGCGCACAAGTACCGCGATCCTTGCTTTAACCGCGCGGGCGCAGGATGGCAGGAGCGAGCAGGAGCAGATCAAGATGCGCGCAGCACGATGCCACGCGCGCCCAGGGTGCAGCCCTGCTCGAAGCGACGCGCGTGCTGCAAACCAGGCAGGAAGAGCTCGCCCGGCAAATCGCTGTCCCGCAGCAGCAAGAGGACCAGAGCTTTCGCGTCGGCAATATGCCGGTCTCTTGCGCCGGTCACGTCAAGCTGAATGCGGTTAGCCAGCGTACCGGTGGGGGCCAAGTGCCGGACGGTTCGATCCTGTGCGATTTCCCTATTCCGGTGGCATCCCTGTAGGCGCGGAGCCTTGCGGTTTCGACACCGATTCTATCGCACGCCGGAGCCAAACTAGCCAAGAGCGGGGATTAGTGCTGGTGCGGCGATCGGCGCTTCCCCTTCGACGAGGCCGCGATGGAGCACCCGGTCACCCTTCACGGCGGAATGGTCGGCGCGGTGCATCGTGGTCCGGTTGTCCCACAGGACGATATCGCCCGCGCGCCAGCGGTGACGATAGACGAAGCGCGCGCGGGTGGAGTGGCGATATAGCGCGGCGATGATGCGGTCCGAAGTGTGACTGTCGCAACCGCTTAAAGCCACGCAGCGTTCCGGCGTCGACAGGTAGAGCGCTCGCGCTCCGGTTACCGGGTGGACGCGGATAAGCGGGTGGTGGTGCGCCGTCTCCTGACCGCTCGGCGGCGTATAGGCGTGCCGCACGGTACGCCCGGCGAGGCAGGTGCGGTGCCTAGCGCGCAAGGATGCGAGCGCAGTCACCTGATCGCTGAAAAGTGTCTCCCCGCCGGAGCGCGGGAGCGTCACCGCGGCAAGCGCCGTGATCGCAGGCGGGCGCGCGACATAGCTCGTATCGGTGTGAAAGACGCTGCGCGGCGGGCGGTCACGGCCGATATTGGTCACCAGGTTGAGATCGGGCGCGGCGGCAACGGGCGTCTCGCCTTCGGTGAATGTGAGCGGTCCCAGGCGGCTTAGAAAAGCGGCGAATTGCGGGGGCGTCGCCAACTGGCTGCGCAGGACCAGCACCTGATGCCGCGCGACCAGATATCCGATCCGGTTCGCAGCTTCGTCGTCCGCCGCCGTGCAATCGAAGCCGAATGCCTCAGCCCCGAACGGCGTCAGCGCAGCGACCCGCATCAGAACTATCCCACGCTCTCGCGCACATCCTTGGCGAGGTTTTGCGATATGCGGTCGGCTTGCCAGAAGTCCTGATCCGCCGTCAGCTCGCCTGGTGTCGCGATGGTAAAGATGCCGGCGCGCTTGGCGGCCATTACGCTGTTCGCGGTGTCCTCTATCGCGAGCGCATTCATCGGCGCAATCTCCAGCTTGGCGAGCGTTTTTTCGTAGCATTCCGGATGCGGCTTGCCCTCAGCGACGTCGCCACGCGTGATGATGACATCAAAGTCTTCCGATGAAAGCGCATCGCCGACCGCATCGAAAACGGCATCGATATTGGCCTCATAAGTGGTCGTGACAAAGCCGAGCTTCATGTCATGCTCCTTTGCCATCGCAATCACTTCGGCAACGCCATCGCGCAACGCCGCGCCATTTTCGCGCATCATCGCGCCCGCGCGGTCCGTCTTGTCCCGATGGATCGCTTCGATCTGCGCCTGACTGAGAGAGGTGCCTGTCGCCGCGGCCAGCATTGCGAGGCGCTCCTTGCCGCCCGCCATCTCCAGGAGCTGAGAATAAGTGTCGCGATCCCATTGCCATCGGAGGCCGGCCTCTTTCAGCGCGGCATTATAGGCGCGGCGCTGGATGTCCGAAGTTTCGACGATCGTGCCGATCGATCCGAACAGGATGGTAGATTTGGCCATATCGATTGATTCCTTCGGAGCTCAGGCTGCGTCGGCGGCGACGCGGGAGTGGGCGACGGTTGCAGGGTCCTCGAGCCCCACGTCTTCGCATAAAGGATCGACGCCGCGACCGTTCCCATCATAGCGTTCGCAAACTTCGCGATATTCACCAATCGCTGCAAGAACGTCCCCGGCAACAAGCCCGTCGAGATAGCCGCATTCGCCGATGCGCCCGCGCGGCACCGGGGCGACGAGATTGCCACCGCGCTTTTGCACGATCTTGTCGTGCGCCTCGCGCATGAGCTCCTCGTCGAGCAGGACGTCATGCCAAAGCGCAAGGCCATAAGCGTGCATCAGGTCCAGAATGCGCGTTCTTTCGTTCTCGTTGATCCAACCGGCGCGGTAGGAGAGATGTGCACCGAGCCCCATGCAGATCGCCACCGCGTGACCATGCAGCAGCCCCGCCTGGATCTCAAATCCAGGCGACCAGGTATGTCCAAAGGCATGCGGACGGCATTGATGGGTCTCGTAAAGATTATCGTATTCCGCCTCGACATAGCTCTTCATCGCTTTGCACAGGATGCGATTCGACAGTTCATCGATCGGGTCGTCTTCCAGCACGTCCACGGTTCCAAAGCGCGTCGCAATCAGGCGCGGTGCCGCGTCTTCGAGATCGGCGAACAGCGATGCGTCCTTCACCACGGCCATCTTGATGATCTCGGCAACACCGTGGCGCAGCCAGCCTTCGTGCAAGCTGCCGAAGAAGTGCCGATCGGTGAGGCACAGGACCGGCGGGTGGTACGCCCCAAGCAGGTTCTTGTAACCAAAACCGTCGCAGCACGTGCGCGGGGATGGCCCGGCGTCGATCCCGGTCACGATCGAGGTCCCGATCATGACATAGGGCGTGTTACGGCCGTAAAGCGCGCAGGCAAGGCCACCGGTATCAGCCAGCACGCCGCCACCGGCGATCAGGACCGGTTCGTTGCGCATGATCCCAAGCCGCTTAAAATCGCCAAGCATTCGCTCGACCGTGGCGAGGCCCTTGTCAGCCTCCATTGCGCGGTAGGGCAGCAGCGTGAGCGGTATGCCGTGATGGGCGAAATAGGCCGAGATGCGCTGGCCGTGATGCTCGTCGACATTGGTGTCGATCAGACAGACGCAGCGCCCGAGCGGCCGGTAGATATCGCGCAGATAGGGTTGGGTCGGTTCGAGCACGTGATCGACCATCCGAATGGAGGAAAAGGTGGATTGGTGCATGACCGCTTCGACAGCGCTGTGATCCTCGCTTGCGACGGTGCGACCGGTCGAACGGCGATAGGGCGAGGTCGGGTAGACAGCATGGGGATTGTCGCTTGCCAGCCGCGCGATATCGGCTCGCGCATCCATGCGTGCTTCCGGCTCGCCCGAATGTTCAGCCAAAAAGGCGCGCAGGCGCATGGCGGCTAGTTCGGGTGCGCCATGGATCCGGTCGGCGAGCGCGTACCACGCCGCACCGTCCGCAGGCACGAGCGCGGCGGCGATCTGGGCGATGCGCTGGAACACGGTTTCCAGGCTGAGATTGTAAGCCCCCGACAATATCCGCGTCGGAACGACGGCATCAAGCGCATCGATCGCAGCGAAACCGTCCGCAAAGCCCAGCGCGTGAGGTTCCGTCCCTGTCAGATGGCCCAGCCACTTGCGAAAAGCGGCGCTGCCCAGAACCGCCTCGCAGGCCTCGCGCGGGTCGGAGATGGTCTGGATCGCAGGATCGACTGCGGCGAAAAATCTCTGCGCAGCGGTGGCCGGATTGTGAAGCGGGGCGATATTCGCATCTGCTCCCGTCTTGCCAGCCATAACCTTGTCCGCTTGTATCTGCGTTGCCATCAACTCATCCTTTGGTTCGGGTATTGCGCGCGACCGCCCGGTCCAGGGCCTGCGCGAAGAAATCTGACAGGCCGGTGCCGGCCGCGTCCATCATGGACACCACCACGCTTTCTGGAGCGAAAGAACAATAGGGGCCCGCTTCGAGAAACCAGACGTCGCCCGCTGGATCGATGCGAAAGTCGAACAGGGAATGATCGCGGCAGCCCAGCGCCCGATGGCAGGCGAGCGCGGCGCGGTGAACCGCAGGGACGATGGGATCGTCCAAAGGCATGATCCACGCCTCGGTTTGCGTTTTCGCCATCAGGCCGAGATTGCCCCCTTCGTTCGCGGACAGCTTGTCCCGCGCGCGGCGGATCGGCCGCTCGACCGGATCGACGCGGTATTCTTCAAGCGGGAGCGCGACGAGGCGATCTCCGTCTTCCACGACGCCGCAACGCACTTCACGTCCGAGCGGGACGAAACGTTCGAGCAGGACGCGATCGCACAGGGCGAAGGCGGCGGCGATGGCAGCTTGTGCCTCGCCCGGTTTGCTTACCAACGCAACGCCTTGGGAATTGTCGGCGATCGCCGGTTTTACAACGAAGGGCGGCGCCATGGCAGGCGCTTCGCCGCGGCGCAGGATCTGTGCGTCGGGTGTCGCCAGACCGGCCTGCGAGATGATCGCTTTGGTCCAGGCTTTGTCTGCGGTGAGCGCCATGACCTCGGCGCGGTTGCCGATCATGGGATAGCCCAGCGCTTCGATCAGGCCGCGATAATCGCTCAAACCGGCAGGGCAGAACATCTGCGGCAGCGCGCAGGCGATGTCGACAGCGGCGATCCGTGCGATCGCTTCGGCGGGGGAGAGCGGCGCGGCGGCGGCAATGTCGCCGGCGTCGGGCGAAGCGGGCAGGCGCCAGAGGCCGTCCGGCCCGACATGGGCATTCAGGAAATCATGCTCGTCGCACAATGCTGCGAACGCGCCCCCGGCATAAAGCTGCGAAAGCTCGGCCCAGAATGCGCTCGTCGGAGAGCCAAAAAGATGGAGGATCGGTCCCACCGCCTAGTCGCCCCCGTCCTGCACCAGCTTCCCGATATTGAAGTCGATGCGATGCCACTGGCGTCCTTCGGCAAGGCTGCGGATCAGGAGAAAGGGAATGTGCAGATGATGAAGCGCAGCGAAAGGCAGGGGATCGTCGGCATCGAACACGGCGTCCCGGCCGCGGGCGATGACGTCCAGCCGGGCGCGGATCGCCGCAAGATCGGGCCAGGCGCAAAGGATCCGCCACAATTCATGCGCGCTCCAGAATGTGGGCCGCGCGCCGGGCAGCGGCTCGATCGGCGCAGCTTCTTCCCGGCCGAGATAAGCCTCGGCCAGGCGCGCATCGCCGCCGAACAGAGTGATGGCCGAATGGGTGCGCGGATTGCATTCGATCGCGTAAAATTCGCCGTCATCTGCGGCGCGGATATAATCAAACGAAGCCTGTCCGGTCAGCCCGGTCGCGCGCCCGAACGCTTCAACCCATTCGCGTATTTCGGGAATGTCGCGGTGCTCGTAATTCACCTGGAATGCTGAGGATTCGCATGCGCAGTGCACGCGCAGTTCGCCATTGCGGAAGAAACCGTGGGTGCAAAACTCGGTGCCCTCGATGAATTCCTGAAGGACGTAAGGGTTGTCCTCGCTGATCGGGAGAGCGCGCACATACGATTCCATGGCGGCGCGATCATCCATGGGCAGGCGGACCAGATCGAGCCGCCCGACCGGATCATAGGCAATGCTCTTGAGGATAAAGGGTCGATTGTAAGCCGTGAAATCGAAGGCTAGCGCCTCGTCTGCCGATGTCACGCGGTGCGTTCCGGGTACGCGAAGGCCGGTTGCGCGCGCCGTCTCGGCAAAGCGCGCCTTGTCATCGAGCAGGGTAACAAGGTCCGGACCGGCATGCAGCACTTCGCAAAACTGGGACAGTTCGGGCACCAGCGCGGCATCGTGCAGGCTGCCCGCCGGACTTGTCACCGGGAGATAGATATCCACGCATTCGCGTTCGATCAGTCGCTTCAGCGCTGGGCCGTAACCGGGTGTGCCGCTATCGGGCAGGACGTGGAAGCTGTCGACCGCATGGCTGAAACGATGGGCGTTAATCTCGTAGCGTGCGCTCTCGCACAAAAGGACGCGGTGCCCAGCTGCATGAAATGCGCGCGCGAGGACCAGCGCCTTGGTCATCTTCGCGCCGCTGATGAGGATCGTATGTCGGTCCCGGTTCGCCGCACTTTTGCCGTGGTGCCGTTTCGGAGCGACATGCAGTCTCGACGTCATCGCCCCGGCCATCAGCGCCAGTGTCAGCGGCGCTCCCATTGTCAGCAGCGCAAGCGCCCCCAGCGTGCGCTGGATGCGGGGGCGCCCGGCCACAGCAGTGTCAGGCACGGCGGATCAATGTCACACCGTCGCGGATCGGCACCAGCACTTGACGCGTCCGCTCATCTGCCATGAGCTTACGATTGAACTCGGCGATCGCTGCGCCCATTTCACCGCGGTCCGCTTCGCGCCAGGCTTCGCCGCCCAGCATCGTGTTGTCGACCGCTATCAGCCCGCCTTCCGCCAAAAGGTCGCGATCGAGGATGGTTTCGTAGTAGCTCCAATAGCCGGTCTTGTCGGCATCGATGAAAATGAAGTCGAAGCGCGCACCTTCATTGGCAAGCGCGGCGAGGCTTTCGGCTGCCGGCGCAACGCGAATTTCGATCTTGTGGCCATGCGGTGAGGTATCGAACTGCTTGCGTGCGAAATCGGCGGCGAAGGCATCTATTTCCAGCGCGACGACCCGTCCGTCATCGGGCAGCGCCTCGGCCATGGCGAGTGCGCCAAAGCCGGTGAAAAGACCTATTTCCAGAGCGCGGCGTGCCCCGCCAAAGCCAAGCAGGGTCTGAAGGAACTGCCCCTCGAAATTGCCCGAAAGCATGCTGTTTTGCAGCGGCACGCTGGTCTCGTCCGTTTCGTAATGCTGAGCCCAATCTTCGGACCGGGTTGCCGCCTCCAGCGCCGCCAGCGCGGGGCTGGGGCCGCTTGTCACACTGGCAGGATAGGCGTCGAGACCGGCTGCCAGTTCGGCGAGCCTGTCGCGATCATCCTTAGCCGTTTCATCGGGGCGCGCGGCAAGATGCGCAGCCAGTTCGGCGATGCGCCCGATCGGCGTGAACGCGCTGACGTTTGTCAAAATCTCTCCTCACCCAAGCCATTGAGCGGCGTGGTTATGGGCAGAATAGACACTGTAAAGCATAGTTCCCGAACCAGAGCGTTCGCGATGTTGAGTAGTTTGCGCCTGCACTTGCGAAGCGCTCAAGCATCGTTTGTGCACTTTGTTGCAAGTCGCGCAATGATCACTTCGAAAGGACGCTCGCGACCGGCGGAAGAAGTCACGTCATCACTCGACGTGCAGGCGTATCGAAAGCCGCCAGTTGTCGGAGCGCAGGGCCGCATTGTGCAACGGTATCGGCTATGAAGTGGTTCCCCTCTCTCCGCATGGCCCTGTTGCAGAGAACCACCCGGCAAGGGGTTCGCACGGCTGGCCCTTGTGCGGAGCGGTCAACTGGTGCGGCGCCGTTTCCAACCCGGGTTCGCAGGGGCCTCACCGATAAGCTCGCCTGTGGCCAGGGTTGCGATGTCTGCCCGGCTTTTTACCGCAATGACAGGCGCACTCAGCGCGCGCGAACTTCGGCGAGGAACGAGTCCACGTGCGAGCGCAGCGTCGACGCTTGCGTTTCCAGAGCGGTCGAGCTTTGGAGCACCTGGCTGGCGGCGGACCCGGTCGAATTGGCCAGTTCGCGCACATCTTGAATGTGGCCTGCAACCTTCTCGGTTCCGCGTGCCGCGAGATCGATGGAGCGCGCAAGGTCCTGGCCCGCGACCGATTGCTGATCGACCGCGCTTGCGATCGATACCGCCGTGGTCTCCAGCTGCTGCACCTGCTGCGCGATCGACTTCAGGGCACCAACGCTGTCGCCGGTCGTATCCTGCATCGTACGGATCTGCTCGGCAACTTGTTCGGTGGCGCGGCTGGTTTGCATCGCGAGTTCCTTGACCTCACTCGCAACTACGGCAAAGCCGCGCCCGGCCTCGCCCCCGCGTGCTGCCTCGATCGAGGCGTTGAGGGCAAGCAGGTTGGTGCGCTGTGCGATGGTCTGGATCAGCTCGACGATCTGGCCAACCTGCTGCGCGCTTTCGGAAAGGGCGGAGATCGTCTCGTCTGCTGCGTTCGCGGAGAGGGTCGCCTTGCGCGCAAGTTCGGCGGAGGAGGCGGCCTGGCGGCTGATTTCGCCGATCGACATCGCAAACTCATCGCTCGCCGCAGCGGCAGCGGTTGCCCCGGCATTGGCCTCTTCCATAGAGGTGGCCACCTCTTCGGTGCGTCTGGAGGATTGGTCCGCCGTCGCCGCCATGCTGGTCGCGGTGCCGTGCAGCTGGCTGGAGGCGGAAGCCACATGGCTGACGACGTCGCCTACCGTCCGCTCGAACTTGTCGGCGATGTTGCGCAGCGCGCGTTCACGTTCAAGCCGCGCCTCTTCCTGCTGGACCTGGGCCTTGGTCTGCTGATCCAGCTCGCTGCGCGCTTTTTGTGCGCGTTCGCGGCTAAGCTTTTCGAGCCGAATGCCGGCATCGTGGAAAACCTCCATCGCGCGCGCCATGTCGCCGATTTCGTCGAGCCGTTCGCGTCCCTGGATCGACACGTCGCGATTGCCCTTTGCAAAGGCTGTCATCGAATTCGCCATATCGCGCATGGCGCCGCTGACCGTACGATTGAAGTAGCGCTGCGCGAACAGTGTCATGGCCACCAGCACGAGCGCAAGAGCGATCCACGTCAACAGCAGCGTAGAGATGAACTCGGAACTGGATTCGGAAGCCTTCTCGGCTTCTGCTCCAAGGATATTGGCCATCCGCCGCACTGCCTGCAGCGCACTGTTCCCGGTCGCGGTGATTTCATTCGACACTTGGCCACGTTCCCCGGGCGTGGATATTGTTACAAAGCGGGAGACCTGCGTGCGCAGACTATCGACTTCGTTCTGGACCAATTCGCGCAGGTTCGCGGTTTCAGCGCCCGTTTCCCCCAGCATATCGCGCAGTTCGAGGAGCTTGGCATCAGCCCGGTCGAGCTCTTCGATCACCTGTGAAACGCGATCCGGATTGCCGGTCAGGCTCAGAATTTCGGCATGGCGCTGCGCTTGGGTCAGTTCGACCAGAAGACGTTCGGCTGCGATTGCATGATCGTGCGTGCTATTGATGCGCTCGCCGCGATCGTCGACCTGGATGAGCCCCCCGATGACGAAAAGGCCCGCGCCAAGCGCGAACACGAGGTTGACGAGGAAAAACAGGCTGATCTTGCGTCCAACCGATTGCCGATCGAACCAGTGGCGGACGGCGCTTACTCGCCCGGCTCTTTCGACATCGGTCTTCTCCGCGTTAACCGCTTTTGGCGGAGCGACCGAATCGTCGAGATGTTCGCGTTCGATCTCTCGGGCAATATCTTGTAGCGCGCTCATGCTGCTTTCCCATCCTTTGGGTTTCAAGCCGTCATTTGATCGGTCCTTGCGGAGCCGACTGGGGAGGAAGCATCCGCCTGCGCCGCCATCAGCCGATCGATCTCGTCTGCTGGTAACGGCTTATGGTAAAGATATCCCTGCATCTGGTCGCATCCCGCAAGTCGCAGGAGATCGGCCTGCTCGCTGGTCTCCACGCCTTCCGCTGTCACATCCATGCCAAGCGCGCGCGCGACCGTGATACTGGAGAGCATCATCGCGCGGCTGCCTTCGTCCTTGCTCGCCTGTTCGACGAGACTCCGATCGAGCTTGAGTTTCTCGAAATGAAACTGGCGCAAAAATCCGATCGAGGCATAGCCGGTCCCGAAATCATCGAGCGAGATGCGCACGCCGAAGGTGCGGATGAGTTCAAGACTGCGCTCGGCGAGAACCGGATCGACGACGAGCGAGGTTTCGGTGACTTCGAGTTCGAGCTGATCGGGCGCGAACCCGGTGTCTTCGAGTATCTCGCCAAGCTTGATCGGGAATTCCGGATTGCGCAGCTGTGCCGCGGACAGATTGACGGAAAGGACGGTATCGCTCCACCGCCGTGCCGTCGTCATCGCTTCGCGCAGCACCCATAGGCCGATGGCATTGATGATACCCGACTCCTCGGCGATCGGAATGAACTCCGCAGGTCCCATTTCCGCGCCATCGGGCCGGTCCCAGCGCAGCAGCGCCTCGACCGCGATAATGTAGCCGCTCCTCGCATCGACGAGCGGCTGGTAATGAACTTCGAACTGCCCTTCGTTAAGCGCCTTGCGCAAGTCTTCCTCGATCTGGCGCACGGCTTCGCGGCGTTCATCGAAACTCTCGCTGAACCAGGTGCACCGCATCTTGCCCGCGCGTTTCGACATGTACATGCCGACATCGCTGCGACGCAGTAGCTCCGATACTTCGAGATGCTGCCCCGGTATGCGTCGGGCAAGACCAATGCTGGCACCCACGACGATGGAGCGTGCGCCGACCTCGATCGGCATCGCAAGCTGGGCAAGCAGGGTGCGGCATATGCCCTCTAGGATTGTGCCTGCGACAGGGCCGCACATGACCACGGCAAACTCATCGCCGCTTAAGCGATAGGATACCGCCTCGTTACCACACACCTCGCGCAACCGCGCGGCGCATTGGCGAATCAGTTCGTCGCCAACATCGTGTCCGAAATGATCGTTGACGTTCTTGAACGCGTCGAGGTCGATCAGGGCGAGAGCCAGTTCCTCGTCCCCGCCGAGTTTTTCGGCGAGGGCGGCACTCAGCAGATGACGGTCGGGCAAGCCGCTCAAACCGTCAATCCGCCCGAGTGTTTCAAGCTCTCTGACGCTAGCGATCGCACGGCGGCTCAGGAAAATGATTGCCGCTGCATAGGCACATGCCCCCGATACCATGAGAGCGGTAGGGGATAGGACCGAGACCTGCGAGCTGTAGGCGACGATGAACAGCAGGATTGCGACGATGACCGTTAGCAAAGCCAGCGGCGCGAGGACCAGCCCAGTTGGCGTCAAGCGCAGGGGTTTGCTCTGCCAGGGCACCAGTTTCCCTCGATTTTCTCGCGCTCTACGGCGCTGTTGCGACCACCTTCTGGCTAAGGCGCATTGGCTAATGAAGCGTAAAGCCCAAGCCCGCGTTAGTCCGTTGCAACGCGATCAGGCAGCATTGCGCGACGGGTCGCTGGCGCGCTCGTACAAGCTGGTGCGATAGTCGGCCGGGGTGAATGCGCTGGTGTGGCCGATCACCGTTTCGCCAGCGCCCAGCATGAGATAACCCCGAGGTGCGATCGCCTGGGTTAGTCGTTCGAAAGCAGCGGTGCGCACGTCCTGGCCGAAATATAGCAGGACGTTTCGGCACAGTACGAGGTCGAAGCGGCTGCGCGACGGCGGCTCGTCCAGCATGTTGTGCTGCTGAAAGCGCACGAAGGGGCGCAAATGATCCTTGATCTGCCAGCCGCTCGGCACCTCTTCGAAGTGACGGAGCATCTGCACGACACTGAGCCCGCGCTGCACTTCGAATTGGGAGTATAGCCCGGCGCGCGCCGCTCCGATGGCGCTGTGTGAGATATCGGTGCCCAAGATTTCGATCGTCCAACCCTCCCAGCGCTCCTTCTGCTCTTCGAAAAGGATCGCCAGCGAGTAGACTTCCTGCCCGGTCGAACAGCCTGCACACCAGATCGACAGCCGCTTCATTGGTGCGCGGCGATGCGCGAGCTCGGGCAGGATCATTTCGGGTATCTGATCGAAGGTTGGTTTGTCGCGAAAGAAATAGGTTTCGTTATTGAGCAGCGCTTCGACGATGTCGGTGGCGATATCCCTGTCGCTGCGTCGACGCCGGGTGTCGCCCAGAAGACAGACGAGCTGGTCGAGGTTGGAGACGCCATACATGCGGAACACCGTGACGAGCGCGCTTTCGACGCGCCAGCGCCGGCATTCGGTGAGTTGCTGGCCAGTTCGCTCGGCAAGCAGGTCCGCGATGATCTGATGCGAGGCTTCGTTCGTATTCATCACCGTCAGCTTTTCGCCAGCGACAGGGTTGGTGACGCGGTAGAGGACTCGGGAGGTTGCGAGCGAGCGCACTCAGCTTCGCCCGGCGCTGCCCATTGGGCCATCAGCGCTTCGCCCAACTCGTCAGGCGGCCCGACGAGCGTTGCGAGGCCCGCATTGGCGACCGCGCCAGGCATGCCCCACACGGCACTGGTCGCAGCATCCTGCGCCCAGATCGCTCCGCCTGTGGCAATGAGCGCACGCGCGCCTTCGGCCCCGTCGCGTCCCATTCCCGACAGCAAGATTCCAAGTGCGCGTCCTTCGCATGCCCGCGCGAGGCTTTCGAACATCGGATCGACGGATGGAACGCAGCCCGTTGGCGCTGGTTCGGAGGCAATTTGGCAGTAGAGGCGCTCGCCCATGCGCTTCACGGTCAGATGACCGAGGCCCGGGGCGATGACGACCTCGCCGGCGACTATTTCGAGCCCGTCACACGCGATCTGCGTCTTGCGACCGCTCGCGGTTTCGATTTGCCGTGCGAAAACCGGCATGAAGGATGCCGGCAGGTGCTGCGTGATGAGTATCGGCAGGGAAAACGCAGGGCGCAACGCTTGCAGAAACCCGTTCAGGGCATGGATTCCGCCGGTTGATGCGCCGATCGCCAGGACCTGCGCTCGCCGCACGCGCGCTGCGTCTGTGCGCACGGAGACGGCTGACATCAATGCGGGGGAGCGGGCCGGTTGCTGCAACGCCAAAGCGCTGCCTAGCGCAGAGGCTTCGGTACGGTTCGCCCGGCCCAGCGCGCGGATCTTTGCGACCAGCTGGCCGCAATAAGCCTCGTCGAAACCGCCGGGGAGCGGCTTGAGCATCGTGTCGGCCGCTCCGGTAGCGAGCGCTTGCACGGTCGCCTCTGCCCCACGCTTCGTCAAGGAGGATACAACCAGAACATGCGCATGAGGCGCCGCTGTCAGGATTGCAGGAAGTCCTTCGAGCCCACCCATCCCCGGCATGGCGAGATCGAGCAGGATGACATCGGCCAGAAGCGGTGCATTGCGCGTGGTAAGCGCGGCCAAAGCGCGTTCGGCGCTGCTTGCGGTGCTGGCGATCACCATGTCGCTCTCACGCTCGACGATCCGTTTCAGGATCGTGCGCACGGTTAGCGAATCATCAACGATCAGCACCCGGATTGGCGCGCGCGTGCGACGGCCGGGCGAACCTGAGTCAACGCCGTTCCCCGATTCGGCTAGTCCGCGCCCGGCCAGCGGTTGCGGCAGAGGTCGCGCGGTCACGCGAAGCCGACCAGCTGCAGCTTGATCTGAATGGTTTCGTGATCGAATGGCTTCATCACATATTCGTCTGCGCCAGCCGAAATCGCCTCGCGGATGTGAGCGACATCGTTTTCAGTAGTGCAGAACACCACTTTTGGCGCGTCCCCGCCGGGGCGTTTGCGCAATTGGACGAGAAACTCGATACCGGTCATCACCGGCATGTTCCAGTCAAGCAGGACGACATCGGGCATCGCCGCTTCGCACGCCTCAAGCGCTTCAGCGCCGTTTTCGGCTTCCTGTGTTTCGAAGCCAAGCGTTTCGAGGATATGGCGCGAGACCTTGCGGATCACGCGCGAATCATCGACGATTAGGCAGGTCTTCATGTCGAACCCTTCAATTATCGCCCTTTGTCTTAGCCCCCGCTTCGTAAGAATTGGATTAAGCTGCACTCCCCAATTCTTCCAGGGGCGCAATCAGCGCATGAACATCGATCAGCAGGGCCGGGCCAATTCGTGTCTCGATCATGCCCGTTGCGATCCGTGCCCAGTTGGTGCCGAAGCCACCGGGAACTTGCCCGAGCTCGCCCACGGTCGTCGTCACGTCTTCGATCCGGTCGATGATGAGCGCGTAGGGATGAGCCTCGATAGGAACGACCACGGCGCGGTGATCGCAAGGCCATTGATCGGGATCGAAGCCAAGCGCGGTCCGGCAGTCGATGACGGTGAGCGTCTGGCTGCGCAGCGCGGTGATGCCGGCCACATAGGCCGGGCTGCGCGGTACCGGGGTGATGGTGCCGACTTCGATCACCGATTGAACATTGAGCGCGGGCAGAGCGCAGCGTCGCCCCGCGATCTGTGCGATTACAAGCAAGTCGTTCATGCCGCTTGCCTTTTCCTGACGCAGACACTCTCCAATGCCGCAAACAATCCGTTGCGATCATAGCGGTAGATTGTTTCGGCACCGGGCGGGGCCGTGGGCTGTTCGCGCAACCGGATCACAGGCGCGTCGAAGCGCATATCCAGCGCCTGCGCCGCTTCGAAGTCCTCCTCGAACATGATGAGCGCATCGCTGGCCGCGCCCGCATCGCGCATGATAACGTAGCCGGCGCTTTCTAGCAGCGGGCCAAGAATGGTAGCCGCCCATTCGCCTTCAGGGATCAATACGCCAGGCTTCACGCCGGTTTCGGCCGGTCTGCCGTAGCGCGCGAACAATTCGTGCCCATCGACCAGAGCAATCGTCGCGCCGTCGATCAGGGTCAGTCCCTCGATCATCGGGTCTTCGGGGACGGGGGTGATTGCCCCTGCAAGCTCAGCTGCATCCTCGACCTCACGGACCGCGTAAAGCAGGTTCGTCGCCTTGTCGTCCAGCCGTAGCAAACGGACCTTCTCGCTTGCCAGCGTTCCGTCTGGAAGACCGACAAGCGGGTAGATCGTGCCATCGACCACGACCCGCGCGCCTGCCGCGTTGCGCTCGATCGCCGAAGCCGGGGCGGTTTCGATGCGTTCCACCAGTTCAAGGCGCACAGCGCGGCGACGACCTTCGAAATCGGTGAAGATCATCAGGCGCGTGGGCGACGCTATGGCCTCTTCCTGATCGTGCAGGCTGAGCTGCATGCGCAACCGTGCATCGGACACCAGTTCATAGGCCTCCGCAATGTTCATCACGTCGAGCAGCAACACCGGCTGGCCATCGTCGAGAAGGGTTGATCCGGCGTAAAAACCCGACTTCATGACTGCCGGCGCCAAAGGCTTCACCACGATATCGCCATGCGAATGGATCCGGTCGACTGCGAGAGCGAAGAGGTCCCCGCTCGTGAGCCGCAGCAGGACGAGCGTGCGCTCGCTTTCGGAAAGCTCGCTGCCTGGCAGTTCGAGCACGTCGGACAGCATGACGCAGGGCACGCGCGCACCGCGGAAGGTTACGAGCGCGGTCTCGCCGACGCAGGTAAAGTCGAGCGCCCGCGCGGAGGCATGGACGATTTCCTCCACATAGCTTTGCGGAATGGCAAAGCGCTGGTTTCCCACCTCGACCGTCAATCCGGCGATAATGGTGAGCGTCAGCGGGATCTGCAGGGTGAAAAAAGTGCCGCAACCCGGAGTGCTTGACACCTTGATGCTGCCGCCGACCCGCTCCAGATTATCGCGCACGACGTCCAGCCCGACCCCGCGGCCCGAGACATTGCTGACTGTGTCCGCGGTCGAAAAACCGGGGCGAAAGATGATCTGAAGTATCGCCTCGCGCGTCATATCGGCGCGTTCAGCCTTGTCGATCAGGCCCATGGCGAGCGCCTTGTCCGCGATCTTCGCATCGTCGAGCCCGCGGCCATCATCGCCGATGACGATGGAAATCGTGTTGCCCGACTGGCGGGCGGCAATGGAGAGGAGCCCGATCTCGCGCTTGCCGTTGGCGAGCCGGTCGGAAGGAAGCTCTATTCCATGGTCGATCGCATTGCGAATGATGTGCGTGATCGGATCGCGCACCATCTCGATCATCTCACGATCGAGTTCAACATCGCCGCCTTCGAGATCGACCATCACCTGCTTGCCCAGTTCACCCGACAGATCGCGTACCAGGCGGGGGAGCGCGCCGAACAGGGTCTCGATCCGTTGCATGCGCATTCTCGTGATGGCATCGCGCACATCGGCGAGTATGGTGGTAAGGCGTTCGAACGGGCCATCAATGGTAGGCTGGTTACCGGCCTGACGCAGCCGGTGCGCCAGATCGTTGCGGGCGAGCACCATGTCGGAAACGCCGCTCATCACCCGGTCGAGGAGGTCAACGGGCAAGCGGATCGAGCGCAGGATAGTCGGCGCGTCGGCCTTGCCCGCATGGCCCTGGTCCTCGTCCCCCGGCTCCGTTGCTTCCGGCTCGCCATTCGTGCCTGCGCCAGCGGGTGGACCTTCCACCACAAGCGCGGCTGCACCGACTTCGAGCGAGGCAATCAGCGCAGCGTCATCGCCTTCGCCAAGATCCTCACCGGCTTCGATCGCGTTCACCATCTCGGAAATCCGATCAATGATTGCGAGAACGGCGCTTACCAGCGCGCTATCGGGTTCGCGGTGTCCCGAACGGCAATCGGAAAGCGCATCTTCGGCCGCATGGCTGAGCTTTTCGAGCCGAGGAAAATCGAAGAACCCGCAATTGCCCTTCACCGTGTGGACGAAGCGAAAAATGCTGTCGATATGCGAACGGTCGCCCGGGTCCGCTTCCCAGGCGATCAGTTCGCCTTCGCTCGCTTCGAGCATTTCCCGGGTTTCTGCGACGAAATCCGCCAGCAGGTCGTCCATGACAAGCGCGTCCCCTGATTGGTCCGCACTCTCTATGCGCGCGCGATGGTTAACGAAGCGCTATGACCGAGCTGGCTGCGCCACCTTGGCTCGAGGCCGTCGCATCATCACGAACCAGACCAGCACCGCGCCGGTGAGGGCGCCTGCGATGTTCGCGGCCAGTTCGGCGGTGTAGATCGCCGCGCTCCCCCAGGACGCTTGCAGCACCAGCGCAACCGGGAGCATCACGAGCGCCACGCGTGCGACCGACTGGCCAAGCGCGAACGCTGCTTTGTCGATCGCGTTGAGAATACCGTTGGCCACGATGAGAATACCGAAGCCTGCATAGCCCCACGCTGCGATCTGCAGGTACAGTGCGAATTCCTCGATCACCGCATCCTTGTCGGTAAAAAGCTGCGCGAACCACTCGCCAGCCGAGGACAGGATGATCGCGGTGCCGAGCCCCCACACGATGCAGAACAGCCCGGCGTATAGCGCGGCCTTGCGCGCTCGCTCGAATTCACGCGCCCCCCAGTTCTGTCCGACTATCGAGCCGATCGCCCCCGACAATGCGAGGAGCGGCACGGTCGCAAAGCTCTGCAAGCGCCCCGCTGCGCCAAAGCCCGCGACCGCGTCCTGCCCGGCATTCGCGATCAAGGCAGTGAGGATCGACAGGCCGATAGGATTGATCGCATTCGAGAACGCAGCCGGCCCGGCAACCTTGAGGATAGCGGCCAGCGGTGCGACGAGGCCGCAATTACGGACCAGGGCCGGGTCGAGCGGGATTGCCGTCCGCTTCACCAGGATCAACCCCATTACCGCGCCGCAGCCCCAGCCGATGATCGTTGCATAAGCCGCGCCAACGATCCCGAACCCCTCCACCCCGAAAGCTCCTGTGATCAGCAGCGGATCCAGCACCCAGTTGGCCGCAGCATAGGTGATGCTAACGAGGCTGGTTTTCTTCGCTTCCCCCTGACCGCGCAGCACGCCGTTGAAGCCCATGATCGCCAGCAACAGCGGGAAACCCAGCGCGAAGGGCTGCATATACGTCATGATAAGCGGAAAGAGATTGTCGGGCGCGTTCATCAGGCGGAAAAGCGGGTCCAGCAAGAGAAACAGGCCGAGCGCGAGAGCGGCGCCCGTCAGCACCGCGAACAACACGCCGAAATTTGCGCGGCGCGCGGCCTTGTCGTCATCGCCTTCGCCCAGCGCCCGGCTTACTACCGAATTGATGCCGACCATCACGCCAACCCCAAGCGAGGTCAGCGCCACCGAAATCGGGAAGATGAAGGAGATCGCTGCCAGCTCGTTCTCACCCAGCTGACCGATGAAATAGGCATCCACAAGCCCGATCGACATGATCGCGGCGACGCCAACGATCGCGGGCAGCGTCTGTCCGACGAGGTGACCGACAATGCTGCCGCGCGTCAGTTTGGCGTTGTTGACCGGAGCAGGTTCACTCATGCCGACATGCGCCGGTAAGAGGCGTAACGGGGTCGCAAGCGCATATCCATCGATGGGGAAAGGTGGGAGGTCGGCGGTCTCGACACAAGCGCTTCAGCGCACGCTTCGTTCCGCAAACCCCTTGTCCGAACGTCAAAAGCCATGCGATACTAAGGTTCAAACCATAACAGCGAGAGGATGCTCGTCATGGCCACGCAGCTTCAGCCAGAGATCGAATGCAGCAAGGAAGAATGGCAAGCCCGGCTGGACCTGGCCGCTTGCTACCGGATCTTCGACCATCTCGGTTGGTCGGAATCGATCTACAACCACATCTCGCTCAAAGTCCCCGGGGAAAAGGACACGTTCCTCATCAATCCCTTTGGTCTGCTTTATGACGAAGTCACCGCGTCGAACCTCGTCAAGATCGATGTGGAAGGAAACAATGTCGGCGGCTCGCCCTACATGGTGAACAAGGCGGGGTTTACCCAGCACGCCTATTTTCATCAGCAGCTTGGCGAACGGGCAAGCGCGATCTGCCATGTCCACACCACAGCGACGATGGCGGTGTGCAGCCACAAGGACGGGCTGCTGCCGACCAATTTCTACGCCTGCAATTTCCAGGACCAGATCGGCTACCACGATTTCGAAGGTGTGACCGTGCGCGCAGAAGAGGGCGAGCGGCTGGTCGAAAATCTCGGGCAGCACTCGATCCTGATGCTGCGCAATCACGGACCCGTAGTGATGGACAAGACCATCCAGGGCATGTTCTTGAAGCAATGGGCGCTTCAGCGCGCCTGCGAGATCCAGGTTGCGACGCTATCGATGGGCGATCCGCAACTGGTTTCGCAGGAGGTGGTCGATGTTCACCAGCGCGATCTGGCCGTCATGTCGAGCCAGGGCGGTGCGGGCGTCTTCGATTTCGAAGCGTGGAAGCGGCGGATCGACAAGATCGACGACAGCTGGCGCAAATGATGCGAGCACCGCGTGAGTGGCGCGCCTGTGGCGGGCGGCTTGAACGAGGCCATACCATCGGCCAAAGGCATGGCAGCTATCGCCCCGCCCGGTGGCGGCAGGAAACGCCGCGGACGGCTTGGCGGGTTGGAATACCCGCAAGCAAGAAAACAGTGGTTCCGGTCAGTACGCATCGCTGCGGCAAGTGTGGCCTTTTGAAGAGCTACGCGCTTTGAACCGCTGACATGTCCCGTCTGACGGTCAACAATCGCCCGGTCGAGTTCGATCTCGATCCTGAGATGCCGCTGCTCTTCGCCCTGCGTGAGGCTGCGAACCTTACCGGTACCAAGAACGGTGCAGGCGGTATCGATTGCTCGTGCGGCGCATGCATGGTGCTGGTTGACGGGGCGGCTCTACGCTCATGCCAGATAACCTTGGCCGAAGCCGAAGGGCGTTTTGTCACGACGATCGAAGGGCTTTCGCCCAATCGCTCCCACCCGGTGCAGCAGGCGCTAGTCGCCGAACAGGCGATCCAGTGCGGCTTTTGCACGCCCGGCATCGCGATCGCGGCCGCCGCGCTCCTCCAGCGCAACGCCGCTCCCAGCGAGGCCGAGATTAAGGAGGCAATCCCGAACATCTGCCGCTGCGGGGTCTATCCGCGGCTGGTGCGCGCCATCCAGCGGGCGGGCCGGGTGGTGCAGCGGCGCGAAAATATCAGCGCGGCGCCCGCTCCGGCGATCGATCCAACCGATGCCGGGGAACGGGTGCCTGCATTGCGACCATCGGCCAGGCCTGCCCGGTAAGATTTGCGCGCCAGACGTCAGCCGCCGTATCGCGATGTACCTTCGCCGATCAGCGACACCGCCTTCTTGGTCGCTTCGTCGATTGGCATATCGCCCTTCTTGATCGCGTCGGCCATTTGCAGCAACTCGCCCGCGATCGAAGTTCCGACATTGGCTTCCTGTTCGATGCGGATCCCACCGTTGAGCGCTGCAACTTCGTCCCATTTGGCGCGGATCGCGTCCCAGTAGGCGGCCGTTTTCGCCCAGTATTCCTCAGCCGCGGCGACGTTGTAGCCATCGTAGCGCTCATAGGTGTTGAGGACATATTCCTGCACCACCGGAATTAGCTCGCCGCTGCCATCTTCGGCTGGCATCATCTTGGTGTTGTCCTGCCAGTGGATCCAGCCATCAGGAGTGATCTGATGGCGATTGATGCCGACATAGCGATCGTAGATCGGATTGCGCACGGCATCGCGCCGCGCAAGTGGGCGGGTCGTCCAGTTCGACCGCCAGCGCGTCACGCCTTGCGTCATTTCCCACGCGCCCCACCCGGCATAACGCGGACTGTCATCGACCTGGTACACGGTCTGTGACCAGCGTCCGGCGCGCATCGCTTCCGGCACATCAGTCAGTTTCCAGGTGTCGCCACCTTCGTAGGTGAGGATCTGGTCAGGCTCGTACTGCCAATCCTGCCGCCAGTGTTTGACGACATAGGGTTCCTCTTCGGGTCCGACGACGAGCAGATGCTGCAACACTATCTTGTCGCCGGTATCCTCGATCACCCGCACGGATTCGTAACCGCTAGAGATTTTCTTGTCGATCGGAGTGTAGCCTTCCAACCAGGGGGTCGATTCCTGCATGTCGAACACAACGGCAAAATCGCCTTCCATCGACAGGATCGTCTGTCGGTCGGCCTCGAACGCAGCTTTGTCTTCTGCTTCGCTGCGCGTGATTGGATCATCAGCGAGAACGGGCGTGGGAACGCTGACAAAGGCCAAAGCCGAAAGACCGGCGAGAAGGGCAGTCCTGGAGAAAATGCACATGGGAGCTATCCTTAGATGATATTGCGAATCAGAATTGAAAACTGGCCGAAACACTAACATTGCGACCTGGCCGGGTGAAGGCACCGAAGATGTCGCGGCTGCTTTCGGGCAGGCCGCGCACATCGGACCAGAGGGCATATCGCTCGTCGAACAGGTTAAAGACGCCAGCCCGCAACTTGAGAGCGTCGGTCACGGCGACGAAAGCGGTGAGATCGACGATCGTTGACGCGTCGGGCCGGATCAATTCGCCGCCATTGGCTGCCGGCGGAGTCTCGTCGATATCCTTGCGCGCATTGTGCGTGAGGATCAGGTTGGTACCAAACCGTGCTTGCGGGTCGCGATAGCCGAGCCCGGCCACCAGATTGAAGGGTTCGACCGTATCTAGCGGCGTGCGCGAACCGTCGGTATTGATGATATCGCCATTGGCATAGGCGATCGCCAGCTGTGCGTTGACCCCGCTGTCCAGCTCCATTGCGCCTTTGACCTCGAAGCCATCGATGGCAACTTCGGTGAAATTGACAAATTGGAACACGGAAGGGTCTTGCGCCGTGCCCGCCCCCGACACCACCTGCTGGCTGATGAAATCGTCGTAGTCGCCTTCGAACCCGACCACCTGGAGCGAGAAAATCTCACCCGTATAACGCGCGCCGACTTCCCAGCTTGCACTGCGTTCGGGGCCGAGATCGGGATTGGGAAGCGAGGTGTAGCCGAAGGCGAGATTTTCGAAGAAATTGTTCACCTGACTAGGCGTTGGCGCAAGGAAGCCTTGTGCGTAATTGCCGAATAACAGGAAATCGTCGGCAAGTTTTAGCGTCGCTCCGAGCTTGGGCGAAAAGCGGCTGTCGCTTTGTCCTTCGCTGTCGAAATCCGCAAGCAGCGGATCATCGGTCGGATCGAGGTCGTAGAAATCGAAGCGCAGCGCGGGGAACAGCGTCAACACGCCATCGAACAGCGCGATCTCGTTGGCGATGAAAACGCCGCCCAGCGTGAAGTCCGTGACCGGGAACGCACGGGAGGGGAACGCCTCACCAAAAGGCGGAACGGTGCCATCGCGAAGGCCTTCCTGACGCGTCCGATTGACGTCGCCACCGATCGCGAGCGTGTGGCGCAGGCTACCGGTGCTGAAGGAACTGCGCGCTTCGGCAGCGAATCCGTAAATCTGGTTGTCGAAGGTGTTCAGCCGAGTGCGGTCGGGCCGCGTATCGCGGTCTTCTTCGGTGAACTGCTCATCTGAACCGTCCTGATAGAAGCCTGTGACGAAGGCGTATTCGATGACATCGCTGTCGTCCCCGGTATAAGTCCAGTCAAGCGAGCCGCGCAGGCGCTGCGTGGTGTCACTCGCTTCGAGCCGGGTCACGGTCCAGGCCTGGGTCCCCGGGATCGGTGGTCCGAAGAAAACAGGACCCAGACCGCTAAGCACATTCGCGTCTACCTGCGTCTCGAGCCACTCGCCGGTGAGGCGGAGACGATGTTCGCCATTGTTCCAGACTAGCTTTCCAAGAAGCGCATTCGAATGGCCATCTAGCGGGTTTGGCAGCGTTCTGGTCTCGCCCGTTCCGTCGATCACGCCCTGATTGTCGAGCTCGTTGAAATCGCGGCGGGTATAGGCGAGCATGGCGGAGAGATCGGTGCCTTGCGCGGCGAGGGTGACTGTCTCGGCGAATTCGTTGTCCTCGCTGGAATATTGAGTGCGGGCGAAACCACCGAACGTATCCGCGCCCAGGATATCGACCGGATCGGCGGTGGTGAAGCTGATCGCTCCGGCGAGACCGTCCGAACCGTAAAGGGCGGAAGCCGGGCCGCGCAGGATCTCGACCGATTTGACAAGGCTCACATCGGTTGCGTTCGCGCGTCCGACGTCCTGCGCCCCGAAGCTGAAGCCTTGCGGCGAGCGGATCCCGTCGACCTGGATGAGGACGCGGTTGCCGCCGATGCCGCGGATAACGAAGTCCTCATTGCGGGCCCGGCCGGTGGAACCAAGTGCTGCGCCGAACCGTGCCGGCGCGCGGCGGACAGTCACACCCGGCTCGAAGCGCACCAGGTCGCGAAGGTCGGTCGCCAACTGATCAGCCATCTCCTCGTCGGTGATTACGGTGACGGTTGCTGGTGCGTCTTCGATGAGGACGGGCGTACGCGTCGCGGTGACGATGATATGTGGGCTGTCTTCGTTGTCGGTAGCGCTAGCATCGCTGGCATCCTCGCTCGTTCCACCCGTTTCGGCGGCTGCGGGGAAAACAAGGGTCGCGCATCCTAGCCATAGGGCGGCACGCAAGGCTGCGAGTGTCATCAAACTCCCTTCCGTCTCTGAAGGAGTCGTTATTGCAACCAATTCGCATAATCAATAGGGGTTTTGAGAATTATTCGCATCTTGGGGTCTGCATGCTGGGGCGTGCGGTGATCGGACCCTTCTGCCGCATCCGCGCCGCGCATTTCCTCATCCCAAAAGGGCAAGCGAGGATGGCGCCGACGCTCAAGCCGACAGGGTATCAACCGTGTTGGCTATAAGGCTAGATGCCGAGCGCGGGCGCACAGCTGAAGCTGGCGCCCGCCACCTTCGCGGCTATTTTCCGAGGTCTCTGGCCCCGCTCGGCCCGGCGGACCACTCCAAACGCCCGCGGGTGAGGCCTAGAACCGCCCCGTGACGGCAAAGCGCGCATTCAGCGGCGCGCCAACAGTGGCTTGATGCGTCGCATGGGCGTTCGGAAAGTAGAGTTCGTCCGTTACGTTCTCGAAATTGATCTGGAGCCGCAAATTGTCGTTCACATCGTAGAACGCTGCCGCGTCAATGCGCGTGTAGGCAGGCAGGATTGCCCTGTTCGCGTTATCGATGAAGCTTTCCCCTTGATGCGTAATGCCAAGTCCAACGGCAAACCGGTCCGTCACTAGCACCTGGTTCCAGATGGAAGCCATGTGTTCGGGCAATTCGCGCGGGCGCAGGCCGGTTGGGCCGAGCCGGTTGACCTGTTCGCCATCGAGATAGCTGTAACCCGCCGTAACCGACCAGCCCGGCAGAACCTCGCCCTGCAATTGCGCCTCGAACCCCTGGATTTCGGAGTCGATGACGTCGAGCGTTTCGGGGTTATCGTCGCTTACCTGCGGGGAAGATTGCTGGAGTTCGAACACCGCTGCGCTAAAGCTGACGCCGGTAACAAGATCCCACTTCACACCCGCTTCGAGATTGGTGAACGTATCAGGATCGAGCGCGTCGGCGTTTCCACCAAGATCGGTGAACTGCTCACCCGACCGCGGGAGGAAGCTTTCCGAATAGCTTGCATAGATCGAGACGTTTTCCCGAGGTTTCAGGATCAACCCGCCGCGCGGGGAAAATTGTTCGTCCTTGCGGGCAAGGCGCGAACCATCGGTCACATCATTGACCGCGATATCGAAGCTGTCGAAGCGTCCGCCCGCGACGATCCGCAGCCAATCGGTCAACTCGACTTCATCCTGAATATACAGCGAGAACACGTCGATCTCCACCTGAGTGAAGTCGTTGAGATCGCTGAATGCGGCTACCGCGCTCTGACCATCGGCGTTGACGCCTACTCCGCCGCGCAAAGCCAGCGGCCGCTGGATTGCGAACGTTTCGGTATCCTCGCCAGTGGTGTTCCATATCGGATTGAAGCGATCCTGGTCGGAGGAGGTAGCGATATATTCGCCGCCCACGAGCAGAGAATGCGCAAGGCCCCCGGTATCGAACGCGGCAATGAAGTTCGTCGACAGGATGAGATTGTTGCGCCGCGTCGTGTCGACATAGCCATCCAGCGTGACTTCCTGCGGACTTTCGATTGCGTCGTAATCAGAGGCGTAGAAGTTCGAATAGACCTTGTCATAATCGCCGTAGAACGCACTGAAGACACCCTTTACGTTCTCGCCGAATTCCTGCTGGAGATTGGCGCGAAACAGGTGCGCTTCCAGATCGGCGTAATTTTCGATCGGATCGCCGAACACGATTTCTTCGAAAGCCTCAACGGGGCGACCGTCCGCGCCGGTTGGGATACCGCGGTCGACGAAGCGTTCATGGTCGGCATATTCGTAGGACAGGTCGAGCAGCGTCGTCTCGGTCAGTTCGATCCGTGCGGTCGGGTTGAAGCCGATCCGCGTTCCGTCATAGAAATCCCGGTGGTTGTCTAGCTGTTCGTAAGCGGCATTCAACCGCACCGCGGCCCTGTTGCCGACAGCGAGGTTCACATCGCCCTGGACCGAGATTGCACCGAACGTATTCACGGCAACCTGCCCGCCCGAAAAGTCTTCGCCCAGCGCGCCTTTTTTCGTCACGCGGTTGAGGACGCCGCCGGTCCCACCGCGCCCGAACAGCAAGGCGTTGGGGCCACGCAGGATCTCCACCTGCTCCAGATTGTAGAGGCCGCGATAATACTGCACGTCGTCGCGCACCCCGTCGATGAAGAAATCCGCCGTGGAGCGTACCCCGCGAAACACGATCGAATCGCGGTGACCTTCGCCTTGGGACGTATTCACGCCAGGGGTGTAATCGACGATGTCGGCCAGCGAGGTGAACGCGCGGTCGAGGATTTCCTGCTCGGTCGTGATAGTCAGCGACTGCGGTACGTTGATTACCGGCGTCGGCGTTTTCACCGAGTTCACAAGATCGGAGTAAAGGATGTCGCCAGTGACCAGAATGCCCTCGTTCTGCGTCTCCAGGATTTGTGACGCAATGATCGGACCAGCTTCGGAGAGGGCGGTCCGCTCGCTCTGCGATCTGCTCTCGGCATGAATGGGGAATGCGAGTGCGGCGCAACCGAGCATGAACCCGGTCCGGTGGAGTAACACTGTCATGAGATCCTTCTGTCTTCGGGAAGGAGTGCTAATGACAACCGTTCTCAACCGCAACAGAGGGACTGAGAATTATTCGCAAAGACGGCGCTTGTGGCACCTCAGCCACATATGGGGTAAGACTGTGTGACCCACACAATTGTCCGCAACGAGAGTAAGGCGAGCCCCTATGAAGGCAACGATCTGGCACAATCCCAAATGCGGCACATCGCGCAAGACGCTCGCCATCCTTGAAAATCTAAGCCGCGTCGATCTCCGCGTCGTCGAATATCTCAAGCGGCCGCCAACCCGCGCGAAGCTTGCACAACTTTACCGCGACGCCGGGATGACACCTGCCGAAGGTTTGCGCTTGCGCGGAACCGATGCCGAGGAGCGCGGTCTGCCCGATGCCGGAGACGACCAGATCCTCGATGCGATGGTGGCTGACCCGATCCTCATAAATCGCCCGCTGGTGGAAACCGAGAAGGGCGTGGCGCTCTGCCGTCCGCAAGACGAAGTGCTAAGGTTGCTATAGGCTAGTCGGAGCTGTCGCGATCCGCCGTCATTACCGCATCGCTACTCAATGCGCGCCAGCCAAAGACAAAGTTCACCAGGCACAAGGCGACGATCAGGCCGAAAGCGAGCCAGTCGCTCTGAGTGTAGAGCCATACGCCGAGCGCGGGCGCATAGATGAAACTGGCCCCGGCGACGCTCGCGACTATGCCCGAGGCCTGCCCCTGCTCGGCCCGGCTGACTGCGAGCGAGGTGCCGGCAGTCGTTCCGGGGCGAAAGAGACCAAAGCCCAATGAGGCAACGGCATATCCGAGCGCGATCGTGTGCAGATCGCCCGCCGCGCCAAGCATGGCGGTGCCCAGCGCCGCCACCAGCAAGCCCGAAAGCGTTGCAGCGCGCGGTCCCAGATCGAAGCGGGGAATAAGGCCCCATTGCGCCAAAAGCGTCGCGATGGCCCCGCACATCAGCACGAGCCCCACCGGGCCTGCGCCTTCGGTCGGCGTATCGCGCAGGTCCAGCCGGTCGAGCACGAGAAAGCCCGCGATCCCAAGGATCATCGCCTGCGCATGCCCGCCGACAAGGCCGGTCGCGACCCAGGCGCGAACACGGGTGTCGAACCAGGTTAGGCGGCCGGCCGCACCCATCACCTCCTCATCGTCAATGCTCGTTTGTTCGTCCGGTGCGCCGCCCGAGCCGCTTGCATAGGGTGCATGCGTCACTCTGCCGCGTGCTGCGTATCGCGGCTCGTCGTCGGGCAGTCGCCAGCGCAGAATGACCAGCGCCGCAAGGCCTATCACCGCAAAACCAAGGAACGGGCCGGTCAGGCCAAGCCCCAGAAACGGCAGCACCATGAGCGGGGCGAGCGCGGGGCCGATGACAGTGCCCAGCCCGAAGCTCGACGCGATCAGCGAAAGCGCCCGGGTGCGTTCCGCGCGCGGGGTGCGCGAGGCGACATAAGCCTGCACGGCCGGAGGCGCGGCGCTGCCGAACCCGCCATACAGGCTGCGCGCGGCGGCAAAAGCGATCAGCGCCCAGACCGCCGTCAGCCAGCCCGCAAGCCCGGCCCACAGCACCGCGCCGCACAGCGCCATCGAAACGATAAAGCCGATCAAACCCAGCCCCATCATTGCCTTGCGCCCCCGCCGATCCGAGCGGCGCGCCCAGATCGGCGCACACAGCACCCAGAGCAGCGCCGACCAGCTATAGGCGAGGCTGATCCACACATCCTCGACCTGCAAGGCCGTGCCGATCGACGGCATCACTGACTGCATCGCAGTGTTGCCCGCGGCGGTCACCAGCATAACGATGAACAGGAGCGCCATGCGCGCGGACGAAATGCCGCTGCTTGGCGAACCGGCGTCGTCGTCGGCAACAGGAGTGGCTGGGTCGGCGTCGGCCATGGCCCCGATGCCGCTACGCGACCCGCCTCATGCTTTCAATCGAAGTGCTATTCGAACGTTTGCGCCATCCCGCCCGGGCCGGTCCCCGCAAGCTGCTGATAGATTGCCACTGCCAGCGCGCAGATCATCATTCCGAAGATCGCCTGGATGAAGCCGTTGACAAGCCCAAGCACTAGCGCGCTCGTCGTTCCATCTCCGATCAGCGCGGCGATCACGCCGAATACGCCGGTTACCAGCAGTGTGATAATGGTGAAGGTGACGATCAGGATCCCCCAAAAGGCGACCAGACGCCATTGCACCGCACGCGTAAGTCGGAACGATCGGCCCATCGCTCTGAACGGATTGAGGCTTATGTCGAGCACCAATGCCGGCATGCTCATCGACAGGCGCGCCATCAGCCATACCACGGCAAGCAGAACAAGTGGCACCGCAAAGACGCCAAGTGCCGCTGCTCCCAACAGGCTGCCAAGAAGCGCGAAGGGCAAGACGACAAGTGCGGCAAGCAGAATGTAGATGAAGATGAATGCGATTAGGATCGCAAACGTGCTCGGGACAATCCGGATGCCCGTTGCGATCGCCTGACCCACTGTCGGTCGCGCACGTCCGACAAGCGCGATGATGGCACCATAACCGGCAAACTGCAGCGCGGCCGCGACAAGGCTGATTATCGTGATTGGCAACGCGTTCGCTTCGACCAGCGCCATGGTCTGCTCCTGCGTGAGGCCGGGTTCCATCAAAGAGCGGAATTCCGGGAACAGGAGGTAGGTCGCAACGGTCGGAAGCAACAGAAATATACCGGCCAGCACTGCCAGCAGCTGAAAGTTCTCCCGCACCATGTCGACTGCGTGCGACCAAGCCTTGCCCATGTCGAAACTCATTGCCTGATCCCTCCTCGCCGAGCGGGCGTTTGGCGTGGTGCCGACGTAAGCCCTCTTGATCTGGGCACCCAATGCCTTAGGCGCGAGGCATATGGCAAGTGTCGCGCCGATCCTGTCCGAAGGCGAAGCCATTTACTGGCAGCGCGAACGCGTGCCAGTGCCCTATCGCGCGGCCTTGGAAACGATGGTAGCGCGCAATGCTGCCATCGCGGCAGGAGATGCGGGAGAGCTTGCCTGGCTGCTCGAACATCCGCCGGTCTATACCGCGGGAACCAGCGCGGATCCGGCCGAGTTGCGCAATCCGCACTTCGAAGTGATCGAGGCGGGGCGCGGCGGGCGCTATACCTATCACGGACCGGGCCAGCGCGTTGGTTATCTCATGCTTGACCTGCGCAATCGCGGGCGCGATGTGCGCCGGTTCGTCCACGCGATCGAGGATTGGGTGATCGCAACGCTGGGCAATTTTGGGGTGGAGGCGTGGGCGGTGCCTGATCGGATCGGGATCTGGACGCGCGACGTAGATGGAAACGAGGCAAAAATTGGCGCAATCGGGGTGCGCGTCAGGCGCTGGGTAACGATGCACGGCTTTTCCGTGAACCTTGCGCCCGACCTCTCGCATTTCGGCGGGATCGTTCCGTGCGGCATTGCCGATCATGGTGTGACCAGCCTCGAGCGGCTCGGGTGTGCGGTGTCCAGCGAGGCGTGGGACGCTGCGCTGATTGCGCGCAGCCCGGCTTTTCTCGAAGCGCTCGCGGGTGTGGGCGAATGATCCGGCGTTCCATCCTGTTCGCGGCGCTCTGCCTCCTCGCAGCCTGCGAGAATACAGATACGCCCGATACAGCTCCAGGCGAAGAGGGCGAGCTGTCGGGCGACGTGCTGGAAGGCACGATCAGCGACGAAATGCTACCGCTCGACACATTGCGCTCTCAATCTTCGCCAGCCGAGGTGGTGGAAGAAGAAGAGGAGCCCGACGCCTCTGCTCAGGCCGGGTAGCTAGGCGATTTCCTCGCGCGCGCGCTCTTCCGCCAGCGTCGGGTAGTCGATGTATCCCTCCGGAATTGGAAAATACCAGCTTTTGGGCACGTCCTTGTTGGGGTTGAGATCGGCGCCTGTGCGGATGCGCTGGTCGAGGTCGGGGTTGGAAATATAAGGTCGCCCGAAACTCACCGCATCGCACTTGCCCGCTTCGACGTCCGCTGCCGCCTCGCTCGGCTCGTAATCGGAGTTCAGGATCAGCGGGCCGGAATATATTTCCCGAATCAGGGGACTTTGCTTGGGCACGTCGGTCCGGCCGAACGTGCCTTCCGGTCCCGGCTCGCGCAGTTCGAGAAAGGCGAGGCCTAGCTCCTCGATCACTTGCGCCGCCGCGCCGAAGGTCGCTGCGGGATCGCTGTCGTCCACCCCTTGCGTCTCGCCATTGGGAGAAAGGCGGATGCCGACCCGGTCCGCGCCCCATACATCGATCAGCGCGTTCAGCACCTCGCGCATGAAGCGGGTCCGGTTTGCAGGCTCGCCGCCATATTCGTCCTCTCGCAGGTTCGAGCTATCGCGCAGGAACTGGTCCACCAGATAGCCGTTCGCGCCGTGCAACTGGACCGCGTCAAAGCCCGCTTTCTTCGCATTCGCCGCTGCTCGGGCATAGTCGCCGATCGTGCGCTCGACATCATCCTTGGTCATCGCGCGCGCTTCGGCATATTCGCTCTTGCCGTCAGGCGTATGCGCTTCGCCCGGCGCTTTGGTCGCGCTGGGCGAGACCGGGGTGCCGCCGTTAAGGAACCAGGGGTGGACGAGGCGGCCCATATGCCACAGCTGCATGGCGATCAGACCGCCTTCCTCGTGCACGCCTTCGACGATCGGCTTCCATGCCTCGACCTGCTCGTCCGACCAGATGCCGGGCGCGGACGGCCAGCCAAGTCCCTCGCGGCTGATCCCGGTCGCCTCGGTCAGGATCAGGCCCGCATTGGCGCGCTGGCGGTAATAGGTCGCCATCATCGCATTGGGCACGAACATCGGCTCCGCCGCGCGGCCACGGGTGAGCGGGGCCATGAAGATGCGATTGCGCGCTTCAAGCGCACCAAGCTTCAGCGGCTGGAACAGAACATCATGCATGTGTAGGGCGTCTCCTCAAGCGGTCGTGTCGGCTGTTCACTTGGCGGGGACGCCGTTAGGGCGCAAGCATGGAAAAGCTTGGGCCCGGCAAACGCATTTTGGGCGCGAGGGCCGCGAGCGGGTTGCTGCTCGCCGCGCTGCTTGCGGGCAATGTGGCGCTTGCCTTCGGGCCATGGCTGGTGCGCTTGACCGATACCGGGCCGGTAAGTGCGGCCTTCTGGCGGCTGGCGCTGGCGCTCCCGGTTCTCGTCTTCATCGCCCGGCTTACCGAGCAGAAGCTGTCCGGGATGCCCGCGCGCAGTATGGTCTTGGTCGCGATCGGCGCGGCCGCCTTCGCACTTGATCTGGCAAGCTGGCATGTCGGGATTGGCCTCACCCGGCTTGGCAATGCGACGCTGTTCGGCAATGCTGGATCGGTCATCCTGCTGGTCTGGGGCTTTTTCGCCGCTCGCGTCCTGCCGCAGCGTTTCGAGTGGGTTGCGATTGCCTGCGCGCTGACCGGGGCGGCGATCCTGCTTGGCCGCAGCCTCGAAATTTCCGCAAGCACTTTCGTCGGCGATCTCTTCTGTCTGGCTGCCGGTACGCTTTACGCCGTTTATCTATTGGCGCTGCAGGGCGCACGCGCGCGATTTGGATCGTGGAGCCTGCTCGTCTGGGTTTCGGGCGTCGCCTGCCCGCTGCTGCTTGTAATCGCCCTTATCCTGGGAGAGCCGATCTGGCCGACCGACTGGACCCCTATCCTTATCCTCGCGCTCACCAGCCAGATCATCGGGCAGGGCCTGCTGGTGTTCGCGCTCGGTCACTTCCCGCCGCTCGTCATCGGCCTGGCGCTGTTGACACAGCCCGCCATTGCCGCGCTGATCGGTTACGCGGTGTTCGGAGAGGTTCTGGGCGGTCTCGACATCCTCGGCATGGCCCTCGTCGGAAGCGCGCTGGTTGCCGCGCGGATGAGCGCGACGCGTCCCTAGTCCCAGAAGCGTTGTTCGAATGAGGCGTAGCGCTTCTCGACCGTTTGGAGGTCAGGCCCGACGAGCGCCTGTCGCGCCTGTTCCATGAGGCATTTGCCGTGATCACGCAGGATCGAGCGACGGTGCGAATCGCGCAAGGGAATCGCCGCGTTGCCCAGAACGTCGAGCATCACCAGCGCAGCATTGGGGCTCGCTGCGACAGCGGTGCGGATCGAGCCGAAGCCCCGGTCGCAATAATGCTTGAAGTCGTCGGCCAGCGGTATGACGGGACAATCTTCCGCATTTTCGCCGCACACGTCTTGGCGCAGATCGCGCCGCGCAATTTCTGCCGTGGCTGCGCCCAGCCAGTGCAGCGCCGTGATTGCGGTGAAGGGATCGTTGATTCCGGGCGAAAGCGCGCGGAGGCCGATTTCGACCAGTTCGTCTATGAGAAATTGGGGGTCCTGCTCGGGCGTGCGGATTGCGCCAAGGTTGAAGCAGGCCCGAACACGGTCTTGTATGTCCTCAGGATCGCAGCCCTCGACCATCATCACCGGTAGATCGCGGTGAACGAAATCGCCGGTGCGGATGGCTAGGGAGAACGTGCAGCCGCACTCCCGCGCAATGGCTTCGAGATCCTCGAAATCTATCAGCTGGACGTAGCCCGTGCCCCACGCCGTGAGCGCTTTGCCGCCCTGCGACTTGCGCGCATCGCGGAACTCGTTCTCGGCCGGATAGGTATCGCGGACCAGCTGGATCAGCCGCCGCCCGATCTGTTCGAGCACCTTGTTGATGCGGATCGAGGATGGCACATGGTTGAGAAAGAACACCAGAACCCCGACGGACAGCCCCATCAGGACATACGCGACCAGGAGCGAGAGCTGCGGAGCGAAGCCGGGCAACGCCGTAGATGAGCCTTCGAGAATTTGTGTCTCGTCCTCCGTGCGCACAGCGCGCAGCACGATGATGGCGTAGACGAAGCTGCCGATGAAGGTCGCCAGGCTGATCTGGTTGCCCTTGTCCTCCAAGAAGTTGGTGAGGAGGCGTGGCCCGTACGTGCCGCTGGCAAAGGTGACTGCGACCAGGGTGATCGAGAAGACGGTGGAGGCGATGCCAATCAGCGCGCTCGCCATCACCGTCAGCGCGTTGGTGGCACCGGTCGGTCGGACGGGTATAATGATCTCGCGTTCGCTCAGGAAGCGGGCGAAGCCGGCTCGGTCGAGATAGATCATGGCAATCGCCAGAATGGCGGCAAAGACCGAGAAAAGCGCTGGGTAGAACCAGTAATTTGCGTTCAGCCGAGCCCAGAAAAAACGAAGCTCCGCCTTCATGCCGCATCGCGCAGGTATAGATGATTGTCGCGCAGCCAGTCTTCGAACCTGTTCATCTTCTCGCGTATATCGCGCTTGTCGCACTCATAGGTAGAAACGCTTTCGGCGTGGTGAGCCAGTTCGCGCGCAAGGGTCGCGAGAAAACCGATAAGGGGTTCGGAGCGGTCTTCGCTGGCAAGGTTCTCGCAGATACGATGGTAGTTGCCGATCATGCGGATGCTGACCGATGGATATTGCGAGGCCGCCTGCCGGAAGGCGCTGAGCGGATCCTGGAACAGGCCGCGAAAATCCTGTCCGGGCAGTTCGAACCGTTCGTCATCGCGCAGGACCGCGATCTCGTCGTCGGCGATCCAGGTCTTGCGGTGGTCCATGATCGCTTCGGCAAGGGCGTCCGCGCAGGCGATGGCCGAATAGAAGTCGTTGATTGCGGGGCTGAGCGCGCGCGCCGCGATCTCGACCAGCAGGCGGATCTGGAACACCGCGCCTTCGCTGTTGGAGCGGCATGGCCCGATGGGAATGCAGGCATGCAGGTCCCCTTCGTTCGCCGGCATGGTTTCGAAGGCGATCAGCGTCTGTCCGCGCAGCACGTGCTGGCCAGGGCTTGCGCAAATCCGCACACGGCCGGGCAGGTCCTTCAGCAGCTTGCGCAGACGCTCCACGTCGATGCCCTCGATATAGCCAGCCTTCTGGGCCTCGATCGTGCCCGCCCATTGGATCTCCTCCACTGTCTTCCCCTTGAAGCGGTCAGGAACTTGGCCTGCGTCGCGCGCCAGGCGATTGATCGAGGTGTCGACGAACATCGTACGGCCAAGGTCATGCAGGGCGACGGCCAGCATCGCAATCGATATCATGAGCAGGGCGAGCGTAAACCCGATCAGGCTCAGGGGCACGCGCTCCATTGGCGCATCCGCATCGGTCGCGATCATCGCGAGAAGGCTCGTGACGAGCGTGAACGCAAGCCCCGATATGCTGACGCGCACCAGTTTCTTTTCGAGCCAGCGGTCAATCAGGCGCACACCCAGATTGCCTGCCGCCATGCTGATGACGATCAGTGTGATCGAGAAATAGAGCGTGATAAAAGCTGCTGCGACACTCGCGGCAACACCGGCAAAGTCGCGCGCGGTTTCCGCTGTCGCGACGATGTTCAGGTCGTTCTCGATCAGGAACTGGGTCAGGAACGTGCGATCAAACCATAACAATGTCAGCGCAACTATCGGCGCCAGTGCAACCCCGATAACCGGCAGCAGCCAGTAGCTCGCCCAGATGCGATGCAGCAACCAGCCGCGCAGACCCTGTAGCGGCGAACCGCTGTGATCGGCCAACCGGTTTTCGGACTCGTTCTTTTTCATAATGGAACACAACCGCAATTGGCTAATTTGGTTGCGGTGCTGTTGTTCGCGAAACCTCGCGGGCGCACGTTCAGGATGATTGTGATGATTGCTCCCTCCGGTCCCGAGCAGCTCGGGAACATCGAAAATCTCGTTTCCCTCACAACCGGTCAGTACACCACCGGATCGCTGATTCTCATGGTCAGCTACGGCGCACATTTTGCGTTCATGCTCTATTTTCTGATGATGAGCCTGCAACTTGCGCCGCGCTATCGCATCGTGCCGATCCTTTCGGCCGTTGTCATGGCTTCCGCGGGGCTCAGCATGCTGCGCGAGTTCACCCTATGGGAGGCGAGTTACCAGTTCGTCGGCGGGCTCTACCTCCCGCTTTCGGAAGGCGAGACGTTCACCAATGCTTTCCGCTACGGCAACTGGACCATCACCGTTCCGATCCTGCTGACCCAACTCGCGATTGCCTTCGCGCTGCCGCGGCCCGAGTTGCACGTGCGCTCGCTGCGCATGATCGTGCCCGCGCTGCTGATGATCTGGACCGGGCTCTATGGCCAGTTCGGCGAAGCAGGCGACTGGGTTCAGCTCAATGTCTGGGGCATTATTTCCACCCTCTTCTTCGTCTGGCTGATTGTCGAGGTTCGCAGCGTCGTGAAGCGCGGGATCGCGCTGAGCCCCGAACCGCTCAAGGTCTGGCCATCGAACATCTGGTGGTATTTCCTCGCGACCTGGGGCCTCTATCCGATTGCCTATGCTTTGCCACAACTCGGCTTCACGGGCGACGTGGTGGTGGTGCGCCAGCTGCTCTATTCCATCGCCGACGTGTCGTCGAAGCTGATCTATGGTCTGATCCTCAGCCGCTATGTCCTGCGCCGCAGCGCGCTTGAGGGCTATGTGCCGGCGGTCGAGGCGCTGGATAACAATCCCGAGGCTTCGGCCATCGCCGCATCGCGGGGCGACTAACGATGGCGGCTGTGGACGTCCGCATGCTGGCGCTACGCAGCGTCAGCGTGCCGGGCTCCCGCGCCGCGCTCTCACTGCTGGCGATTGCCGCTCTGGCTCAGGTGCTGGGCGAGGCAGCAAGCATGATTGTTGCCGCCGCCTTCTTCCTCGCCGGTCTTGCGCATGGAACGATAGTCGAGCGCGGCGGGGCACTGTTCGCGACCTCGATCCCGGAAGGTATCGGATACCTGGCAGTGTCCGCCGCTGTCGCAGCTCTTTGGCTTGCCGCGCCGCTGCTTGGCCTCGCACTCTTTCTCGCGCTCTCGGCATGGCATTTCGCGGGCGAGGAGGCAGGGCACCCGCTGGCTACGAGAGCCATAGCGCTGATGGCGGTGGGCGGATCGGCGCTGTTCCAGCCGGATGCGACAAGCATGGTCTTCGCCGAAATAACGGGCGCGGCGATCCCACGATTACTTCTGTGTGGCGTCGCGGCATCCGGGGCGGTTGGCGTCGCCTTGGCGTTGCTCGCAGCCATCAAACGGGAGCGATCGGCTGTCCTCGGCATGGTCGCGGTTGCGGCGGTCGCTCTGCTTTCTCCGGTCCTAGCCGTTGCCTTCGTTTTCTTTGCGCTGCGCGCGCTGCCGGTGACCATGCGACTAAGCGAGACCTACGGAGTGCGGCGCACTATCGAGGCATCGGCTCCCACGACGATCCTGGCCATTGCGGGCCTTTCCGCCATTGCGCTTGCTCTTTCCGCAGGCCTGCTGGTTCCCGCGATCGCCGCCGGAATGGCAGTCGGCCTCGCGACGCCGCACATGCTGATCGACCGGCTGGAGGGGTAGCAGGCCGCGTCAGTCCCCGCTCGGCACCTCGTTCGCTGGCAGATTCTCGATCTCGACCGCGCCGATATCGCCCTTGCCAACGCTCGCGCTTGCCATTTCGAGCATCTTGTCGAGGCTGCGTTTGGCATCGAGGCGAAGCTGCTCCTCGATCTCGATCCGCGGCTTCAGATCGCGCAGCGCGGTGTAGAGCTTCTCCATCGTGTTGAGCGCCATGTACGGACAGATATTGCACGAACAGTTCCCGTCCGCGCCCGGCGCGCCGATGAAGGTTTTTTCCGGCAGCGCCTTTTCCATCTGGTGAATGATGTGCGGCTCGGTCGCGACGATCAGCGTGTCGCCTTCGAACTCCTTGGCGAAGGTCAGAATCGAGCTGGTTGAGCCTACATGGTCGGCATGGTCGATGATCGTCGGCGGACATTCGGGATGCGCCGCGACTGGCGCGCCGGGATATTGCTGCTTGAGCTTTAGAAGCTCTGTCTCGCTGAACGCTTCGTGCACGATGCATACGCCGGGCCACAGCAGCATTTCGCGATCGAACTTCCGGCTAAGCCATCCGCCAAGGTGCCGGTCCGGCCCGAAAATGATCTTCTGGTCCTTGGGTATCTGCTGAAGAATCGTTTCCGCGCTGGAGGAGGTGACGATGACGTCGGAGAGCGCCTTCACCTCGGTCGAGCAATTGATATAGGTCAGAGCGATATGATCGGGATGCGCCTCTCGGAAAGCCTTGAATTTCTCCGGCGGGCAGCTGTCTTCCAAGCTGCACCCCGCATCCATATCGGGCAGGATCACGATCTTTTCAGGGCTGAGGATCTTGGCGGTATCGGCCATGAACTTGACCCCGCAAAACGCGATCACATCGGCATTGGTATCGGCGGCCTTGCGCGATAGCTCGAGACTGTCACCGACGAAATCGGCGATGTCCTGAATATCGGGGGTCTGGTAGTAATGCGCGAGGATCACGGCATTGCGCTCCTTGCGCAGCCGGTCGATTTCGGCGAGCAGATCTTCGCCCGAAGGTATTCTGGTGGCGATGCTCATATCGCGTCTCCTCGCTTATTTTCTCGCGCGTCACTTAAGGTCTCTTGCGCGGATTTTCGAGGCGCTTTTTCTATTCGTCGGCGAACCTGACTTCTACGCTGGCCTGCTCGTAGCCGGCAACTTGCAGCGGGATCGCGAGGTTCTGGCGCACGGCGTCGCGCGCCGCGCTGCGGGCGAGGGAGAGGATTTCGGGGTTCTTGGCAAACGTCGTCGCCTTGCGCTGGGCGATCTGCGAGTTGGTTTCGGCGAGCATTTGCTGCGATCCGGCGCTGTTGAGCAGCCCTTCGGTAAAGATGCGGGCTTCGCTTTCGTCGAGATTGGGACGCGAAGTTCGCAATTGCGGAAGGCTTATTGTCAGCGTCTGCGTCTCAGCGTCCCATGCCAAGTCTTCGCGGTCCACCGCTCCAAGGTCGAGCCGGTAGTCCACGCTCGCCGGGATGATCGCCGCCTGCCGCACACGGCGCACCGTGACCGGGCCGACCGTTTGTTCGTACTCGCTCTCCGCCACCACTTCGAAGCGGCTGGCAAAGACGACGAGAGCGTTCTGTTTCTCGAAGGCAAGCATCGCGCTGCCGACCGGATCGCCCTCCTCCTCGAAGAAATAGGCGCGGTAACCAAGAAACAACGCAGCGGCGAGACAGGCAAGCGCGGCAAGACCCAGCATCAGCTCACCGCGCGCCGAAAGCACGCCAGTTGCAGGCGCAGCGGTGGCAGGACCGTTTGCCTCGCGCATTTTCAGACCGGCTGCCATATCTCGACCCCTGCTTTGCGCGTGCGCTCCACCGCGCCGCGCTGCTCCAGATCGATCAGATGCGCCGACACGCTCATTTCGGCAGCGGGTATGAGGCGCTCGTCCAGCCCCTTGTACATCGCGGGAATGAATTCGCTGACGGTGCGCGCCTCTTCGCCCAGCAGCCGCAGGATCTGGTTCTCGCGCTGACGGCGGTGCCCGATCATGCCGCGCACCAATTGCTGCGGCTTCGTAATCGCAGGACCGTGCGCAGAATGGTAGATGCGATCTTCGCGCATGAGCAGCTTTTCAAGGCTGGCAAGGTAGTGCCCCATATTGCCATCAGGCGGGACGACAACGCTGGTGGACCAGCCCATGACATGGTCGCCGGTAAACAGCGCGCCGGTCTCCTGCAGCGCAAAGCACAGGTGGTTCGAGGTGTGCCCCGGTGTTGCCACTGCGGTGAGCGTCCATCCGGTACCGCACATCTTCTCGCCATCCTCGAGCACGCGGGTTGGCGCGTAGGTCGTATCGAAGGATTCGTCCGCGCGTGGAAGATCGGTCGAAAGCATGAGCGGCGCGCAGCCGATGATGGGCGCGCCGGTTCGTGCGGCCAGAGGGGCGGCGGCGGGCGAGTGATCGCGGTGGGTATGGGTGCACATGATCGCGGTACAGCGACGTCCTGCAAGAGCTGCTTCGATCGCGTCCAGATGCGCTGGCTTGTCTGGCCCCGGATCGATGACCGCGCAATCGGGCCCGTCCGGCTGGCCCACTACATAGGTCTGCGTGCCAGTAAAAGTGTAGGGGGAGGGATTGGGCGCAAGCACCCGCGACACCAGGGCATCGACCGGTTCGGACAGGCCCGTGGGCCAGGGTTTTTCGGGCATCGCCACCATCGCGTTCTGGCATATGGGCCGCAGCGCTTGCCGTGTCGAGATGCTGCAGGTTTGCGGGAGGTTGCCTGCGCGCTAGATGATCGCGCCAAAAAGGAGAGCAGCGATGAGCGATTATACCCTCGTTCTCGATGAGGGGACTACCTCGACACGGGCCATGGTCTTCGCGCGCGACGGTGCGCTTGTCGCAAGTGCGCAGGCCGAATTGGCGCAGCATTATCCTAAAGCCGGATGGGTCGAGCACGATGCGGCCGAGATCTGGGAGAAGACCCTGGAATGCGCGCAGGCGGTCATACCCAAAGCGGGCGGGGCGGCAATGATCGCCGGAATCGGGATCACCAACCAGCGCGAAACGGTTGTTGCGTGGGATCGGCAAACCGGAGCGCCGCTGACCCGCGCGATAGTCTGGCAGGACCGCCGTAGCGCACCGCTGTGCGAGGAACTGCGCAAGGCCGGGTTCGAGGAGGATATCCAGCGCCGGACCGGCCTGGTCTGCGATCCCTATTTCTCCGGCACCAAGATGCGCTGGATGCTGGACCATGTCGTCGAGGTCCGCGCTGCGGCGGATGCGGGGCGGCTGGCCCTGGGCACGGTCGAAAGCTGGCTGGTCTTCAACCTCACTGGCGGCGCCGCTCATCTGACCGATGCCAGCAATGCCAGCCGCACCATGCTGATGGAGCTGGAAGGCAGCGGGTTCGATGAGGGGCTTTGCGAACGTCTGGGCGTGCCCTCCGCCGCGCTCCCGCAAATCACAGACATGACGGGCGGGCTGGCCGAGACCGATGCGTCGATCTTTGGGCGTGCAATCCCGATTACGGGGCTTGCGGGCGATCAGCAAGCGGCCACGATCGGGCAGGGCTGCATGGTTCCCGGTCAGACGAAGGCGACCTATGGCACCGGCGCCTTCATTCTGACCAATCAGGGACACACCGCGCCGACGTCGGACAACCGATTGCTGTCCACCGTGCTTTTGCAGGAGAACGGCGTCCGAACCTACGCGATTGAGGGCTCGGTATTCACCGCCGGAAGCCTCATACAGTGGCTGCGCGATTCGCTTGGCATCGTCGAGGTCGCGAGCCAGACGGAGGAACTGGCCCGCTCCATTCCCGATAGCGGCGGCGTCACGATCGTTCCCGCACTCGCCGGGCTGGGCGCGCCGCACTGGAACAGCGAAGCGCGCGGACTGATCTGCGGCCTCAGTTTTTCTAGCGGCAAGCCCGAACTCGCCCGCGCCGCGCTCGAAGCGATGGCGCACCAGACCTTCGATCTCGCCAAGGCCTTCGCCGCCGACGGGCAGGCATGGAAAAGCCTGCGCATCGATGGCGGCATGGCAGCGAATGACTGGATGGCGCAGGACCTTGCGAATATTATCGGCCTGCCGGTCGAGCGTCCCGCCTTCATCGAAACCACCGCATTGGGCGCAGCGATGCTGGCGGCGACGGGTGCCGGGCTCTATTCCAACGTCGCAAGCGCAGCCAATGCGATGCAGGGGCCCTTGTCACGCTTCGAGCCAGACATGCCCGCTAGCGAACGCGAAGCCAGGCTGGAGCGCTGGCACGCCGCTGTTGCTGTGGCTTAACGCCACGCCGGGTCAGTCGATTTCGCCGATCCGCCGCTTGAGGCTGTCATGCATGGCCCGGGCCGGAGATCCCTCACCGCCTTCACCGCGCGATGCCTCGTCGAGCCGTGCGATCCGCTCATGCAGTTGCATGGTCTCGGCGATCAGATCCGTGATCGCGGACGGGAGCAGGGCCAACGCGCGTTCATCGGCGGGGCGATCGGGCGGAAGCTCGCCATGGTTGCGCACCTGTGCCTCGCTCAACTCGCCAGTGAAATAGGCGCGCTGGTTAAGCAGCCAGGCAAGCACCTGCATCATGCGCGTGGTCGTCTTCAGTCCCTCAGTCGAGAGTGCCAGACGCATATGGGCATCGCTGCTTGCGGGGCCGGGGGTGGTGCCTTGCGCGAAGACGGCGCGGACCTCCTCGGCCAGAACGAGTGCATCGACATAGAGCGCTTCGACGATGGCCCGGGTGAGGTTCGATTGGTCGGAATTGGGCGGGCGGTCCATGACTGTGTGCGGTAGGGACGCACGCATCGAAGAGATAGCACCCGAGGGTAGTGGTCCCCCTGAATATGCGGACCTGTCCCGACCCGGCACATGGCCGGCAAACCCGTCAGTCCGCGCGCGTCTTACGCAATGATATCGGGTAGCAGCGTGTCTTCGATCAGCGAGATCTGGTCCTTTAGCCGTAGCTTGCGCTTTTTCAGCCGTGCGATCTGCAACTGGTCGCCCTCTCCGCCTTTGGCGCGCGCCTCGCTTAATGCAAGAATTGCAGCGTCGAGGTCCCGGTGCTCGGTGCGCAGCAATGCGAGCCGGCGCGTCAATTCTTGTTCGTCGAGGTTCATGGGCGTTATTGGAGCTTTTGTTGATGAAGTAATAGCGTCCGTGCCTAACGCGAAGCGCGTGGCTGGGCGAGCGAAGTACGCGGGGCCTTGGATCAGACAAAACCGATTCGAAGGCGAATCGGACGGACTTGGCACTCAACCGGGTCGAAAATGTTTTGCAAGGGGCGGCGCGATATGATCACATGCATGCCAGCGGACCGGTCCGCCATCGCGTGTGTACCGAGTCGCTGTCCCGGGGGCAGCCCCCCGCTCGCACACAGGAGAATGCAGATGGCATCATCGACCGTTTCCAGCGCAGCGAATTCCCACATGAACGCACTGCAATCGAAACATGCTGGGCTGGAGGCGCGATTGCGCGCCGAAATGGCAAGACCGCAGCCCGACACCGCGATGATCCAGACGCTCAAACGACAGAAATTGCGATTGAAGGAAGAGATCGCGCGAACCTAGCGCAGTTTTCCGCTTTCCTCGACAGCATTGGTCGCGACCGGCGCATCGCGCGCCCGCTTTGCTTTTGCGCACTTAGCTTCTAGGTTCGTGGGCAACCAATGACCGCCGCCCTTTCCGCACGTCAGATCCTCACTCGCCTGCACGAGGTCATGGCCTCGCGCATGCACGCCCAAGGCAAGCTCGATCAGGTCGTTGACATCATCGGTGAATGCCTGACGAGCGAGGTCTGCTCGATCTACCTGCTGCGCGATGGAATGCTGGAACTTTACGCGACCCGCGGGCTCAACGCCGAAGCGGTGCACGTCACCCGGATGGCGATCGGCGAGGGGCTGACCGGCACGATTGCGCATAATGTCGAAACGCTCAATCTGGCCGAGGCGAAGGCGCATCCCGATTTCCAGTATCGCCCGGAAACAGGCGAAGAGAAATTCCATTCCTTCGCCGGCGTCCCCATCGTCTATCGCGAGCGTGCGATAGGCGCTCTATGCGTCCAGCATGTCGATCCGCGCCGCTATGAAGAGGTCGAGATCGAAGCGCTTCAGACCACTGCCATGGTGCTGTCCGAACTTATCGCCAACGCCGAACTGGTGGACGAGGAGGATGCGCTTGGCCTCAGTGCGCGCGATGCCGGACCGCAGACCATCGACGGGCTCACGCTGGTCAAGGGTCTTGGCCAGGGCATTGCTGCCTACCACCAGCCACGGGTTCGGATCGATCAGGTCATGGCTGACGATACCGAGGCTGAACGGCAGCGTGTCTACCGCGCCTTCGACAAGATGCGCGAGCAGATCGACAACCTTACAGGTCAGGCCGACTTCGGCATCGGCGGCGAACATGAAGAGGTGCTCGAGACCTACAAGATGTTCGCCTACGACGAGGGCTGGTCACGGCGCATCAACGAAGCGATTGATTCTGGATTGACAGCCGAAGCCGCAATCGAGCGTGTGCAGCAGCACACCCGCATGCGGATGCGCGAGATTGACGACCCGCTACTCGCCGACCGGATGCACGACCTGGAAGATCTCGCCAACCGGTTGCTGCGCATTGTTTCGGGCCAGCTTGGAACTGCGGCGTCTCAGGGACTTCGGCGCGATACGATCCTTATCGCACGCAACCTGGGGCCCGCCGAACTGCTCGAATACGATCGGCGGCGGCTAAAGGGCGTGATCCTCGAAGAGGGGTCGCTTACTGCCCATGTCGTGATCGTCGCGCGGGCTATGGGAGTGCCCGTATTGGGCCGAGCGAAGGGTATTCGTGGTCTCGTGCGTGAAGGCGATCCGGTCCTTCTCGATGCTGACGCAGCAAAGGCGGTCGTGCGCCCCGGTGCGCAGGTCGAGGAGGCGTTCGCCCAGCGCTTTGCCCGATCGCGCGAACGCCAGGCCGCTTATGCGAGCTTGCGCGATGTCGAGCCCTTCACGCGCTGTGGCACGCGTATTCAGGTGATGATCAATGCAGGCCTGCGCGACGATATGAACGCGCTGGCGATGACCGGAGCCGACGGAGTTGGACTGTTCCGCACCGAATTCCAGTTCCTGGTCTCCGCTACGCTCCCTCAGCGCGAACGGCAGTTGCGGCTCTATCGCGACGTGCTCGATGCGGCGGGGTCGAAACCGGTGATCTTCCGCACCGTCGATATCGGTGGAGACAAGGCCGTGCCCTATCTCGCTTCCCAGATCGCGGCGAATGACGAAAACCCTGCGCTGGGATGGCGCGCGCTGCGCCTCGCGCTTGAACGCGAAGGGCTGATGAAGGCCCAGGCCCGCGCGTTGATCGAGGCTGCGGCCGGGCGCTCGCTCTACGTCATGTTCCCGATGGTCTCCGAAGTCTGGGAATTCGACGCGGCGCGCGCTGTGTTCGAAGAGCAGATGAGCTTTTTGCGCTCCAAGAAGAAAGTGATGCCCGAACGCGTCGAATATGGCGCGATGCTCGAAGTGCCAGCACTGGCGGAAATGCTTGACCTGTTGTTGCCCAAGCTCTCCTTCCTGTCGGTGGGCACGAACGACCTCACCCAGTTCCTGTTCGCTGCCGACCGCGCCAATCCCCGGCTGGCTGAGCGCTATGACTGGCTTTCCTTGCCAATTTTCCGGTTTCTGCGGCGGGTGGTTCAGGGTACGGTCGGCTCCAACGTCGATCTTGGCGTTTGCGGAGAAATGGGCGGGCGCCGGCTGGAAGCTCTGGCGCTGCTGGGCATCGGGTTCCGCCGCCTGTCGATCACGCCAGCCGCGGTCGGCCCGATCAAGGAACTGGTGCGCAAGGTCGATCTCGCAGAATTGCGCATGGCAGTCGATGGCTGGCTGCTCGAACCGCAGGTCGATCTGCGCCGCTCGCTTGCCGAATGGGCGCAAGCGCGCGAGATCGAGTATGATTGACGTGGCTGCGCTCGATGGTAACCGGTTGCTTGCCGCATCCTCCGGTCATCCCGGCAACGGGGCGACTGAACGTGGCGGACGAAGGCCGAAGCTGCAAGGTCTTGACAGACCGGCTGACGCCATCGGATTGCCATTCGTGATAAATTGCATAAAACCACGCTAAGTGGACGGGGTCATGGACGAACAAAGCAATATGAGCTTGGAGGAGGGCACACCCGAAACGCAGGCTGTGGCCGAGCCGCAAAGCGTGAGCGAACGTCTGCGCGCGGCGCGTGAGGCAAAGGGTGTTGAGCTTTCGCACATTGCCGCCGAAACGCGCATTCCGATCCGCCACCTCGAATCGATCGAGGCAGGGCGGTTCGAAGATCTGCCCTCGCGGACCTACGCGATCGGCTTTGCCAAGAATTACGCCCGTGCCGTTGGTCTCGACCGTGAAGAGACGGCGGATGCGGTACGCGCGCAGCTGGCAGAAGGCGAAACGCGCCGAAGTGCGGTCGCGGGCGGAATGGAGCCGGGTGATCCGGCCAAGCTGCCTTCGTCCGGCCTCGTCTGGTTTGGCGGGATCGCAGCGGTCATCCTCGCCGTTGGCGCGTTCATGTTCTACAGCACCTATTTCGCCGCAGGTACCGGGCCGGCACCCCTGGTCGCCGAAGGCGAACCGGAGGATAGCGAGCGTGTTGTTGTAGCTGCAGCACCCGATGTAGAGCCTGCCCCCCCGCCGCGCGAAGGTCCGGTTGTCTTCACTGCGGTCGGCGAAGGCGCGTGGGTACGTTTCTACGAAGATGGGGGCGACAAGTTGTTCGAAGGTGTGCTCGAAGGCGGGGACACGTTCGAGATACCCGCGGATGCTGACGACCCGCGGCTTAACACCGGACGTCCGCACATGCTCGACATCACGATCGGCGGGCAATCGGTTCCGCGCCTTGCTGACGAGATGGTCACGCTCCCGGATGCGGCGGTGTCCGCCGACGCACTGCTTGCCCGCGCAGGGCAGGCTGGTGAGGGCGCAACGATCAATAACTGATTTGTCGATCTGCCTGCTTTCCCCCACCATTTGCAATGCGCACGTTGAACTGGCGCAGACCTTCGCGCATGATTTTCGCGCGTTCGAGGCCGCTGTATTCTTCGTGCGTCACTCATGACTGGAGCTTCACAGACGATGGCGTTCGCACGATTTTTCACGCTTTCGCTGGGCCTGTTGCCCGCCGCCGCAATGCTTGTGACCACGCCCGTGCCCGCCGCCGCGCAGGACAATGCCGAAGCGCGTCTGCGCCGGGCCGAAGCGGAGATCCGGGCGCTCCAGCGGGCTGTATTTCCCGGCGGCGACGGGCGCTTTTTCGAACCGCAGATCAGCGCGGACAATCAGCCGCCTGTCGACACCGCGACCACGCCCGCTGTTTCGACTTCGGCGTTGACCACGGTTCTCGCACGGCTCGATGCGCTGGAAGGCCAATTGCAACGCCTGACCGCGCAAACCGAGGAAGACACCAACCGCCTGCGTCAGTATGATGAGCGGATTGCAGCGCTCGAAACCCGCATGGTCGTGCCTGGTCCGGCGATCGCTCCAACTGACGAGTTCGGCGCGCCCACCAGCGACGACACCGCCCGCGACGCATTTGGAGATAGTGATGCCGACGCGCAGGAAGACCGCCCCGCAACCGACAGCAACCTCGCTGCGATGACCGGCGGCGCTTCGGGTGATGACAGCGACCAGGCCGGGGAAGCCGTAGCCGCCCCGATAGCCGGTCCAAGTCCCGAGCGGCTCGCCGCCGTACAGGCCATCACCAAACCACAGACGAGCGATCCGGGGGACGACGAATATTCCTATGGCTTTCGCTTGTGGGACGCGGGCTTCCTGCCTGAGGCGCGCCAGCAGCTTGCCGCCTATATCGAGCAATATCCGGACCACAGCCAGATCACATATGGCCGCAACCTCCTTGGCCGCACATTCCTTGATGACAATATGCCCGAAGAGGCGGCGCGCTGGTTCCTGCGCAATTACCAGGCCGATCGCACTGCACGGCGCGCGCCCGACAGCCTGCTCTATCTCGCCGAGGCCATGATTGCGATGGACGACACCCGGCGCGCCTGCATCGCGCTCGCCGAGTTCGCGGACACGTATCCGGCTGTCGCCAGTGGTCGGCTGGCCGATCAATATGAGGGCAACCGGCGCCGTGTGACCTGCTCGTGACTGGCGCGTGACCTTCACCTGAGCTGCGGCTAGGATCGGCGGCGATGGAGATGCCGATCCTGCCCGGTGCGATTGATCCCGAAGCGGTCACCGCCTTTACCAGAGTGCTGGACGAGTTGTGGCCTCGAGAGGACCGTGACGGGCCACTGGGGCTGGCGGTATCGGGCGGGCCGGACAGTCTCGCCTTGCTGCTCGTCGCCCACCTCGCTTTGCCCGGTGAGATTGCTTCGATGAGTATTGACCATGGCCTTCGCGCTCAAGCGCAAGGCGAAGTCGCGCTGGTCGAACGGGTTTGCGGCGAGCTTGGCGTGCCGTTCGCCTCCGCCGCTCTCAAGCCGGCGCGCGGTAATCTGCAGGCGAAGGCGCGTGAGGCGCGGTACCGGGCGCTGGCGCAGTGGGCCGAAAAGACTGGCCTTGGCGCAGTCGCCACGGCGCACCATGCCGACGATCAGGCTGAAACGCTGCTGATGCGTCTGGCACGCGGAAGCGGGATTGCAGGCCTTGCCGGAGTGCGCGCGGCAACATGGCTGCCTGAGACCGAGATACCGCTCGTGCGACCGCTGCTCGGCTTTCGCAAGGCAGAGCTGGAGAGCATCGTTGCGCAGAGCGGGCTCGATCCCGTTCGCGATCCCTCCAACACGAACCGCGCTTTCGACCGGGTGCGCGTTCGCGAGCACCTCGCCCAGCACGACTGGCTTGATGTCGAAGCGCTCGCCGCCAGCGCAGGGCATCTCGCCGAAGGGTGGCGGGCGCTGGAATGGTATGCCGAGCTCGACTGGGAAGAAGCGGTGGTGCTCGAAGAGGAAGGAGCGCCGGAGGGGCCGGTCTTCCGCTATTTCGTCAATGTTCCGCGCGTGACGCAGATCGAGACAATATGCCGGATCGTCGCGGCACTTGGCGGGCATGTGACGCGCAGCGAAGCGGGGCGGGCGGCGGACCGGCTGTGGCGCGGCGAGAACGCTTCGCTTGGCGGAGTGTTGGGCGTTGCGAGTGTGGAGACGGTCGCGGTTGTCGGCGTCCCGATGCGGGCCTGGCGCTTTCGTCCCGAGCCGCCGCGCCGTGGACACTGACCCCCCGGGCGCCCGCTAGGTTGCCTCCCGCACTCACTCCTGCGCGTGGTCCTGCGCAAAATAGGCCGCTGCCGCGCCGATCAGACCAGGTTGGGGATGGACCATTAGCTTGATTGGCATCGCCTCCATCATCGCCCGGTAGCGGCCCTTGTTGCAAAAAGCTTCGTGGAAGGCTGGCGCGGCGTAATGCTTGACCAGTCGTTGGCCGATGCCGCCCGCCAGCACCACCGCGCTCGCTCCCTGCGCAAGAGCGTAGTCCCCCGCCGCGCGTCCGAGCGTCTTCACGAACTGGGCAAGCGCTGCGCGGGCAACCGGTTCATCGCCAGTCATTGCGAGCTGCCAGATTTGCCGTGCCCCGGGAGTTTCCTCGGCTGAACCGCCCTCCAGTTGCGCAATTGCCGAATAGATCGCAGCGATGCCATCGCCCGAAATCACTCGTTCGAGGCTCACGCGATCGTGGCGTTTGCGCAACGCGGCAAGGATCGCGTCGTCGATCCGGTCAACCGGCGCAAAGTCGATATGCGCGCCCTCGGTCGCGTGGATCAGAGGTTTGCCACGATGGCGGCTGTAATAGGCGATGCCGAGGCCGGTGCCGGGACCGATCACCGTTACCGTATCGTCGCGAGGGAGGGGGTCTGGCGGCCCGGCAATATGCATCAGATCTTCGGCAAGCACGTTGCTCGCGATGGCATGGGCAATGGCCTCAAAATCATTGAGCAGCGTAAGGCGCGGCACCGCCATATCGTCGAGAAGCGTTGCCGTGTCGAATTCCCAATTGGCATTGGTGAGCTTGAACCGATCAAGGTTCGCAGGCCCGGCAAGTGCCAGCGCCGCACCATGCGGTTCGAACTGCTGTTGCTGCAAAAGGAAAGTGCGCCACGCATCGGCGAAGCCGGAATATTCGCGCGTCGCGAGGATGACTGGATCGCCGAGCGCAATACCGCCCTCCTTGCTCTGCCAGGCACGAGCAAAACGGGCGTTGGTGCCACCTATATCGGCGACCGCGATTTCGAGCCGTCCCGCACTCACAGAACTGCGCTCACAGAACTACGCTCAGGACTGCGCTCACAGAACTGCTCTCACAGGCCGGCGCTTGCCAACATCGCAGATGCACCCTGCTCGGCGCCGTCGGCTTGGGTTTGCATCAAGCGGAACAGCTCGCGCCCGACGCCCTGTTTGGCGTCCGGGTGCGGTACAGGCTCGCGCATATCGAGATCGACGTCGGTTGAAAGCGTGCCGGTCTTGGCGCATACGGTAATCACGTCGCCATCGCGCAGCCGAGCAAGCGGGCCGCCACCTTTCGCTTCGGGCGTGACATGGATGGCGGCGGGGACCTTGCCGCTCGCGCCTGACATCCGCCCATCGGTGACCAGCGCAACGCGGTGACCCCGGCCTTGCAGAACGGCGAGCGAGGGGGTCAGGGCGTGAAGTTCGGGCATTCCGTTTGCACGCGGCCCCTGAAAGCGCACCACGACCACCACATCGCGGTCAAGCTCACCGGTGCGGAAGGCTTCGAGAACGCTGTGCTGATCGGCAAAGAGACGGGCGGGCGCGGTGATGGTCCAGCGCTCCTCGGCAACCGCGGATGATTTGAAGCAGGCCCGCCCCAGATTGCCGGTCAGAAGCCGCATGCCGCCATCTTTCTGAAACGGATCGGATGCCGGACGCAGCATGTCGGGATCGCGCGATTGCTTCACGGCGGACCAGTGCAGCGTCTCTTCGTGCCAGATCGGTTCGTTAGTATACGCTTCCAGACCATCCTCCCAGACCGTCGCGATGTCGCCATGCGCAAGGCCAGCTTCGAGCAATTCGCCGAGCACGAAGCCCATGCCACCGGCTGCGTGGAACTGGTTCACATCGCCCGTGCCGTTGGGATAGACCTTCGCGATTAACGGGACGACGCGCGACAGCTCAGCCATATCCGACCAATCGACCCTCACCCCGCAAGCGCGCGCGATTGCGGGGATATGGATCGCATGATTGGTCGAGCCCCCGGTTGCGAGCAGGCCGACAATGGCGTTCACGATCGTTTTTTCGTCGACCACCTCGGCAAGCGACCGCGTATTGTCACGCGCCAGCGCAGCCACGCGATGCACGGCAGCGCAATCGAGCGCCTGGCGCAGCCTCGTGCCCGGCTGGACGAACGCAGCACCCGGCACGTGCAGCCCCATCATCTCCAGCATCATCTGGTTGGAATTGGCGGTCCCGTAAAAAGTGCAGGTCCCGGGCGAATGGTAGGAGCCAAGCTCGCTTTCGAGCAGCGTCTCGCGCCCGATCTCCCCGCTCGCATATTGCTGGCGCGTTTCCTGCTTCTGTGCATTTGAAATGCCCGAAGGCATCGGGCCGGAGGGCACGAAAATAGTCGGCAGATGGCCAAACCGCAGCGCTCCGATGAGCAGGCCGGGCACGATCTTGTCACAGATACCAAGACACAGAGTGCCATCGAACATTTGATGGCTGAGCGCAACGCCGGTAGCCAGTGCGATCGTATCACGGCTGAAAAGCGAGAGCTCCATCCCGTCCTCGCCCTGCGTAACCCCGTCGCACATTGCCGGAGTGCCGCCCGCAACCTGCGCCGTCGCGCCCACTTCGCGCGCGTAAACCTTGAGCCGATCGGGGTAGCGGCCATAGGGCTTATGCGCGGACAGCATGTCGTTATAGGCGGTAACTATGCCCAGATTGGGGCCATGCCCGGCCTTCATCGCGTCCTGATCTTCCTCCGCCCCAGCAAAGGCGTGAGCGAGGTTGGAGCAGGCGATGTCCTTGTGTTCGGGCGCGCGCTCACTTTCGCGCCGCATGAGTTCGAGATAGGCGGCGCGGCCCTTACGCGAATTTGCGATGATGCGCTGAGTGACCGCGTGGACGGTGTCGTGGACCTTATTCATGCCAGCTCCTTCCGTCGCGCTCTGCCAGAGCCACTCCGGCACTCGGGCCCCAGCTTCCCGCCGTGTAGGTACGCGGCGCCATTCCTTCGCGTGCCCATGCGGCGCGGATGGCGTCGATCCAGTGCCATTGCGCCTCTACCTCGTCGCGCCGTACGAACAGCGTCTGGTCGCCGCGCAGCAGATCAATCAGCAACCGTTCGTAAGCGATCCGGGGGTGCAGGCCAACAAAGGCGTCGGGCATCGCGATGGCAAGCGGCACTTCGCGCAAGGATGCACCCGCCTCGTCAAGCCCTGGCACCTTGGCCATCAGCGAAAGCGTGATGTTTTCCTCTGGCTGGATGCCGATGAGCAACGAATTGGGCTGCAGACCGGGGGAGGACTGGGCGAGCGAGCCTTCGAAGATCGAATGCGGCACACAGCGAAACTGCACGAGGATTTCGGTGACGCGCTCGGGCAGCCGCTTGCCGGTGCGCAGGTAGAACGGCACGCCCTTCCAGCGCCAGTTGTCGACATGAGCCTTGACCGCCGCGAAGGTTTCAGTGGTGCTCGCCTCGCCCAGTTCCTCGTCATAGCCCGGAACGGCGCTGCCATCGATCGCGCCGGCGCGGTACTGTCCGGTCACGGTTTCGCTGGCGGAGGCAGGCCGCAGCGCGCGCAGCACCTTGACCTTCTCGTCGCGCACCGCCGTCGCATCGAAGCTGGTGGGCGGCTCCATCGCGACGAGGCTCAGAAGCTGGAGCATATGGTTCTGGACCATATCGCGCAACGCGCCCGCTTCGTTGTAGAATTCGACGCGTCCTTCAAGGCCGACGGTCTCGGCAACGGTGATCTGGACATGGTCGATATAGGTCGCGTTCCAGATCGGTTCGAACAGGATGTTGGCGAACCGCAAGGCAAGCAGGTTCTGCACCGTCTCCTTGCCCAGATAATGGTCGATGCGAAAAATACGGCTTTCGGGGAAGGCTTGCGCAACTGCATCGTTGATCTCAGCCGAGGAGGAAAAGTCGCTGCCCAACGGTTTTTCGAGGCACATGCGTACGCGCTCACCCGTCAACCCGGCATGTTCCAGCCCGGCAATAGTGGGGCGGAACAAGCGCGGCGCGGTGGACAAGAAGATCGCGAGCCCGCCTGCGCCTTCTGCGCGGTCTTCGTCGTCATCGCCAGACCGGAGCGACTGCAACCGCTCCGCCAGCGCCTCGAACCCTTCCAGTGTCGTCGCATCGAGGCTGTGGTAGCTCAACCGGTTGAGGAAACCCGCCATTGAGCCGCGGCGCTCTGCGGGAAGATATTGTTCGAGCGCCTCGCGCACCATGTCGCGAAACCCTGCATCGCCAAGGTCGCTGCGCGCTGTGCCGCAGATCGCGAGGTCGTCCGCCAGCAGGCCATCGGCGTCAAGAGCGCACAGGCTCGGCAGAAGCTTGCGCCGGGCAAGGTCACCGGTCGCGCCAAACAAAAGCAGGCGGTCGGCGGCAAATGGCGTGTCGATGTTGGGACCTTTCTGCCGCGTGATTATTGGTTCGCGCTCACGCTTAGCGCGATTTGCCGTCCTTCGAAACGGCGACTTCGCTCCTCAGGAATGTCATCGCGCCAAAAGTGGTGAGAAAACTCACATCGGCAGCATCTCTGCCGACCCCGATCTTCACCGCATCGGTCAAGTCCGCCATCCCGGTCGCATCGACGAGCTGCCACGTGCCTGCACCCTCTCCGCCGTCGGGATCGGCGAGGAACACTTCGGCGACGGCGTGAAAGTCTTGGGGGGTGACGCCCGGCGCAAAACAGGCAACATAGCGGGCGGGGATGGTAGAGGCGCGCGCGAGCGTTACCAGCACATGCGTATAATCGCGGCAGATACCCTGTCGCTTGATGAAGCTTTCGGTTGCGTCGGTGCGCGCATCGCTGACGCCTGGCACATAACTGAAATGGTCCGCAATCCAGTCCCGGATCGCCACGATGCGCTCGCCCCCCGCGGTTCCACCAAATTCAGATTCGACGAGGCTCTGGAACTTGTCGGCGCGGCAATAGCGCGAATCGAGGAGGTAGGGCACCGCCTCTCCGGCAAGGGCATGGGGCTCCAGCGCTGCCAGCGTGCCCAGATCGTGGACCAGGCGGTTCGAAGTGACGGTAACTTCGTAATCAACCTCGACCCGCCCCTCCGCCTGGATCCAGATCCGTTGGCCGATGTCATCTTGCGCTGCGACCCGCGCGAAATGGTCGGTCGGGGTGATCCTGGTCGATACTCTATCGATCGTCTGTTCTGGCAGGTAAGCGGCCTCGAATTGCAACAGCGCAGCCGTACGGCGTTCGAACTCAAAAGCGAAGCTGGCGCTGACATGGACACTCATGGTCTCCCAACGCGGCCCCGGCGCGCAGGGTCCCGAACTGGCTTGCGATATTTGCGCAGGGCATCGTCACCTCACCGCTCTGTGCCGATGCGATTGCTTGATGGTGGGCCGGGCACCGCGCGCCGCCCCGCCCTCACACCTCAACCTACAAACCTTTCCCTCGATGGCCCATAAGTCTGTTCCTGCACGGTGAGCCCCACTCTCTGGTCTAAATGAGCAGGCGTTCGAGATGGTGGCCCGGCTGTTCGAGCGCGCTCAGACGGCGGTATTCGCCACTGCACCGTAAAGGTCGTGCGCGTCGGCATCCTCGATCGTCACATCGACGATATCGCCTGATGCGAGTGCCCGGGGGACGTTGCGCAGATAGACCGCCCCGTCAATTTCCGGCGCGTCGGCTTGGCTGCGACCGGTTGCGCCGATATCACCGTCCTCGTCCGCTTCTCCCACCTCGTCGATAATGACAGGGATTGTCCGGCCCACTTTTCCGGCGAGCTTTGCCGTCGAGATGCGTTCGGTCACATCCATCAGACGGGCATAGCGCTCCTCCTTCAACGCCTCTGGCACAGGATCGGGCAGGGCATTGGCGCGCGCGCCTTCGACCGGTTCGAACCGGAACGCGCCGACCCGGTCGAGCTGGGCCTCCTCCAGCCAGTCGAGAAGATATGCGAAGTCCTCTTCGGTTTCGCCGGGGAAGCCCACGACGAAGCTGGACCGTACCGCGATGTCGGGACAGATTTCGCGCCAGCGCCGCAGCCGTTCGAGCACCTTAGCCTCATTCGCCGGGCGCCTCATGCGCTTCAGCACCGCGGGCGCGGCGTGCTGGAACGGGATATCGAGATAGGGCGTCAGCAACCCTTGCGCCATCAGCGGGATGACCTGATCGACATGGGGATAAGGGTAGACATAGTGGAGCCGCACCCACGGCGCGAAGCCGTCAGCGGTGCGCAACTGCCCAAGTTCGCGCGCCAGATCGGTCATGTGCGCGCGCACCTCGCGGCCCTTCCAGGGCTTCGCTTCGTGACGCGTGTCGACGCCATAGGCCGAGGTGTCCTGACTGATTACCAGCAATTCGCGCGTGCCTGCCGCTACCAGCTTCTCCGCCTCGCGCAGGACCGCATCGATCCGCCGGCTCGCAAGCTTCCCGCGCAATTGCGGGATGATGCAAAAGGCGCAGGAATGATTGCAGCCCTCCGAGATCTTTAGATAGCTGTAATGGCGCGGCGTCAGCTTGATATCGGGCTGCGGGATGAGATCGACATACGGCCCCTGCGAAGGCGGTGCGTGTTCGTGCACCGCTTCGACTACCGCTTCGTATTGCTGCGCGCCTGTGACTGCGAGAACGCTGGGATGGGCGGCGCGGATCGCATCCGCTTCCTCGCCATAGCAGCCGGTAACGATGACGCGCCCATTCTCGGCAATCGCCTCCCCGATCGCGGCGAGGCTTTCCTCCTTTGCGCTGTCGAGGAAGCCGCAAGTGTTGACGAGCACGACGTCAGCGCCGGCATAATCGGGGCTCATCGCATAGCCATCGGCGCGCAGGCGCGTAAGGATGCGTTCGGAATCGACCAGCGCCTTGGGACAGCCGAGCGACACCATGCCGATACGCTTCGCGTAAGGCAGCTTGGTGAGGGGCAGCTTGGTGGCAGTGGATGTCATGACGCGCGCGCCTCTACACTACAGCGCCCTTTGCGACTAGTACGAAGCCTCGCGATCAGATCGCTCGAGGCTTTCGAAGAGGAATGGACATGAACGATTTTGCGCTTTGGCCGGTGCTCGCAGGCACGGCCGCCTTCTTCCTTGTCGGCGCGCTGTGGTACGGGGTCTTGTTCGGCAAGCCATGGCAACGCGCCGCGCGGTTGAGCGACGAGACGGCGAAGAGCGGGAATATGGCGGTGATCTTCACGTTGACCTTCGCCTTCGAGATGCTGATCGCAATGGTGTTGTGGCACCTCGTTGCGCGCACTAGTCCCGCGCCCCACGTCGTGATGATGATGGCGATCGGTTTTGCTGTCGGGGTGATGATCCCCGCGATCGGGATCAACTATCTGCATCAGCGCCGGAGCGGATTGCTCTTCGCCATCGATGCCGGACACTTCATCGTCGGCATGGCGGCGATGGGCGGGGTGTTCCTGCTGTTCCTGTAAAGGCGCAGGGCAGGGTGTTCAGGCGCCGGTCTATTCAGGCGCCGGTCTTTTCCCGCTCGTCATCGCCGTTCGCGGCCCCGTTATCCGTCGGCACGATCTCCACGATCACATCGCCCGGCTGAAGGTTCTGGCATTCCTCTTCCCAATATCCGATCGCGCGTCCGTTGCGATAGATGCGAAGGCCGCGTCCGCCCGTCTTGAGCTCGGTGATCGCACAGCCGCACTCGTCTTCTTCGACCACCCGCTCGACCAGCTGGACCCTGCCGGTAACCGAGGCCAGATCGGCGAGGTAATCCGCGATATGCGCGCCTTTCGCGCTGCCGGCGAGCAACAGGCCGGTAAAGCGCACCGGATTGATCACGTTGTTCGCACCCGCCTGGCGCGCAAGCAGTTCGTTGTCATCCGCGCGCACCACCACGCTGATCGGCACGCGCGGAGCAAGATGCCGCACCGTCAGCACGATCAGGATCGAGGTGTCATCGCGCCCCGCCGAAACGAGCACCGCCTGCGCCTCGTGAATGCGCACCGCTCGCAAGGTGTCATCACGCGTCGCATCGGCAGCCATCACGTTGACGCCCAACTTTTCGGCTTCCTTCAGCCGCTCCTCACTCGGATCGACGATCACGATGCATTCGGGTTCGGTCCCGCGTTCGATCAGTTCCTCGACGCTCTGCGAGCCCGAAACGCCGTAGCCAAGCACGACGATATGGTCCGAAAGCTGCTCTTGAATGCGGGCCATTCGCCAATTCTCCCAGCTGCGCTTGATGATGAAGTTGTAGGCGGTGCCAACGAAAATGAAGAACACCGCAAAGCGGATCGGCGTGACGATCACCGCTTCGATCAGCCGCGCGCTGTCGCTGACGGGCGCGATGTCGCCAAAGCCGGTCGTGGTGATGGAGATCATGGTGAAATAGACGATGTCGAGGAAACTGACATCGCCGTCCACGCTATCGGCCAGACCTTCGCGGTCGAACCAGTGGATCATGACCACGACGAAGATCAGGAACAGCGCGGCGAAGAGCCGGATCGACAGGTCGCCCCAGACCGGCAGCTTGACCGCCCGGCGCAGCGGTTTAGGCTTCTGCCGAATCCGCCGCCCCTGGCCTTTGCCGGACGAAAACCTTTCGCGCTTGCGCGTATCGTTCGCCATGGTCCTCGTTCAGCCCAACGCCATCACGATGTAAAGCGCTGCCCGATCGTATCGATGCTCGCGTAATGCGTAAAATCGAGCTGGAGGGGCGTTACCGCGACATAGCCGTCATCGATTGCTTCAAGATCTGTCCCGTGGTCGAGCGTATGCTCGATCGCGTGGAGGCCGAACCAGAAATAGCGGTGCCCGCGCGGATCGGTGCCCTCAACGATCGAGCCGCGCGAGTAGTCATGGAAGCCTTGCCGGACGACGCGAATGCCCTTTACCGCGTCCGGCTCGCGCGGGGGGAAGTTGACATTGACGAGCGTGCGCCGGGCAAACGGCGCGTCGAGAAGCGGCTGGATCACCTTGGCTCCCCATTCGCGCGCGGCGGCAAATTCGGTCGTCGTCCCGCGCGTTTCGCTACTATAGACCTGGCTCAAGGCGATCGAGCGCACGCCCGCAAGCGCCCCTTCGATCGCGGCGGACACGGTCCCCGAATAGGTCACGTCGTCGCCCAGATTGGCGCCCCGATTGACGCCCGACAGGATGAGGTCGGGAGGCGTGTCGAACACTTCGCCCAAGGCCATCATCACGCTGTCGGTGGGGGTCCCCGTGACTGCGAAGCGCCGCTCGCCAAAGCGTTGGAGCCGCACCGGGCGGTTAAGCGTCAGCGAATGGCCCGCGCCTGATTGCTCCTCTGACGGTGCGCAGACCCAGATATCGTCGGAAAATTGCGCCGCAATCTCCTCTAGGACGGCAAGGCCGGGCGCGTGATAGCCATCATCATTGGTGACGAGAATGCGCATTATGGGGCAGGCTCCAGTTGGGTCAGACCGCCGGTATAGGCGTGCAGCGCTTGCGGAATGGCGACGCTGCCATCGGCGCGCTGGAAGTTTTCGATGATTGCGACCAGCGTGCGCCCGACCGCAAGCCCGGAGCCGTTGAGCGTGTGGACGAACTCGGTCTTTTTCGCGCCTTTCCCGTC